>NZ_JADQDK010000001.1:5645906-5959567 GCF_019263705.2 Pseudonocardia abyssalis
GGTCTGCGCGCGGCGGCCACGGTCGTCTGGGGCGTCGCGGCGATCATGCTGGTGGCCTTGACGGTGGCGTGGGCGGCGCACTGGACCCGGCACCGGGACCACGCCCGCGGGCACGCGGCGAACCCGGTGATGGCGCAGTTCTACGGCGCCCCGCCGATGGCGCTGCTCACCGTCGGTGCGGGCACGCTGCTGCTGGGCCGCGACCTGCTGGGGGAGAGCCTGGCCGTGCACATCGACTGGGTGCTGTGGACCGTCGGCACCGTCGCCGGGCTGGCCAGCGCGGTGATCATCCCGTTTCTCATGATCACCCGCCACGAGCTGCGCTCGGACTCGGTCTTCGCCGGCTGGCTGATGCCGGTGGTGCCGCCGATGGTCTCGGCCGCCACCGGGGCGCTGCTGGTGCCCTACGCCGCGCCGGGACAGGCCCGGCTATCGCTGCTGCTGGCCTGCTACGCCATGTTCGGGCTGAGCCTGCTCGCGTCGGTGATGATCACCACGCTGATCCTGTACCGGCTGGCGGTGCACGGGACCGGGCCCGCGGCGACGGTGCCGACGATGTGGATCGTGCTGGGCTGGCTCGGCCAGTCGATCACCGCGGTCAACCTGCTCGGCGGGGTGGCACACCTGGCCCTGCCCGCCCCGTTGTCCACCGCGCTGGAGGTGTTCGGCGTGGTCTACGGGGTGCCGGTGTTCGGGTTCACGCTGCTCTGGATCGCGCTGGCCGGCGCGGTCACCGTGCACACCGCCCGGGCGGGCCTGCCGTTCTCGCTGACCTGGTGGTCGTTCACCTTCCCCGTGGGCACCGTCGTCACCGGCACGAGCGCGCTGGCGCTGCACACCGGGGACTCCGTGCTGGCCGTGCTGGCGGTGGTGTTCTACGCCGGGCTGGTCGGCGCGTGGATCACGGTCGCGGCCCGAACCGCCCGGGGGAGTGCCCGGGGCCACCTGTTCCTGCCGCCCGCCCCGGCCCCCGCCTGATCGAGACCCCGGCCGGCGCAGGCCCGGTCAGCCGGTCACGTCGATCGTCTGCGTGCCGCCGCCCCAGCCGTTGGCCTGGTCGCGGCCCTCGACGACCACGCTGCTCACCCCCGCGGGCAGGGTGACGCCGGACAGGCTGCGGGTGAAGGGCTGCTCGGTGGCGTGGTCGTGGGTCAGCTCGGTGACGCCGTAGACGGTGCCGTCCTCGCCGCGGACCCGGAACGCGTCGGCGTAGCGCTCGGGAGAGTCGTAGGGCGAGCTGACGGTCACCGCGAAGGAGAACGTGGGCGCGGAACCGGTGACCGCGACGTCGACGATGTCGGGGAAGCGCTGCTCCGTCACCGCGCCGGAGTCGTCGGCAGGGGTATCGGCCGCCGGGGTGCCGGACGTTGACGGGGTCGGTGCGGTGGTCGCGGGGGCGGTCGAGCAGCCGGCGGCGAGGGCGGCGAGGAGGGCGAGGAGGGCGAGAACCGGGATGCGTCGCATGATCCGACCCTTTCATGATCGTCTGAGTGGGGTGTGCGGTCCGGCGTCACCGTCATCGTTCGGACACATCCGGGGCCGGGGCGGCCAGGACGACGAGGTTGTCGGCGTAGCTGCCGCGTTCGCGGTCGAAAGCGCCGGTGCAGGTGATCAGGGCCAGCCGGGGCGGGCCGTCCCGGGTGAACAGCTCGGCGGGCAGGTTCTGCTTGCCGAACTCCAGCACGTCGGTGACGACGAACTCGCGCGCGGTGCCGTCGGCGGCGCGGACGGTGACCGGGTCGCCCACGTCGGTGTCGCGCAGGGCGGCGAACGCGCCGAGCCCGGCCCGGGCGGAGTCGACGTGTCCGGCGACGACCGCGGTGCCGGTGGGGTCCCCGGGGCGGGCGCCGCCGACCCACCAGCCCAGTCGCTGCGGGTCCTCGGGTACGGCGAGCTCGCCGTCGGGTGCCGCCGCGGACGGCTGGACGCCCGCCCGCACCTGCTGTTCGGGGAGTTCGAGCGCCGCGGGTACCACCCCGCCCGCGGCGGTGGCCGTGGCGGGGACGGGGGCTGCGGCCGGGAGGGTGGTGGCCGGGAGGGTGGTGGCTGCGGGGCCGGCGCAACCGGTGGTGAGGGCGGCGACCAGCAGCCCCGCGGCCAGGCGCCGGCCCCGGAGGACCGGGGCCGGCGCCGGACGCGCGATCACGGGGGGCTTCCGGTCACGGGACGCGCCGGACCACGGAGCACACCTGATCACGCGGCGAACCGGGTGTCACGAGGTGCGACGGCGCCGCGCGACGAGCACGGAACCGGCCACCGCGGCCAGGCCGACGCCGCCGAGCAGTGCGAGCGCTCCGGCGTCGGGTCCGGCGGCCTGGCCACCGGTACCGGTGTTCACCACCGACGGGGCGGCCGCCCCGTCCAGCGAGAGCTGGCCGCGGGCCACCCCGGCGGGCGGGGCGTAGGACGCGGAGTGCACGTTGGCGTAGAAGCCGCTGGGGTCGGCGCGCATCGCGTCGGCCACCTCAGCGGGCACCATCGCGGTGGCCTCGGTACCCGCGCTGATCGCCGCGATGTCGAGGGGCACCACGACGTCGCCGTTGGCGCCGGCCGCGCCCTGGTGGATGTGGCCCATGGTGAGCGGCTCATCGGCCCCGGTGACCGACAGCGTGTAGGTGAGGGTGTCGTCGGCGGCGAGGGTGAACGTGCCGGCCAGCGTGGCACCGTCCTGCCCGGTGCCCGAGGGCACCTCCTCCGCGCCGCTGCCCGACGTGGTCAGGGTGACCGGGTCGGTCTCCTGGGCGAGTGCGATGCCGCCGGACACGCCGGTCAGCAGGGCCGCGGCGGCGGCGGCGGTCAGGATCCTGGTCAACTTCATGTGCTCTCCTCGTGTTGGTGCTCAGGCGTCGACGGCGGCGAGATCCTCGCCGCCGGCCGTCGACAGCCCCACGCGGCGGATGCCGCCCGGGGCCAGTTCGGTGGCGGCGGGCACGGAGGCCCGCCCGTCGTCGGTCGGCCCGAACGAGCCGACCGGGGTGCGGGTGCCGGTGGCGTCCTCGACCCAGACCCGGAACGGGCCGCCGGCCGGGAGCCCGGTGGCCTCGATCTGCAGCCGGGTGCCCCACGGCACCGGTGTCTCGACCACGCTCAGCGCGACCGTCGTGGCCGGGACCGCCGGGGCCGCCCGGGTGACGAGCACCGCGGCGCCGCCGGCCAGAGCGAGGACGACGGCGGCGGCGGCCAGCGCCGCCGTGACGGTGCGCCGCCTGCGCCGGGCGCGGACCGCGGCGACCACCCGGGCGCCCAGCGCCCCGGAGGGCTGCGGACCCGAGGTGTGGGCGCCGGGCGTCCGCAGCGCGGCCGGGTCGGCGCGCGCCATCGCGGCCGCGACGGCCGTCAGCTCCCGGAGCTCGGTGGCGCAGTCCGGGCAGCCGTCGAGGTGGGCGAGCAGCCCCGGTGACGGCGCGGCGGTGCCGCGCGCCACGTCGACCAGCTCGGGACGCCGGTCCCGGCACCGTGCGCTCATCCGGTCCATCCCATCTCCTCCAGCGCGAGCCGCGCCGCGCGCAGGGCGTAGTAGACGCGGCTGCGCAATGTCGACTCCGGGATGCCCAGCTCCGCGGCGACGTCGGTGTAGTCGCGGCCGAGCAGGTGCACCTGCAGCAGCGCCTCCCGGTGCTCGGCGCTGAGCCGGCGGGCCGCCTCGTCGGCCAGCCAGCCGGCCAGCACGGCGTCGAACGGGTCGGCGGGCTCGGCCACGAACAGCGGGGTGAGGACCTCCCGGGCCTGCGGGGACGGCCGGCGGCCCCGCGCGGCGGCGGCGTCCACGCACACGTTGCGCGCGATCGCGAACAGCCACGTGCGCAGCGATCCGCGGGCCGGGTCGAAGTGCGCCGACGACCGCCAGGCCCGTACGAACGTCTCCTGCACCGCGTCCTCGGCGGCCGAGCGGTCCAGCAGCAGCCGGTGCGCCAGCCGGAACAGCTCGGCACCGTGCGCGGCGTAGGCCGCACCCACCGCCCGCTCGTCCCCCAGCGCTGTCCGCGACACCGCCTCACCTCCTACGCAGGGGACTACCGGGCGGCCGCCCCGCTGTTGACGAGCCGGTCACTGTTCACCCGATCAGAGCAACGAGCATGACGACACGTCCTCGCTGCGGGGCCCGTCCCGCCGAACGGGATGCGGCAGGCTCGACGACGGGTTGGCGGTCACGCTCGACCACCTTGTGAGGTGCC
Source organism: Pseudonocardia abyssalis (assembly GCF_019263705.2). Taxonomy (NCBI): domain Bacteria; kingdom Bacillati; phylum Actinomycetota; class Actinomycetes; order Pseudonocardiales; family Pseudonocardiaceae; genus Pseudonocardia; species Pseudonocardia abyssalis. The sequence goes on from NZ_JADQDK010000001.1 coordinate 5,650,082, forward strand.
CGGGGATCCCGCCGGACTGGCCGAAGGTCACCGGCCCGGGGCGGACGTGGGCCGCGACGGGCGTCGAGCAACTGTCGAGCTGGACTGCGCCGGCCGACCCCCGGCCTCCACCCGCGCGGGGATGCTGCGCGGTATCGCCTGGCCCCGTCGCCGGCTCGGCCGGGGGCGGCGTTGCGTTCACCGGCTTCGGAATGGTCCACTGGTGGCATGACCGCCGGAGCGTCGTGGAAGGCGCACACGTTCTGTGTGTGCCTGCTCGCGATGGATCAGCTCTCCATCGACGACCGGCTCTGTTGTCAGGACTCCCACATCCGCTGAGCGGCCTGCGGCCCTCGGATGTGGCGTGTTGTCCTGTCGCCCCCTGAGCCGAGGATCCGATGAACTCCACGTCCACGACATTCCGCGCGACCCGGCCCGCGACCAGGCGTCCCCGCACGGTCGCGGACACGGCCGAGTCGGCCTTCGCTCGGCCTGGGCGGTTGCGTCAGTTGATCGCGCGGGTTAGCGCGGCGGTCGTCGCCGCACACACGGCCTCCGTACCGTTTTGATCCCGACTCAGCCTTTGTATCCCTGGCGGGCCGCGCGTTCCGCGCTGAAACCGGTTCTTCCGGTCCGGTGGCGCGGGGGCCACGATGGGTGTGGTTGCCCGCTGACGCCGGACCGGGGACAGTGCTGATCGCCCGGTCCATCGCGTTGTTCGTCATCGCCGCACTGTTCGAGATCGGCGGCGCCTGGCTGATCTGGCAGGGAGTCCGCGAGCATCGGGGATGGGTGTGGATCGGTGCCGGGGTCATCGCCCTGGGCCTCTACGGATTCGTTGCCACCCTTCAGCCCGATGCCCAGTTCGGCCGGATCCTGGCCGCCTACGGCGGGGTGTTCGTCGCCGGCTCGCTGGTGTGGGGGATGGTCGCCGACGGCTACCGGCCCGACCTCTACGACGTGACCGGCGCGCTCGTCTGCCTGGCGGGGGTCGCCGTCATCATGTACGCCCCCCGTACCGGCGCCGTCTGATCACACCGCGGTTCCGTGACGGACTCATCCCAGCTGGACGAGCGCACCCGGCGTCGCTGAGGTCGTAGCCGCCGAGCGCTCGTTCGCAGCCTGAGCCGGGAGCGGTTATCGCGGCGACGAGGTGTCTGTGCGCAGCGGACGCTGCCCAACCGCCTTGGATCTGTGTCCAACTGGGACTATGGGCCGAGTTGTAGACAGTACGTTCAGGCTGAACCCACGGCTGAAGAAGCAGCGAGATAGTGGCGATGTATATCGCCAGACCCGTGGCTGCTGGAACGGGGGCGTTCCGAGGTGCTGATGGCGTCGCGCAGTCGGGGTGTGATCGATGCGTGGTTGCTGAGGCAGCGTTCGGGTGGGCTTGTGGCTTCCGATAATGTAGCCAATAATCAGAACCGTTGGTGGGAGGTCGCCATGTCCACGGTCGCGCACGAGACGACTCAAGCCCTCGATCTGATCGAGCGCATCGAGACGCTGGAGAGCGTGGCGAAGTCTCTCCCCGACCAGGACGAACGACGGTCGGCGTTGCTCGACCTCGTCGAGAAGGATCTGGCCGGGGCGCCTGCGCTCAGGCCGCGCATCGCCGCCGAGTTGCTGGGGCTGTCGGAGAAGACGGTCCGTGCATGGGTTGAGGAAGGAGTCCTCGCCCGGGCCGCCGGATCTTCCTCCCGGCTCCTGCTCGACGCCAGAAGGGTCCACGAGGTTCTGCACCTGCTGGCGGACCTGCGCGTCGCCGGCCGGACCACCGGGCTGCTCGACGAAGTCCATCGCCGACTCGTCGACGCCACCTGGCTCGAGCGCGACGACCTGGCCGAGTCGCTGCAACAGATGCGCCACGGCGAGGGAACCACACGGGTGGCGAAGCCTTCGGCATAGTCCCCCGGTGCCCTACCTCGTCAGGTCGACGCGAGTGTCCGATCGGCAGATCAACAGTCTTCGCGGGCCCCGGCGCAAGGCCTACAACGAGTTCGAGCATGCGCTCGCCCTGCAGGGATGCGCCGCGCTCGGCTACCGGCTCACCGGTGACGAGCCGCTTCCGAACTTGTGCGTGAAGCACCTGCGCGGCAACGATCGGGTCGTCGTCGCGTTCTCCGGCGACGAAGCATGGGTGCTGCTGGTCGGCCCGCACACCGACGGGGACGCCGCCGTGGATGTTGTACGAACTCGCCGGCGTCCCCCGCCCGGCCCAGCCCCGGACGAAGCCGCCCTGCTGCGACGACGACCGGCAACCACCCGAGTTCGACGAGGCTGCGATCAGCGACCTCGTCCGGCGAGTTCGCCCGCTACGCCGGTAGCCGCGCGAGCCTGCACGTTGTTGATCATCTGTCCATGGACTTGTCCATGAACTCGCGTCCCACCCTGCACCTGCGGCGGTCGACCGTGCCTCTCCTGCCCGCATAGTCCCAGGTCGTCTACTCCAGCCGGGTGAAATCGGCGACTGTAAATCCGTCGGCTTAGCCTACGAAGGTTCGAATCCTTCACCTGCCACACCCCGCAGAAGCGGCCCCTGACCAGCAGATACACGGTCGGGGGCCGCTTCTGCGTCTGTCCGGCTGTTCACGACCATCCACGTACGCGATCATGAACTTCCCTGTCTCAGCGCGTCCTCGACCCGGCGCCGGACCGTCGCATCCTGGCCGGAGACGAGGCGTCGCGGGCCCGCGAGGATCATCCTGTGCGACGTGTACTCGTTCTCGGCCGCGGCGGGGCCGGCAAATCCGTCCTGTCCAGGCAGCTCAGCGCTGTCATCGACGTCCCCGTGATCGAGTTGGACACGGTGTTCTGGCAGCACGCGGATCTGAACCCGCTGCCACCTGCGGAGTGGCGCCGTGTCCAAGCGGACGTCATCGAGCAGCCTGCATGGATACTCGACGGCGACCTGGGTCCGTACGACGTGCTCGACGTCCGCCTCTGCCGTCGAGCGACAGCGCCATGAGGGCGTCGTCGGGCACCTCGACCGACAGCCGGATGCCGTGCTCGCTCGCCCGGCCGAACCCGAAGCGCGGGTAGTAGGACGGGTGGCCGAGGACGACGACGTACCTCTCGCCCCGCTCGCGGGCCCGGTCCAGACCGGCGCGGATCGCCGCGGACCCGGCGCCGGTGCGCTGGTAGCGCGGCAGGACCGCGCACGGGGCCAGGCACAGGGCCGCGGTGTCGCCGATGTGGCACCGGGTCAGCAGCGCGTGGCCGACGACGGTGCCCGCCTCGTCGGTGGTGACGACGGACAGCTCGGGGATCCAGTGCGGGTAGGCGCGCAGGGCGTCGACGAGGTCCGCCTCGGCCGCGGTGTCGAAGGCGGCGCTGGTGATCTCGTGGATGGTGGGATGTCCGCGTCGGTCTCGGCGCGGGTGCTCCAGCTGCTCGACATCGTCGTTCCGTTCTCGGGTGAGGCGGGCGACCTGGCGGGCGCGGCCGACCGGGACGGGTGAACGCGTTCCGCGGAACGCCCGGGATCGTGGTGGTGCAGCACCGCCCCGGCGGAGCCCCGAAGGGGACGCCGGGTCAGGAGGACGCCTGCGGGCCGCCGACTCGACGCTCTCCACGTACCGCGTCCACCAGGCGCGGTCGTCGGACGGCAGCGAGTCGCTGTCGGCCCGGTACCCGACGACCCCGTCGAGGGTCTCCCGGACGATGTCGGCCTGCCCGGCGTGGCGGTGCGTCTCGCCGATCATGCGGACGACCACGTGGTGCAGCGTCGTCCCGGCCCTCTCGGCGGGCCAGTGCGGAACGCGCCCGACGGTGTCGAGCGGGAGCGCGGTGACGATGGCGTCGGAGTGCGCGGCGACGCGGCGGTAGCGGTCGACGATCTCGTCGCGCGGTTCGTCGGCGCGCGCCCACATGTCCCCGTTCTCCCACGCGTCGACGGTGTCGAGGTAGCCGAGGTCCGGGCTCGGCCGGTCGAACGTGCGGGCGAAGTAGGTGAGCTCGCCGCTGGTCAGGTGCTTGACCAGGCCGAGCAGGTTCGTCCCCGTGGGTGTCATCGGGCGGCGCGCGCTGTACTCGTCGAGGCCGGTGAGCTTCCAGAGCACCGCTTCGCGGGCCTCGTTCAGGTACTGGAGCAGATCGTCCTTCTGCGTGGGCATGGAACGGACCGTGCCAGGCCCCACCGACAGGTGGCTCGCAGTCCTCCCGGGCCACGACGGGCACGATCCCCGCCGGGGACGACCGCGCCGGCCGGCGGATTCCCGTGGCGCCGCGGCGGCGGTCGGTGAGGATGCGGCGCATGACGATCCGTCCGCTCGGGTCCGGGGACCGCGACGCCGTGGTGGCGCTGTCGCTGCGCGCCTGGGAGCCCGTCTTCGCCTCGCTGCGGTCCGTGCTGCACGGGTCCGGTGTGTTCGACCTCCAAACCCGCGTGGGTGGGCGGCCGCGCAGGCTGAGGCGGTGGGGGAGGTGTGCGATTCCGGGCAGGTCTGGGTGATCGAGGTCGACGGGGTCGTCGCCGGGTTCGTCGCCGTCGTCCTGCACGCCGACGACCGCATCGGCGAGATCCACATGGTCGCGGTCGACCCCGCGTTCCAGCGCCGGGGTCTCGGGGCGCGGCTGACGGCGTTCGCGCTCGGGGTGGATGGGCGAGCAGGGGATGACGACGGCGATGGTCGAGACCGGCGGCGACCCGGGCCACGCGCCGGCGCGCGCCACCTACGAGGCCGCCGGGTTCACGCACCTCCCGATCAGCCGCTACTTCCGGACCCTCTGAACTCGATGACCAGCCGGACCTCGGTGGCGCGGTAGCCGGCCCGCCCGAACGCCGCGGCCATCGGGGCGTTGACGACGTCGGTCGTGGCCGTGATCCACTCGGCCCCGTCGGCGGCGTGGATGCGGGTGACCTCGCCGAGCACGTCGTCGACGAACCCGCGCCCGCGCATCCCGGGCACGACGCCCAGGTAGCCGACGTTGCGGCCGTACGGGGTGGCCGACGGGACGGCGAACCCGGCGAGGGCCCCGTCCAGGGTGTGCGCGAGCCGCCACCACTCCCGATCCCCGGGGCAGCCCCGGTAGAACTCCAGGTCGTCACGGGCCTGCCGCTCCGCCCCGACGTCGGCGACCTCGCGCCGCGTCGCGACGTCCAGGCTGCCCGCGGCGACCCGCCGGAACGCGTCGACGAACACCTCGTCGTCGGGTTCGGGGCGGAACGCGAGCCGCGTCGACGGGGGCGGGACCGGGGCGTCCGGCGTCCACTCGTAGCGCAGCCGCTCGACCTCCACGGTCGGCCCCGCCCGCCGGGCCGCGTCCGTCCGCCAGGCCACGGCGGCGACGACGTCCGGCCGGTCGCGCCGGCCGCCGGGCAGCGTCAGCTCGTACCGCGGCCGGGCGGCCAGCGCGGCGTGCCCTGCGGTCAGGAGCCGGTGCGCGAGCCCCGCCCGATCGGGGACACCCGGCCGGACGTGCAGGCAGTCCAGCGCGACCGGAGCGGCGTCGTCCGAGCGCCCCCACCACAACGCCCGGCCGACGATCGCGCCGTCCTGCTCGGCCACCCAGGTCCACTCCGGACGGAGGCGGTGCGCGGCGTGCTCGGCCCGGAGGCGCGCGGCGTCGATCCCGCCGACCGGGTCGTCGAGCGGGAAGGCGGCGAGGGCGTCGAGGTCGGCGGCGGTCGCGCGGCGGACGGTCACCCGGTCGTCCCGCCGCGCCGCTCGGCGAGCAGCTCGTCGAGCACCCGCGCGTCGCGCGAGATCGCGGCCTTCCAGACCGCCCAGCCGCGGGCGCGGGCCCAGGTCGCGTCGTCGGCGCCGGTCGCGGCCCGGAAGGTCGCGCGGGCGTCGGGGTCGAGGAGGGTCCAGGCGATCACGAGGTCGCAGGCCGGGTCGCCGACCCCGCACGTCCCGAAGTCGATGACCGCGGCGAGCCGCCCGTCGGCGTCGAGCAGGAGGTTGCCCGCGGCGACGTCGCCGTGGAACCAGACGGGGTCGCCGTCCCGGGTCGCGGCGAGGGCGTCCGTCCAGATCGCGGTCAGGGCGGCGGGCAGCGGGGCCAGCGCGCGGCGGGCCTCGTCGTCGTAGAACGCGGGGTCGGCCCCGCGCTGGAAGCTGTGCGCCCCGGCGACCGGGCCGCCGGACGCGTCGATCCGCCGCAGGGCCCCGAGGAAGCCGGCCAGGTCCCGCGCGAAGGCGTGCGGGTCGGGCGGCGGGGCGTCGCTCACGGGGGAGCCGTCGATCCAGCGGCGCACCGACCACGCCCAGGGGTAGTGCTCCGACGGCGCGCCCGCCGCGACGGGGACGGGATCGGCAGCGGCAGCCCGGGGGCCAGCCGGGGCAGCCACCGGAGCTCCTTCTCCACCGCCGCGACGTAGCCCGCGGCGCTCGGCAGCCGGACCGACAGGCTCTCCCCGAGCCGGAACGTGCGGTTGTCGACGCCCTGGCGGGGCACCGCGACGACCGGGAGGTCGGCCCACCGCGGGAACTGCGCGGCGACCAGCCGCCGGGCCAGTGACTCGTCGATCGGGAGCATCGGGGCCCACCCTGCCGTCGTGACCGGGCCGGGTGCGACCGGGTTACGGCCTGCGGGCCAGCAGGGAGGCCTGCGGCGTCCGCTCGCCGTCCTCCGCCTGCCGGACGGTCTGCGCGTGCACCGGGAGGCCTGCGGCCTCCAGCAGGGCGGCCATCCGCTCCGGGCGGCGGCGGTGGAAGAGCAGGTCGACGGGGTGGCCGAGGGCGTCGGTGAGGTGCAGCGGCTCGTCCCCGACCTGGAACGTCAGCAGGGCGTGGCCGCCGGGGGAGAGGACGCGGGCGAACTCCGCGAGCGCCCCCGGCAGCTCGTCGTCGGGGACGTGGATGGTCGAGTAGTGGGCGACGAGCCCGTCGACGCAGGCGTCGGGCAGCGGCAGGGCCGTCATCGACCCGACGGAGAACCGCAGCTCCGGGTACGAGCGGCGGGCCTGCTCGACCATCCCCGGCGACAGGTCGATCCCGGAGACGTCGACGCCGAGGCCGTGCAGGTGCGCGGTGATCCGCCCGGTGCCGCACCCCACGTCGACGACCGGGCCGCTCCCGACGACGTCGGCGAACCAGCGCAGCAGCGCCCGCTCCGCCGGCCGCCGGGGCAGCTCGTCACCGACGTACCCGACGTACTCGGCGGCGATCGCGTCGTAGGAGTCGCGGGTGCGGCGCAGGAACTCGGGCTCGTCCACGGCGGCGACGCTACCGATCACCACCGTCGCCTCCCGCTCGTCGTCGACGACCGTGCGGGCGACGAGGCCGTGGCGCTCCATCGCCGCGGCCGTCAGCGGGGCCTGGCGGTCGCTGGTCTCGATCAGCAGGTGCCCGCCGGGAGCGAGCCAGCGGGGTGCGGCGGCGGCCACGCGCTGCTGGATCCCGGTGCCGTCGGGACCGCCGTCGAGCGCGGCGCGGGCCTCGTGCAGGCGGGCCTCGGGCGGCATGAGGGCGATCGCGTCGGTCGGGACGTAGGGGGCGTTCGCGACGAGGACGTCGACGCGGCCGCGGAGCGCGGCGGGCAGCGGGGCGTCGAGATCGCCCTCGTGGACGTGCCCGCCGGGGAGGTTCCGCCGGGCGAGCGCGACCGCGGCCGGGTCGACGTCGGCGGCGTGCACCTCCGCGTCCGGGACGGCGGCGTGCACGGCCGCGGCGACGGCCCCGGTGCCGCAGCACAGGTCCACGACGACGGCCCCCGGCCTGGCCAGCGCGACCGCCCGCTCCGCGAGGAACTCCGTCCGCCTGCGCGGGACGAACACCCCCGCACCGACCGCGATCCGCAGCCCGCAGAACTCCGCCCACCCCAGGAGGTGCTCGAGCGGCTCGCCCGCGACCCGCCGCCCGACCAGCGCGTCGAGGGCGGCCGGGGGGACCTCGGCCGCGAGCAGCAGCCGGGCCTCGTCCTCGGCGAACACGCAGCCCGCGGCGCGCAGCCGGGCCACGACGTCGGCGGCCTCCATCGGCCTCAGACCGGGGGCAGGTCGTCGACGACCGTGCTGTCGTCGACGACCGCGCGGGCCAGCTCGGTGAGCTGCCGGTTGGTGGCGCGGGCGTGGCGCCGGAGCACGTCGAACGCCACGGTCATGTCGACGTCGCGACGCTCGGCGATCACGCCCTTCGCCTGCTCGATCGTCACCCGGCTGTTCAGCGCCCCCTCCAGCTGCTCGGCGAGCAGGTCGCGGCGGGCGATCGCCCGTTCCTGGATGATCCCGATGGTGGCGACGTCGGCCAGCGCCTGCCCGATGCGGCGGTCGTCGGCCGACATCTCGGCCGGGACCGCGCCGAACAGGTTCAGCGCGCCGATCGTCTCCGCCCGCAGCCGGAGCGGGAACGCGTGCACCGAGAGGTAGCCGGCGTCGCGGGCGTACGGCGTGAACTGCGGCCAGCGGGACTCCTCGGCCAGGTCGGCCGCCACGACCTGCGTGCTGTCGTGGAAGCAGTCGACGCACGGACCCTCCGCCGACCGGAGCTGGAACTGCTCCAGGTCGTGGGCCGCCCCGGTCGAGTACGCGGCGACGGTCAGCCTGCCGCGCTGGTCGGAGAGCATCAGCCCCGCCGCGTCGACGGGGAGCAGGGCGACGCAGTCGGCGCTGAGCCGGTGCAGCAGCTCGATGACGTCGTACCCGGCGACGAGGGTGTCGGCCAGCCCGACGAACGCCTCGGCCAGCGACCGCTCACGGTTGTCGTGCTCGGCTGTGCTCATCCTCGCTCCTCCTCGTCGAACCGCAGCCGCCGCGACACCACGTCGCGGGCGACCTCGTCGATCGCGCGGTCGCGGACGAACGCGAACGCCCTGAGCCTGCTCAGCGCCACCTCGGGGGTGACCCCGAGCTGGACCATCACCATCCCCGTCGCCTGGTACACCTCGGTGTGCCGCAGCGGGGACCCCGCCAGCCAGGCGTCGTCCCCCGTGCCGTCGTGCCCGTCGTCGGACCGCAGACCGAGCAGCGACCACAGCGCGGCGTCGGCTCCGCGCAGGGCCCCTGCGAGCTCGATCGGTCCCAGCATGCCGGGTTCCCGCCGGTACAGGTCCAGAACTCCGACGCAGATCGCGCCGGCCTGCAGGGGCAGCGCGAATATCGCGCGCGTCGTGGTGCGCCGGGCGGCCGCGGCGAACACCGGCCAGCGGTCGCCCTGGGCGGCGCGGAGATCGGGGACGAGGACCGGGCGGCGCTCGGTGACGGCCTCGACGCACGGACCCTCGCCCAGGCTGAACTGCAGCTCCTGGAGGCGCCCCGCCTCGTCGTCGCTCACCCAGATCGGCTCCTGCCGGTCCGGCCTCACCATCACCGTGATCGCGGCGCCGTCGACGGGGAGCGCGGCGACGCAGGCCTCGCCGATCCGCCGCGGACTCGTCGGCCCGTTGTCGGCGACGATGCCGGCGAGCATCGCCACCAGCGCGGCGGTCTCATCCATGCGGGGACAGCCCCATCGCGACGACACCTCCACGCCGAGCGGCGAGCGTCCGGTGGTGTCCGGGGCATCTCGGACTGCGGGCGGAGCCTACGGACGCCGCCCGTCCGCGGCCCGGGCGGGGCGAGTCGAGCCGTCGACCCGGCCCAGTGCCCCCTCCATCGAGGTGTACCCGACCCGTGCGGCGCGCTCCACGCGCTCCGCGTCGATGGTCAACCCCCGGACGCCGAGGTCGGCGGTGGGGAGCACCGCGAGCAGGTGCACGCCGCTGCGCGACGGGTGGGCGGCGTCGTCGAGGACGGTGAGGGACGGGCCGTGCCGGGCGCTCTCCTGGGCCATCGCACCGAGGCCGGGGGCGAACCGGTCCAGTGCGCGGGCCCAACGGGCCGGACCCGCGCCGGGGTCGGCGGCGCGCAGCTCGGGCAGGGTGCGGTTGAGCAGCGCGAGGACGTGCGTGGCCCCGTCGCGCAGGGCCCGCTGCACGGCCAGCGGCTCGGCCACCGACCCGTCGATCCAGCGGCGCCCGTGCAGCCGGACCGCAGGCCCGGCGAGCACCGGGATCGCCGCGGTGGCGCGCAGCGCGAGCCGCCACTCCGGCGCGGACCGCGGTTCCAGGACGTGCCCGGTGAGGTCGTCGGCCGCGGTGGCGACCACCTGCAGAGGGGAGCCGATCAGCCGCTCCCACGGCAGCGGCTTGGCGACGGTGAGGATGTGGCCGAGCAGGTGGTCCAGCGACACCATCGGACGCCGCGTGCCCAGGCGTCGCGGGTCGATGAACGCCCGGCACGCCATGTCCTCGAAGAAGATGTGCGCGGCGCCACGGCCGTCGCCGAGCAGCAGCGCGCCGCCGATGTAGGCGCCCGCGGAGCTGCCGTAGACGACGTCGAAGCAGTCGCCGAGCCCGGCGTCGTCGAGTGCGTGGGCCATCCCGCCCGCGTAGACCCCGCGCATCCCGCCGCCGCTGACGACGAGGGCGATGCGGTGGCCGTCGTCGCGGACCCCTGCGTCGCGGCGGCGGACCAGCGCGCGGAGCACCTCGTCGTCACCGGGGAGGGGGAGCATGCCCGGATCATCCCCGGTGTCGCCTCCCTACCGGGAGGAGTGTGACCGGATCAGCCGACTGCACCGGCCCGTTCCCGTTCGGGTGTCCTCGCCGCGCGCCATCGCGTGCCCCGGCCCCGGCCCGGTGAGGATCGGTCCCCGACCGGACGGAGGACCGATGGACACCATGACCACACGGCTCCGGTCCGTACTGGGCCGGGCCGAGGACCTCGACGAGCGCGCGCTGGCCGAGGTGGGCCTGCCGGTGCGGCACTTCGCGCTGCTGGAGCTCCTGGCCGGCGGCCCGGTCGCGCGCCAGCACGAGCTCGGTGCCGCGATCGGGCTGGACCGCACCACCACCGCGTCGCTGGTGCGCCGCCTCGACGACCGCGGCCTCGTCCGGCGCACCCCGATGCCCGGCAACAACCGGGTACTCGTCCTGGAGCTGACGCCCGACGGTTCGGCCCTGCTCGCGGACGCGGCCCGGCGGCTGGCCGAGTGCGAGCAGCGGCTGCTGGCCCCGCTCGCGCCCGACGAGCGCGTCCTGCTCCGCCGTGCACTCGACCGTCTCCTGGAGGTGGCCCCGTGAAGAACCGGACCCTGGCCGCGGTGCTCGTCGCCGCACTCGCCGGACCTCTCACCGCGGCCGCAGCGCCCGGGCTGCCGCCGCTGGAGGTCGGCCCGGACGGCCGCTCGTTCACCGCGGGCGGTGCGCCGTTCCTCTGGCTGGGCGACACGGCGTGGGGGCTGCTGTCCTCGACCGACCCGGTGGAGGTCGAGCGCTACCTCGATGTCCGCGCGGCGCAGGGCTTCACGGTGGTGCAGACCGCGATCCCCGACGGGGGCGAGTGGTCCCGCGTCGACACCGCGGTGGCGGAGGCGGCCGAGCGCGGCCTCCGCATGGCGATCACCCCGGCGGAGCCGGAGCCGGGGCTGGGCGAGTTCCTCGGTCGGCGCTACGACGACCGGGTCGTGTGGGTGCTCGGCGACGGCAGCGGCGACGACGCCGAGGAGTGGTCGGCGGTCGCCGACGGTATCGCGGCAGCCGCGGGTGCCGACCCGCTCATGACCTTCGTGCCGGGCCCGGGCACGTCGTCGTCCGACGCCGTCGGTGCGGCGTCGTGGCTGTCGTTCGCGCAGTACAGCGGCGGGCTGTGCTCTCCCGCAGGACACGGGGCAGTCGACGACCTCGTCGCCCGGCTGCGCAGCCGCCCGCCCGTCCGCCCCGTCCTCGACGCCCAGCCGACCTACGAGGACGCCCCGGACTGCGCGGGCCCCGGCCGCGCCGACGCGCTCGACGTGCGTCGCAGCGCCTACGCCGACGTCTTCGCCGGAGCCGCGGGCCACACCTACGGCCACCACGCGGCCTGGGCCGAGGACCCCGCGGCCCGCGCCGCCGCGCTCGTCGACGAGGGCGCGACGCAGATGGCGCACCTGCGCGCCCTGACCGACTCCCGCGGCGCCCGCACCCCGGCCCCCGATCTGCTCACCGAGGGGGTCGCGGGCGTCCTGCGCGGCCCGGACCACCTGCTGGCCCACGCCCCGGCGGGCCGGGGTTTCGCCCTGGACACCACCGGCCTGTCCGGCGACGCGCTGCACGCGTGGTGGTTCGACCCGCGCACCGGCGAGCCCGTCGACGCCGGGTCGGTGCAGCGCTCGGGGTCGACGTCGTTCTTCCCGCCCGTCACAGGGCCGGAGGACGCCGACCTGGACTGGGTCCTGGTGATCGACGACGTCGCGGCCGGACTCGCCCCGCCCGGTGATCAGTAGGGTGGAGGCGTGGCGGAACTGAAGGTGGACGCGGAGCCGGCGGAGGTCGGTTTCGACCCCGACCGGCTGGGCCGGATCGATGCGCACTTCGCCCGCTACGTCGACGACGGGCGGCTCGCCGGCTGGACCGTCGCGGTGGCCCGGCGCGACCGGGTCGTGCACCTGAGCCACCACGGCCTGGCCGACGTCGAGGCCGCCCGCCCCGTCGGCGACGACACGCTGTGGCGGATCTACTCGATGACCAAACCGGTCACCTCGGTGGCCGCGCTGATGCTCTACGAGCGCGGGCTGATCGCGCTGACCGACCCGGTCTCGCGGTACATCCCGGCGTTCGCCGACCTGCGCGTCTACCGCGGCGGCTCGGCGGCCGACCCCGGCACCGAGCCCGCGGCCGAGCCGGTGCGGATCTGGCACCTGCTCACCCACACCGCGGGCCTGACCTACGGCTTCCACCACGCGCACCCCGTCGACGAGGCGTACCGCAGCCGCGGTTTCGAGTTCGGCGTGCCCGCCGGGATGGACCTGACCGCCGCCTGCGACGCATGGGCGAGCCTGCCGCTGGTGCACCAGCCGGGCGCGGAGTGGAACTACTCGGTGGCCACCGACGTGCTCGGCCGCGTCGTGGAGGTGGCGTCCGGCCGGTCGCTCGACGCGTTCCTCACCGACGAGATCCTGCGCCCGCTCGACATGACCGACACCGGGTTCGGCGCGGCCGACCCCGACCGGCTCGCCGCGCTCTACGTCCCGCGGCCGGGCGGGGGCCTGCACCGGCACGACCGCATGGGTGACGCCGCGCTGCGCGCGCCCACCTTCCTGTCCGGCGGCGGCGGGCTCGTCTCCACCGCGGCCGACTACCACCGCTTCACCCGCATGCTCGCCCGTGGGGGCGAGGTCGACGGGGTGCGACTGCTCGGGTCGCGCACCGTCGCCTACGCCACCCGCAACCACCTGCCGGGCAACGTCGACCTGCAGGCGTTCGGCCGGCCCATCTTCGCCGAGTCGACCTACCACGGCGTCGGGTTCGGCCTCGGCTTCTCCGTGGTCGTCGACCCGGCGGCCGGGAAGGCCCTCACCAGCACCGGTGAGTACGCCTGGGGCGGGCTGGCCAGCACCGCGTTCTACGTCGATCCGGTCGAGGAGATCACCGCCATGTTCTTCACCCAGCTCATGCCGTCGAGCACGTACCCGATCCGGCCGCAGCTCCGCACGCTCGTGACCCAGGCGCTGGTGGCCTGATGTCGAACGCACTCGCCTTCGTCGTCCGGGTGGCGGTCGTCGCCGTCAGCCTGTGGATCGCCACGCTGATCGTCCCCGGCATCGACAACTCCGCGGGCGGCACCGGGGCGCGGGTCGGGACGCTCGTCGCCGTCGCGCTGATCTTCGGCCTGGTCAACGCCGTGCTCAAGCCTCTGATCAAGGTCGTCGGCTGCCCGTTCTACGTCCTGACGCTCGGGCTGGTCGGGCTCGTCGTCAACGCGCTGCTGTTCCTGCTCGTCGGCTTCATCGCGGGCGGGCTCGGGCTGCCGTTCACCGTCGGCGGGTTCGGGGCGGCGTTCGTCGGAGCGATCGTGGTGGCCGTGGTCGGGTTCGTGCTGCACGTCGTCATCCCGGACCGGATCGACCAGCGCTGATCAGACGGGCCACGTCTCCTGCCGGTACGCCCCGTCCCAGAACATCCACTCGTAGCGCGACGTCGTGGTGAAGTGCCGTCGCATCCGCGCGAGGTCGGGCTCCGACAGGGTCCCGGCCGCGCGGTCGGTCTCGGCCAGCACCGCGTCGACGACGCCCTGGTAGTCGTCGCCGCCGTACATCGCGATCCAGCGGGCGTAGAGGGGATCGGGCGAGCCCGTCTCCAGCAGGGTCTCGCCGACGCGCGCATAGATCCAGTAGCAGGGGAGCACCGCGCCGACCGCGTCGGCGTAGGAGCCGCCGTGCGCGGTGGCGAGCAGGTAGCTGAGGTAGGCCTGGGTGGCGGGGGCGACCGGGTCGTCCAGCGTTCCGAGCTCGTCGAGCAGCGACGCGTGCAGGTCGCGCTCGGCCGCGATCGCCCCGGCGGCGTGCTGGGCGAACATCACGGTGGCGTCCTCGGTCGGGGCCTTCGCCGCACACACCGCGAGGGCCTTCGCGTAGCCGCGCAGGTAGTGCGCGTCCTGTACGACGTAGTGCCGGAACGACTCGCGCGGCAGCGTGCCGTCGGCGAGGCCGGACAGGAACGGGTGGGCGAGGATCGCCTCGTAGATGCCGGTGATGTCGGACCAGAGCACGTCACGGGGGGCCACGAAGATCACGTTAGCGCTCGGTCACGGCATCCGTACGACCTGTGCGCGGAGGGTGAGATCCTAGTCACTCTTCGGGTACGATGGGGTGCGGGCAGCGCAGCCGGCAGCACTATGAACGGAACCCAGGGTGGCCACTCAACGCTGAGAGCCCCGCATCGCACGCGGAGGTGAGTCGGAATGAGCCCCGTACCCATGGATCATCACGAGAAGATGCGGCTGCGCGCAGCCGCGTTCCGGGTGACCCGTCTGTACCCCGGCCCGGTCGGTGAGGTGCTCTCGCGGGAGCTGCTCACCTGGGAGGAGTTCGGGTACCGCCTCGGCGGTGGTCAGCTGGTCATGCGGCTGGTCGACCACGTGCTCAAGACGCCGCTGGGGCAGGCGGAGGCCGCCTGAGCGCCCGGAGCGTCAGCGTCCGAACGTCGCCGTGACCGTGGCGTTCTCGGTCGCGGGGGTGCCGTCGAACAGGCCGCCGACGGCCCCCGCGACGACCAGCAGGGCCGCGAGCGTCACCAGCGTGCCCAGCCGGCCCGCCACGTCGAGGGCGCGCAGGGCGCGCTCGCGGCGGGACGTGGTGGTGCGGTGGTGGCGTCCTGCGGTCAGGAATGAAGCGGACATGGCGGCACCGTTTCGATCAGCGGGACGGGAGAGGTGTCCGGGCCGGTGCGCGCTGCCGGGTGTCCGTACGTACGACCTATCGCCCCCGTACCGCCGATCGTTAGCTGTGCGTCACCCGTTCGTGTCCTTCTGTAGCCGTTCCCGCAGCTCTCGCTTGAGGACCTTGCCCGCCGCCGACACCGGGATCGCGTCGACGAGGAACAGCTCCCGGATCCGCTTGTACGGCGCGACCTGCGCGTTCACCGCCTCCATCAGCGCGTCGGGGTCGGCGCCCGGCGCCACGACGAACGCCACGGGCAGCTCGCCGGCGCTGAGGTCGGGGCGCCCGACGACCGCGGCCCCCGCCACCCCGGGTTGTGCGTGCAGCAGTTCCTCCAGATCGCGCGGGTACACGTTGTAGCCCTTGTAGATCAGCATGTCCTTCTTGCGGTCGACGATGGAGAGGTAGCCGTCGTCGTCGAGGACGCCGATGTCGCCGGTGCGCAGCCAGCCGTCGACCAGCGTGGCCGCGTTGTCCTCGGGCCGGTCCTGGTACCCGACCATCACCTGCGGCCCGCGGATCACGACCTCGCCCGGCTCCCCGACGGGCAGTGCGGCGAGGTCGTCGCCGGCAGGGTCGACGATCCGCACCTCGGTGTCGGGCACCGGCAGGCCCACGGTGCCGACCTTGCGCACCGCCGACCGCGCCGCCGGGCCGATCGTGGCGCCCATCGTGACCTCGGTGAGTCCGTACCCCTCGGCGATGACGACGTCCGCACCGAGCCTGCGCTGCAGGCCCTTGATCATCTCGACGGGTAGCGGAGCGGCCCCGGAGCTGATGCTGCGGATCGACGAGAGGTCGCGCGTGGCGAAGTCGGGGTGCTGCAGCAGGGCCCCGTAGATCGGCGGGGCCCCGCTCATGCCGGTGACGGCGAACCGCTCGGCGTCGGCGAGGTAGGCCGCCGGGTCGAACCGCTCGTGCAGCACCGTCGTGGCGCCGGTGACGGTGGGGACGTTGAGCCCGCCGATCGTGCCCATCGCGTGAAACCACGGGGCCAGGCCGATCGCGACGCCGGTGCCCAGCCGCGTCGGGTACTCCTCGGCCGGCTCGACCTGGTCGAGCACCACGCCGCCCTCGCCGTCGAGCGCGGGGAGGGAGCCCGAGCCCCGGCACGCGTACTGCAGCACGTTGACGACCACGTTGCGGTGCGGCAGCTGCACGCCCTTCGACCGCCCGGTCGTGCCGCCGGTGTAGGCGAGGTGGGCGAGGTCGCGGTGCACGTCGATGTCGACGACGGGCGCGGTGGTCGGGGCGTCGCCGTGGAAGGCCTCGAAGTCGACCATCCCGTCGACGGCGAGCCGGTGCGTCGGGTCGAGCGCCTGCTCGCGGTCGGTGACCAGCACGAGCCGGATCACGGTGCGGTCGCGCACGGCGGCCAGCGCCGGGGCGGCCGGGGCCCAGGTGACGGCGGCGACGGCCCGGGAGTCGGCGAGCTGCGCGGCGAGGTCGGGTGGCGGGAGCAGCGGGTTGGTCGGGGAGAACGTGGCCCCCGCGAGCAGGGTCCCGTAGTAGGCGATCGCGTACTGCGGGCAGTTGGGCAGGTGGATCGCGACGACGTCGCCGCGGCCGACCCCCTCCGCGCGGAGTGCGTTCGCGAAGGCGCAGGCCCGCTCGTGGAGCGCGGCGAACGTCAGCTCGCGACCGGCGTAGTGGATCGCGGTGCGCTCGCCGAACCGCCGTGCCGACCCGGCGAGCAGGGCGCCGACGGGAACCTCGGGGTAGATCACCGGGCGCTCACCGGCATCGCCTTGATCCCGTTGATGAACATCGACTGCAGCCTCCGGGGCTCGGCGGTGGCGTGGATGTCGGGCACCCGGGTGAGCAGCTCGCGGAACATCACCGACATCTCGCGGCGGGCGAGGTGCGCGCCGAGGCAGAAGTGCGGACCGGCACCGCCGAACCCGACGTGCGGGTTGGGGGAGCGGCGGACGTCGAACGCGTCGGGGTCGGTGAAGTGCGCCGGGTCGCGGTTGGCGCCCCAGTAGAAGAGCAGCACCTTGTCGCCCGCGGTCATGTCCTGCCCGCCGAGCACGGCGTCGACGGCCAGGGTGCGGCGCATGAAGATCACCGGTGAGGCCCAGCGGACGATCTCCTCGACGGCGGTCGGGGTGACGCCGTCGAGGTCGCCGAGCCAGATCCGGCGCTGCTCGGGATGGTCGGTGAGCAGCTTGAGGCCCCAGCTGATCGCGTTGCGAGTGGTCTCGTTGCCGGCCACCACCAGCAGGATGAAGAAGCTCGCGAGCTCGTCGGGGGTGAGGCGCTCGCCGTCGATCTCGGCGTTGATCAGCGCGGACGTCACATCGTCGGTGGGTCGCTGCTCGCGGTGCTCCGCCAGGTCGCGCATGAGCTCGGCGAGCTCGTTGCCCGCCTGCAGCAGCGCGACGATGACGTTCTCGGCGTCCGGGACGTACTCGGGGTCGCTCGCCCCGAGGATCACGTTCGACGTCCGGAACACGAAGTCGTACTGGCTCTCCGGCACGCCCATCATGTCGCAGACGATCTTCAGCGGGAGTCGGGCGGAGATGGTGGAGACGGCGTCGCACTCCCCGGCGTCGACCACGTCGTCGACGATCCGGGTGGCGATCGCCTGCACGTCGTCGGTGATCGCGGCGAGGCGCTTCGGGGTGAACCCGCGCGAGACGATCCGGCGCAGGCGGGCGTGCCGCGGGTCGTCGGTGTTGATCATCGAACCGTAGAATTCGAGGAACTCCGGCGGCAGGTCGGCGACGTTCGTCGCACCCGCGCCGGAGGTGAACACCTTCGCGTTGCGGCTGGCCTCGACCAGGTCGTCGAGGCGGGTCAGGGCCCAGTACCCCGGGCCCTTCGGCAGGAACGAGGCCTCAGGCTCGGCGAAGAACGGCACCGGCTCCCGCTCGCGCAGCGCCGCGAACGCCGCGGCCCGCTCGGAGATGGGGGCCGTCCAGAACCGCTCGATGTCGGACAGGTCCGGGCGGGTGGCCCAGGTGGTGCTCGGCGGCATCGCCGAACCTCCTCGCTGTGGGTCGGATCACCCACACTAGTTACCGGGAGGTAGCGGGCAAGGGGCCGTAGGGGCCGCGCCCCGGACCGCGGGGGCCAGCCGCTCGGCTCGCGCGGTGATACGGCGCGGTCGGGGGGGCAGGTGGGTCGGGCGGGTGCCGTCGCGGTGGAGAACCCGCCCCCCGCCGAGCGCGACGATCCGCCGCGTCACGCGGGCACCGGTGGGGCGAGGAGGCCGCGGGCGTAGGCGATGTTCACGGCCTCGGTACGGCTGGCGGCACCCAGCTTCGCCATCACCCGCGACAGGTGCACGCTCACCGTCTTCTCGCTGATGAACAGGGCCGCGCCGACCTGCCGGTTGGTGTGGCCCTGCGCGACCTGCTCCAGCACCGAGCGCTCCCGCGGGGTGAGGACGTCGGGGGCCGGGGTCTTCCCGTCGGGCGTGACCCCGGCCCGGGCTGCCAGAGCGTCGACGGCCGTCAGCAACGGGACGGCCCGCAGGGCGGTGGCGGTGCGGTGGGCGTGGCGGAGGTCGTCGGCGACGTCGGCCGCGGCGAGCCCGGTGGCGAGCCGGGCTTCGGCCCGGCGCAGCCGCGCGTATGCACCGCGGTACCCGAGGCCGGCGGGCTCGTAGGCGAACGCCTCGACGACGGCGTCCCACGCCGACGGGTCGGGCGCGGTGAGCCGGGTGAGCTCGGCGTGCGCCCGCAGCAGCCAGGCCCGGCCCTCCGGCCCCATCTCCGTGCCGCGGGGCAGGCCGCGCCGCGCGGTCTCCTCGGCGTGGGCGACCAGCCGCCGCGCGTGGCCCTCGACGTCGCCCGCGCCGGCGACGAGGCCCGCGATGCCCAGTGCGGCGAGCGCGATCCCGCCGAACGCGTACCCCTCGATCGCGTCCAGCGCCGACTGCGCGGCGGCGGCCCGGGCGACGGCGTCGTCGGGCCGGTCCTGCCAGAGCGCGGCCTCCGCGGCGGCGACCCCGAGGTAGACCGTGGCCTGCATGCCCTCCAGCGGCCGCGCCGTCAGCTCGGCGTAGCGCCGCTCCACCACGTCGAACCGG
Organism: Pseudonocardia abyssalis; assembly: GCF_019263705.2. Taxonomy (NCBI): domain Bacteria; kingdom Bacillati; phylum Actinomycetota; class Actinomycetes; order Pseudonocardiales; family Pseudonocardiaceae; genus Pseudonocardia; species Pseudonocardia abyssalis. Next base: position 5,669,216 of record NZ_JADQDK010000001.1, read on the forward strand.
CCGCGTGCGGTGGCCACGAGCAGCCCGGCCGCGACGAGCCGCGCCGACACCGACGCCGGGACCGCGGCCCCGGCCAGGTCGGCGGCCGTCTCCGCGGCGTCCCAGTCGCCGCCGAGGTACCGGGCCGCCACGTGGGCGACCCGGACGTCGAGCCCCGGCATGCTCCACCGCAGGCCGGTGGCGGCGGCGCGGTCCTCGCCCTCGGCCAGCTCCTCGGCCGCGTCGGCGAAGCGGCACTCCTCCAGCAGCGAGAAGCCGACACCGGAGTACGTGCGCAGCTCGGCCCCGAGGTCGCCCGCGCGGCGCGCCAGCGAGCGCGCGGTGGCGAGCCGCGCCCGCGCCTGCTCCGGCCGGCCCGAGTACGCCTCGCACCCCGCCATCGTGACCAGTGCGTCGGCGGCCGCGGCGTGGGCGAAGCGGTCGGCGTCGGGGAGGGCGGACGCGACCCCCACGGCCCGCTCGGCCTCGCGCACCGCGTCGGGGAACTCGTCGACCCGGTAGTGGGCCCTGGCGAGCACGGCGTGGCACCACGCGAGGTCACCGGACGGCGGGCGCGCGCCGAACACCGTCATCGCCTGCTCGGCGGCGTCGCGGGCATCGGCGTAGCTGTCGTCGCTGCGCTCCAGCAGCCGCAGGGCGTACTTGACCCGCACCGTCGCGGTGAGCACCGGGTCGCCGTGGCGCTCGGCGAGCTCCAGCGCGCGCCGGCCCAGCGCGGTGCCCCGCTCGGGGTCGCCCGTGGCGCTCGCGGCCCAGGCGGCCATCCGGGTGAGCTGGTGCTCCGGCGCGCCGGCGACGGTCTCCGCGTCGGGGACGGCGGGCCACAGCTCCAGCGCCCGCTCGGCGTGCAGCAGCAGCTCGGCGGGGGCCTCCTGCCCGTCGGCCTCGCGGGCCGCCGACACCGATGCGGTGAGCGCGGTGGGCAGGTCGTGCGCGGCCAGCGCGTGGTGGGCGAGCATCGCTGCGCGGCCCGGTTCGTCGGGGGCGGACGGGTCGGCCAGCAGCGCGGCGAACGCGGCGTGCAGCCGGCTGCGCTCCCCGGGGAGCAGGTCGTGGTGGATCGCCTCGCGCAGCAGCGCGTGCCGGAAGACGTAGTCGTCGCCGGAGTGCCCGTCGGCGACCAGGACGTGGTGGTGCACCGCCTCGCGCAGCCCCAGCTCCAGCTCGTCGACGTCGAGCCCGGCGACGGCGGCGAGCTGGTCGTGCCGGACCCGGCGCCCGGCGACCGACGCCACCCGCAGCAGCCGCTGCGTGGCCGGGGTGAGGCTTTCGACGCGGGCCAGCAGCACCTCGACGAGGCTGTGCGGCAGGCCGTCGGAACAGCTGGAGACCAGCTCCTCGGCGAAGAACGCGTTGCCCTCGCTGCGCCGGGCGACGCTGTGCAGCAGCTGCGGCGTGAGCGACCCGTCGGCGAGCAGCCGGACGAGTGCGAGAACGTCGGCCGCGTCGAGCGGCTCCAGCTCCACCCGCTCGACGGCCGGCAGCCGCACCAGCTCCGACAGCACCGGCCGCAGCGGGTGGCGGCGGTGCAGGTCGTCGGATCGGTAGGTGGCCAGCACGACCAGGCGCTGCGCGTCGAGCCGGGAGAGCAGGAAGACGACGAGGTCGCGGCTCGACCGGTCGGCCCAGTGCAGGTCCTCCAGCACGACGAGTGCGGGCCGGTCGGCGGTGAGCTCGTCGAGCACCGACAGCACGGCGTCGAACACCCGGAGCTGGCCCAGCGACCGGTCAGCCTCCGGCTCGGCCCGCGGCGGACCGCCGGGCTGCAGGTGGCGCAGGGCCCCGTGCGCGGCGACCAGCTCGGGCCGCCGCACCGCGAGCGCGCCGACGATCTCGGTGAACGGGAGGTACGGCAGCGCGGCCTCCGCGGTGTCGAGGCAGCGCCCGGTGAGCACGGAGAACCCCGCCGCGGACGCCCGCGCGACCGCCTCGGCGACGAGCCGGGACTTGCCGACGCCCGCGTCGCCGGAGAGCAGCACCCCCGTCGGCGAGCCCGTGGACGCACGCTCGAGCGCCGCGGCCAGCGCCGACACCTCGTGCCGGCGGCCCACCAGCTCGATGCCCGCCCCGATCCGCGTCACGCGGGTCATCGTGGCACGGCGTACCGACAGTTCGCGTCCGTGTTCGCGGCGGGTGAGGTGGGACGGTCCGGCGGTGCGGGAGGCATCGGTGACCGCTCCGACCTGCGGGCCCGGCGTGCGGCGCGGGCGAGGCGGCCGAGCCGGAACTGCTCGGCCTCCGCGAGCAGCTCGCGGTGGCGGAGCTCGGCGGTGCGGGAGTGGCCCGGGCTGTCGAAGAACATGCGACGAGCCTCGTGCTGAGGCCCGGGGCCCGACATCGGGCGATCACGCCGGTTCCCGTCCGCCCGGGGTGTGGGCCGGGGTAAGGACCCTTACCCCCGCGGCTGCCCGGGAGGGGTGATCAGGCCGCGCTGGTAGGCCCGCACCAGCCGCCGGGGCACGCGGTACTCGCGTCCGTCGATCCGCACCGGCACCAGGTCGGGCGCCGCCGCCTTCCACTGCGCCCGCCGGCTGCGGGTGTTGGACCGGGACATCCGGCGCTTGGGAACGGCCATCAGTGCTCCTCCTCGGAGTGGTGCTCGGCGCCCGCCACCACATCGGCGGCGGGTTCGCAGGGGTCGGTGTGCCACCAGCCGAAAGGGTCGGGCAGGGCGCTCCACACGTCCGGTCCGGCGGCCAGTTCGAGGTCGGTGAGCAGGGCCTCGCGCAGGACGGCGTCGATCTCGTCGGGGTCGGCGGCGTGGGAGAGGACGACGAGGTCCTGCGCCCGGTCGCCGAAGCGCGGGTGCCAGCCCAGTGCCGCGAACGCCTGCCGCTCCGGTGACGCCGCCTCCCACGCCCCGTCGCCCGCGCCGTGGAGCCAGCCGCCCGCGTGGCCGACCTGGAGGCCGCCACCCGCCGACTCCAGCCAGAGCACCGCGTCGGGTCGGGTCGCGAGCCAGATCCGGCCGCGGGCGCGGACGACGCCGTCGAGCAGCACGTCGAGCGCGTCGTGCAGCCGCAACGGGTGGAACGGGCGCCGCGCGGAGAACACGACGAGCCGCACGCCGCACTCGCCGTCGAGCGGGGGGGTGCCGCGCAGCAGCGGCGCGTGCACGTCGTCGGGCCGCCCGCGGCGGGCCGCACCGGGTGCGAGGACCCGCTCGTCGAGTCCGCCCGCGCGCAGCCGCACCGCGGCGGGGGCGAGCCGGGCGAGCACGGCGTCGAGCCGGGCCAGCTCCCACGGGTCCGCGGTGCCGGTGACCACGACGACGTCGGCGAACTCCGCCTGCCCGACGGCCACCTGCGCGACGGTCCGCTCGTCCGCGCCGTCCTCCGCCCGCCCGAGCTCCGGGCAGCCGCGCTCGGGCAGCGTCGCGTCGCCGGTGGCGTCGGCGAACCACGTGCCCGCGTCGACGACCGTCACCACCCCGAGCAGCTCGACGTCGTCGACGACGGGCCGGTCGCCGACCAGCACGTGCAGCAGGGACCAGCACAGGTTCTCGGGTTCGAGCGCCGGGTCGAGGTGTAGCACGATCCGCGCCGGTCCACCGGGCCCGGCCAGCTCCCGGAGCTGTGGGAGCAGGTCCTCGCGCAGTGTGCAGGACACGCAGCCGTGGGCCAGCCCGACGGTGGTGGTGACGTCGGAGTCGCGGCTGCGCAGCCTGCGCCGCACCAGCCCGTCGCCGACGTCGCGCAGGTCGTGGTGCAGCACGGCCACGTCGGGGTCGAGCGAGCGGATGCGGGTGACGACGTCCTCGACGCCGGGCGCGGTGAGCCCGGTGAGCACGAGGAGCTCGGGGCGGGACACGGGACCTCCTGGGGTGGGGTAGCCTCCACCGTAGATGAAAACGAATGTCGTTACACAAGGAGGTGGGCGATGGCCCGCGGCAACGAGCTCCGGCCGATCGTGAAGATGCGCTCGACGGCGGGAACCGGCACCACGTACGTCACGCGGAAGAACCGGCGCAACGATCCCGACCGCATGACGCTGCGCAAGTACGACCCCGTCGTGCGGCGCCACGTCGAGTTCCGTGAGGAGCGCTGAGATGGCCGTCCGCCCTACCCGGGTGCCGCGCAAGAGGGTCAACCCGCTGCACGCGAAGAAGATCACCGAGGTCGACTGGAAGGACACGAACCTGCTGCGCCAGTTCATCTCCGACCGCGGCAAGATCCGCGCCCGCCGCGTGACCGGTCTGACCGTGCAGCAGCAGCGGCAGGTCGCCACCGCGATCCGCAACGCCCGCGAGATGGCGCTGCTGCCCTTCCCGCACCCCGGACGGTCCTGATGTCGATGCGCTGCGAGCTGACCGGGCGCGAACCCGGCTTCGGCAAGAACGTCTCCCACTCCCACCGCCGCACGAGCCGCCGGTGGGACCCGAACATCCAGGTCAAGCGCTACCGGTTCGAGGGCCGCACGGTGCGGCTGCGCCTCTCGACCGACGCGATCAGGACGATCGACCGCATCGGCATCGACGCCGCGGTGGCCCGCATCCGGGCCCGCGGGGGGAAGGTCTGATGGCCAAGACCGGCAAGATCGTGAAGAACGAGCGGCGCAAGGCGGTCGTGGCGAAGTACGCGGAGCGCCGCGCCGGGCTCAAGGCCGTCATCGCCCGGCCCACCACGTCCGACGACGACCGCGCGTCCGCGATCCGTGAGCTGAACCGCCAGCCCCGCGACGCGAGCGCCACCCGTGTCCGCAACCGCGACGCGGCCGACGGTCGCCCGCGCGGCTACCTGCGGAAGTTCGGCGTCTCCCGGGTGAAGCTCCGGGAGCTCGCGCACGCCGGCCACCTGCCCGGGGTGCGCAAGTCGAGCTGGTGACGGGAGCCGATTTCGGGTCGCCGCGGAGGGTGTGTAGCATCTTCAACGGCCGCGGGAAGTGACCGCCCGCAGGTCCGTACCGCCCCTTTAGCTCAGTCGGTAGAGCGTCTCCATGGTAAGGAGAAGGTCTACGGTTCGATTCCGTAAAGGGGCTCGATGAGGCGGCGTGAGCCGCCTCATACAGCGGTGTAGCTCAGCTGGTAGAGCAAGCGGCTCATAATCGCTGTGTCGCCGGTTCAAGTCCGGCCACCGCTACCAGTTCCAGAAGACCAATCATGGAGGCACCCGCGATGGGTAAGGCCACGGACGTCCGGCCGAAGATCACGCTGGCGTGCGAGCAGTGCAAGCACCGCAACTACATCACGAAGAAGAACCGGCGCAACGACCCCGATCGCCTCGCGATCAAGAAGTTCTGCGCCAACTGCGGCACGCACCGCGAGCACCGCGAGACCCGCTGACGGTGCCCGACGCCTCGTTCGTCGGCACGGCACTGGCGCCCTCGGCGCCGTACCTGGTCGGCCGGGAGAAGATCAAGGAATTCGCCCTCGCCGTCGGCGAGGGCGCTTCCGTGTGCTCGGACGTCGACGCGGCCCGGGCCGCGGGCCATCCCGACGTCGTCGCGCCGCCCACCTTCGCCGTCACCTTCACGATGCCGCTGATCGAGGGCTTCCTGCGCGACCCGGCCTTCGGATGGGACTACTCGCGGATGGTCCACGGCGACCAGTCGATCGTGCTGCACCGCCCGATCCACGGTGGGGACGAGCTCGTCACCGTGATCCACGTCGAGGACCTCAGCACCCGTGCCGGCAGTCACATGCTGACGCTGCGCTGCGAGGTCACCGCCGTCGACGGCACCGCGGTCGCCACCACGAAGGCCCTGCTGGTGACGGGCTCGTGAGCTCACCATCGGACGCAGCTGCGCCGCGGACGCGGCCGGCGAGCGTCAGCAAGGAGGACTCGTGAGCGCCGTCGAGAAGGGCACCGAGCTCCCCCCGCTGGAGCTGCGCGTCACCCGGGCCGACCTGGTCCGCTACGCGGGCGCGTCCGGCGATCTCAACCCGATCCACTGGAGCGACCGCGTCGCCACCGGTGTCGGCCTCCCCGGCGTGATCGCGCACGGGATGCTGACGATGGCGCTGGCCGCCCGGTTCGTCACGGCGTGGGTGGGCGACCCGTCCGCCGTCCGCAGCTACGGGGTCCGCTTCACCCGTCCCGTGGTCGTCCCCGACGACGACGAGGGCGCTCTGGTCGAGCTGTCCGGCAAGGTCACCGACGTGACGGACGGGATCGCCAAGGTCGCGATCACCGCCCGCTGCGACGGGAAGACCGTGCTGGGGCGGGCCGTGGCCGAGGTCGCGCTCCCGTCCTGAGCGCCCCGAGTTGCCCGCGTTCCGGCGCTGGGTCGATGCTGCCCCGCGTCAGGAACACACCGACCGGAGGGAGCACCACGTGAAGTTCGGCAAGCTCGTGGACAAGGCGTGGGAGGACAAGTCCGCCGAGGAGGTCCTCGCCGCCCCGCCGTCGGCCCTGGAGGGTCTGAGCGAGCGGCACGACGCCATCCTCGCCGACCTCGGCATCAAGACCGTCGCCGACCTGGGCAACTGGAAGTACGCGCAGCGCGCGGCCGCGCTCGTCGCGCTGGGCCCGCTGGACAAGTAGGGCGGGCGGAACCGCTCCACCGGGTGCCGTACACTCGTCGTGCTGGGTGCGTCGTCATGCGACGTATCTCTCCGTCGGCGGGCAGGTCTCCCGGCGGGGTGGTCTAGGGGTGTAGCTCAACTGGCAGAGCAGCGGTCTCCAAAACCGCAGGTTGCAGGTTCAAGTCCTGTCACCCCTGCACTGCGTACAGGACGGAAGCAGCGGATCCGACCGGCAGTTCCTGCCGGTCGGCCATCCGACGGCGAGCTGGAGGACGGTCGTGACGGACGAGCGCGAGGCAAGCGAAGACGGGCGGGAACGCCCGGGCTCCGCTGCCGACCGTCGGGGTCGACGGGCCGGCTCCACGCCGACCGGCGACGGCGGCAAGGGTCGGGCCACCGCGGTCCGGGACGGCCGTCCCGAGAAGGTCTCGCTGCCGAGCAGGCTGATCCGGTTCCTGCGCGAGGTGATAGCCGAGCTGCGCAAGGTCATCTGGCCCACGCGCAAGCAGCTCATCACCTACACGATCGTCGTGCTGGTCTTCGTGTCCTTCATGGTCGCGTTCGTCGCACTGCTGGATCTGGTGTTCGCGCAGGGTGTCACGTACCTGTTCGGCACGTGACCCGGCACGACACGGAGAAGGAAGCGAGACGTACGTGAGTTCCCCAGACGGCGGCACACAGCTGTCCGACAGCGAGATCGAGGCCAACGAGGCCGCGCTCGACGCCACGGCCGAGGCCACTCCCGACGCTGATCTCCCCGAGCAGGCCGTGCAGGACGCCGACGTCGAGGCCGCCCACGGCACCGAGTCCGTGTCCGACAGCTACACCGAGGACGAGCCCGGCGCCGACGACGCCGCGACCGACGAGGCCGCGGCCGGCGAGGTCGCGACCGACGAGGTCGCCGCCGAGCCCGAGGTCGAGGAAGAGGTCGACCCCGTCGAGGAGATGCGCACCGCCCTGCGGCGCGCCCCCGGCGACTGGTACGTCGTGCACTCCTACGCCGGCTACGAGAACAAGGTGAAGACCAACCTCGAGACGCGCGTGCAGACGCTCGACGTCGAGGACTTCATCTTCCAGGTCGAGGTGCCCACCGAGGAGGTCACCGAGATCAAGAACGGCCAGCGCAAGCAGGTGCAGCGCAAGGTGCTGCCCGGCTACATCCTGGTCCGGATGGATCTCAACGACCAGTCGTGGGGTGCGGTCCGCAACACCCCCGGCGTGACCGGGTTCGTCGGCGCCACGAACAAGCCGTCGCCGCTGAGCCACGACGACGTCCTCAAGTTCCTGCTGCCCAAGGTCGAGCCGAAGCCGGCCGCCGGGGGCGGCAAGGGTGACGGTGCCGCGAGCACCGGCGGCAAGCCCACGGTGGAGGTCGACTTCGAGGTCGGCGAGTCCGTCACCGTCATGGACGGTCCGTTCGCCACGCTCCCGGCCACCATCAACGAGGTCAACATCGACGCCCAGAAGCTCAAGGTGCTGGTGTCGATCTTCGGCCGCGAGACACCTGTCGAGCTGGCATTCAGCCAGGTCTCCAAGATCTAGTACGAGGACACAGAGATGCCCCCCAAGAAGCGGAAGCTCTCCGCGATCATCAAGCTCCAGATCAAGGCCGGGGCCGCGACCCCGGCCCCGCCGGTCGGCCCCGCGCTCGGCCAGCACGGCGTCAACATCATGGAGTTCTGCAAGGCCTACAACGCGGCCACCGAGTCCCAGCGGGGCGACATCGTCCCCGTCGAGATCTCGGTCTTCGAGGACCGCTCGTTCACGTTCGCGCTCAAGACGCCGCCGGCCGCGCGCCTGCTGCTCAAGGCAGCCGGCGTCGACAAGGGCAGCGGCACGCCGCACACCACCAAGGTCGCCTCGGTGACCATGGACCAGGTGCGCCAGATCGCCCAGACGAAGATGGCCGACCTCAACTCCGACGACATCGAGCAGGCCGCGAAGATCATCGCCGGTACCGCGCGCTCGATGGGCATCACGATCAAGGGCTGAGCACCACCCCACATGCATGCGTGGGAGAGCCGGGCGCGGCTCGCACCACGACCTGAACAAGACTGAGGATTCAGATGGCACAGCGCAGCAAGGCCTACCGCGAAGCCGCGGAGAAGATCGACAAGGACAACCTGTACACGCCGCTCCAGGCCGCCGCCCTGGCCAAGGAGACGGCGAGCACCAAGATGGACGCCACCGTCGAGGTGGCCATGCGGCTGGGTGTCGACCCCCGCAAGGCCGACCAGATGGTCCGCGGCACCGTCAACCTGCCGCACGGCACCGGTAAGACCGCCCGCGTCATCGTGTTCGCCACCGGCGACAAGGCCACCGAGGCCGAGGCCGCAGGCGCCGACGTCGTGGGCGCCGAGGACCTCATCGAGCGCATCCAGGGCGGGTGGCTCGACTTCGACGCCGCCATCGCCACCCCGGACCAGATGGCCAAGGTCGGCCGGATCGCGCGCATCCTCGGCCCGCGTGGCCTGATGCCGAACCCGAAGACCGGCACCGTGACGCCCGACGTCACCAAGGCCGTCAACGACATCAAGGGCGGAAAGATCAACTTCCGCGTCGACAAGCAGGCCAACCTGCACATGGTCATCGGCAAGGCCTCGTTCGACACCGAGAAGCTGGTGGAGAACTACGGCGCCGCGCTCGACGAGATCCTGCGCGCCAAGCCGAGTGCCGCCAAGGGCAAGTACATCAAGAAGATCACCGTCTCCACCACGACGGGACCGGGCATCCAGATCGACCCGCTGCGTACGCGCAACCTGCTCGTGGACGAGAACCCCTCGGCCTGACGCCGAACCCTCGACGACGCCCCCGCCGCCCACTCCGGGCCGCGGGGGCGTTCTCGTGTGCGGGGTTCAGGACCAGTCGGCCAGCACCGTGTCGACGTCCTCCGGGGCGGTCGCCGACCGTGGGAGGACAGGCGTCGTGCGGGAGAAGCGGGGGGCGGGGGCGGCCTGCGGCACACCGTCGGCCTCCACGATCGTCGAGCGCGCCGCGATGTGCGGGTGCGTGGCGACCTCCCCGAACGCGAGCACCGGCGTGACGCAGGCGTCGGTGCCGTCGAACACCGCCGCCCACTCGTCGCGGCTGCGGCTCGCGAAGACCTCGGTGAACCGGGTGCGCAGCACGGGCCATTGCTCGCGGTCGTACTGCTGCGGCAGGTCGGTGGGGTCGATGCCCAACCCGGTGAGCAGCGCCGCGTAGAACTGTGGCTCCAGCGACCCGACGGCGACGTGCCTGCCGTCGGAGCAGGTGTAGGTGTCGTAGAACGGGCAGTGGCCGTCGAGGACGTTGGAGTCGCGCTCGTCGACCCAGACCTTCTGCGACAGGAATCCCCAGAACATCTGGCTCAGCAGTGACGCTCCGTCGACCATCGCCGCGTCGACGACCTGCCCCTCACCGGAGCGGCCCGCCTCCCACAGTGCCGAGAGCACTCCGACGACGAGCAGCATCGAGCCGCCGCCGAAGTCGCCGACCAGGTTCAGCGGCGGCACCGGGCGCTCGCCCGCGCGGCCGATGGCGTGCAGCGCGCCCGTCAGCGAGATGTAGTTGATGTCGTGCCCGGCGCGCTGGGCCATCGGGCCGTCCTGCCCCCAGCCGGTCATCCGGGCGTAGACGAGCTTCGGGTTGCGCGCGTGGCAGTCGGCCGGGCCGACGCCGAGTCGCTCGGTGACACCGGGCCGGTAGCCCTCGATCAGCACGTCGGCCTGCTCGACGAGCCGCAGCACGGTCTCGACGCCGTCGGGCGACTTGAGGTCGGCGGCCACCCGGCGACGACCGCGCAGAGTGGGGTCCGGGGCGTCCGCGTCACCGAGTTGCAGCCCGCCCGGACGGTCCACGCGCACGACCTGGGCCCCCAGGTCGGCCAGGATCATCGCGGCGTGCGGGCCGGGTCCGATCCCGGCCAGCTCCACGACCTTGCACCCTGTCAACGGTCCACTCACCGATTACCTCCTCGTGATCGTCGACCCGACATTAGGCGACCGCCACGGGTTCCGAGGTCGCTCCCGCGTCGACGTGATCGAGTCCGCGCCAGGCCAGCAGCAGCCGCTCCAGCGCGGAGTCGACGCGGTCGGGACGCAGCGTGTAGGGCAGCCGCAGCCGTCTCTCGAAGGCGCCGTCGAGGCCGAAACGCGGGCCGGCGGCGAGCAGTACGTCGTGCCGGCGGGCGGCGACGGTGAGCCGGCTCGACACCGGCTCGCCGAGGTCGACCCACAGGCTCAGGCCACCCCCGGGCCGGGACGGCTGCCAGCGCGGGAACAGCTCGGCCAGGCGGTCGAGCAGGTGGGCCCGGGCGGCGGTGAGCTCGGTGCGGCGCGCGGCCGCCACGGCGTCGACGTCGGCCAGCAGACGCGCGACGACGAGCTGTTCCAGTGCGGGCCCGCCGAGGTCGATCGACGCGCGCAGCGCCGCCAGTCGTCGGACGGTGGACGCCGATCCGCGGATCCACCCGATGCGCAGCCCGCCCCAGAAGACCTTGCTCGCCGACCCGACGGTGAGCAGGTTCGCGGAGTCGCCGAACGTCGCCACCGGCGGCGGCAGCGGACCGTCCAGCGCGAGCTCGGCGAGCGTCTCGTCGACGACCAACGGGGTTCCGGTACGGCGCGTCAGGTCGACGAGCCGCTCGCGGCCCGCGGCGTCGAGCACCGCACCGGTGGGGTTCTGGAACTCCGGGATGACGTACGCCAGGCGCGGAGCGGCGTCGCGGACGGCGGTGGCGAGCAGGTCGAGGTCCCAGCTGCCGGTGCCGTCCGGGCTCGCACCCATCGGGAGCGGGACGGCGCGGGCGCCGCGGGCCGTGACGGCGTCGAGGGCGTTGGGGTAGGTCGGGTGCTCCAGGAGCACGCGGTCACCGGGCGCGGTGAACGCGGCCAGCACCAGCCCGATCGCGCTCTGCGCACCCGCCGTGACGAGCACCTGGTCCGGTGTGGTGGGCAGCCCGCGGTGGGTGAACCGGTCGGCGATCGCGGAGCGCAGGGTGGGGAGCCCGAGCAGGTCGTACCCGTGGCCGCCGAGCAGGGCGTCGAGATCGTGGACGGCGCCCGCCGCGGCCCGGCGCAGCTCGGCGCTGGGTGCGGGGAGGGCGGCGTGGGCGAGGTCGAACAGCGACCGGTCGCCGTGCGGGGAGAACGGTGACTGGGTGCTGCCGCCCGCGGGTTCGTCGGGGAGCCGGGTCCAGCTCCCGGACCCCCGCCTGCTGTGCAGGACGCGCGCGTCGCGCAGCGTGTCGTAGGCGGCGGCGACGGTGGTGCGGCTGAGGCCCAGCGCGCCGGCCAGCTCCCGCTCGGCGGGCATCCGGGTCTGCAGCGGCAGCCGGCCGTCGAGGACGAGGAGCCGGACGCGGTCGGCGAGAGCGTCGGCGAGGCCCCGCCCGTCGGGCGGGCGCCAGTCGCCGAGCAGCCGGGTGAAGCTGCGCGCGCCGATCCGGCGGTCCACATCGTCCATGCGGTCCACCTTCGCGGAATTGGCCCTCGATGCCAAGGCCAATCGGGATGACGATGAGCGGCATGGAGATCTGGGTGTACGTGGTCCTCGTCCTGATCGCCGTCGCGGCCCCCCGCTACGGCGTCGACAGCCGGTGGGACGGGCACCCGCGTCGGGGCCCGACGGTGCGTGGTGACCTCGCCCGGCTGGGTCAGGTGTTCCAGTCCCAGGTGCCGCGGGCGAAGACGGCGAGCGTGTGCCCGCCGTCGTCGCGCTGCTCGGCGCTGTAGTGGTAGCGGCCGGACTGCCATCCCTCGTGCGTCGCGACGGCGTCGAGGTAGGCCGCCGCCCACCGCTGCCAGTCGTCGACGACCTCGGGCAGCGGCTCGGGTGCGTCGCAGACGACGTCGGTGAACGGGTGGAAGTTGCCGCGGAGCCCGGTCCACATCTGCACGTCGAGCCACACCTGGTCCATGGACCGGGAGTATCGGGGTGCCCGCGATCGGCGGCGCGGCGGATCACCCGATCGGGTCACGCGCCGAGGAGGTCCGACCGCCCGGCGGACTCCAGGTGCTCGCGGTACGGGCCGAACATCTGCTTGGCCAGCGGCAGCACCTTGAGCAGTTTCGCGACCGGTCCCTTCGCGCGGACCTGCCCCTTCGCCAGCGCAACCGGCAGGATCACCTTGCCGAGCCAGAACCGGTTGCCGGTGTCGGCGGTCATGAACAGCTCGACGTTGGGCTCCGGGCCGAGCCCCGCGCCCTCGTGGATCTCCTTGCCCGGCATGTCGACGGTGATCACGGCGTCGGGGTCGGTGTAGGTGATGCGCAGGACGATGCCGGTCGGTTCGAGCTTGGCGACGAGGTCGGCGTCGTCCATGCCTCGGCGGAACACCCCGCCCAGGAACTCGTAGACCTCTGCCTCGCTGCTGAACGCCGCCACGTCGGCCCCTTCGCTGGGTGGGTTGCTGGTCGGGGGAGTCTCGCGCATCGCGGCGACCGGGCGCAGGACCACGGACGGGCCATGTGCGGCCCGTGCGGGCCAGGGTCGGCTCGGGGCCCTGGCCCGCCCCCGCCGTCGAGCTGTCCGTGCCGGCGGTGCTCCCGGCTCAGCGTCCCGTGGTGTCGTCGGAGTCGTCGAGCAGGCCGTAGCGCCCGGCCAGCGCGGCCGCCTCGATGCGGTTGGCCGCACCGAGCCGGTGCAGCAGCGAGGCGATCATCCGCTTCGCGGTGCGCTCGCTGACCAGCATCGGCTTCGCGATCTCGCTGGTCTCCAGGCCGCGGGCCAGTAGCCGCCACAGCGTCACCTCGCGCGGGCCCAGCCGCTCCAGCAGCCCGTCGCCGGTGCGGTCGCCCGCGGCGAGCAGGGCGTCGAGCAGGTCGGGGCGCACCACCCGCACCCCGGCCAGGATCGCCAGCAGTGGCGCGACCAGCACCTCCGGGTCGGCGGACTTGCCGAGGAACCCGCCCGCCCCGGCCCGCAGCGCCGCCGTGGCCAGCCCCAGGTCGTCGGTGCCGGAGAGGGCGAGCACGTGCGTCCGCGGGTACGCCGCGGTGACCCGCCGGATCGTCTCGACGCCGCCGAGCGGGGGGAGGGCGAGGTCGACGATCGCGATGTCGGCGGCCTCGCGACCGACGAGCGCGACCGCGTCCTCGCCCGCGGTGGTGGAGCCGGCCACGACGAACGTGTCGCCCGCGCGGGACTCCAGCAGCAGGGCGAGACCCTGGGAGAAGAGGGCGTGGTCGTCGACGATGACCACGACGTAGCGGCCGTCGCGCACGGAGCGGACACTAAACCAGGCGACGGGCCACGGCCGCCGGCCCTACCGTCCGCCCGTGCCCCCCTCCCACGCCCGGCCACCCGTCGTCGCCGACGAGCGCACCCAGCTCGTCGGCTGGCTCGACCTGCAGCGCGCGCTGGTGCGGTGGAAGTGCGCGGGGCTGACCGACGAGCAGGCGCGGCGGGCGGTCCTGCCCGGCTCCCCGCTGATGACGGTGGCCGGGCTCGTGTCGCACCTGCGCTGGACCGAGCACTGCTGGTTCGAGGTGCTCTTCCTCGGCGGCCCGTCCGCGGGCAACCCGCAGTTCGACACGGACGTCGAGGACGCCGACATGCGGCCCGACGGCGTCCCGCTCGCCCGGCTCCTCGACGAGTTCGACGCGCAGTGGGCGAGGTCGGACGAGATCGTCGCCGCGCACTCCCTCGACGACACCGGGCGGCACCCCGACTTCTCCGCGGGAGCGGCGAGCCTGCGCTGGATCCTGCTGCACATGCTCGAGGAGACGGCCCGCCACGTCGGGCACCTCGACACGATCCGGGAGCAGCTCGACGGGGTGACGGGCTACTACTGAGCACCGGCCCGTCATGCTCGTCCCGTGGAGCACTCAGGGGAGGACCGGCCCGCGGTCGTCATCCGGGTCGTCGCGGTGGCGGCGGTCGGGCTGGCGCTGCTGCTGGGGCCGCAGCTCGCCCGCGGCCTCGTCGCGCCCCTCACCGCGCTGGTGGTGGCCGCGTTCGCCTACGCCGTGCTGCTCGCCGTCGCGGAGTTCCGGGGGTGGCGGCTGCTCCCGCCGCGGGTCGCCACCGCGTTCGACGGCGTGCTGGTGCTCGTCGCCTGCGGGCTGACCGGTGGGGCCGAGAGCATCATGGTCGCGCTGCTGCCGCTGATCGTGATCGCGGCGTCGGTGCGCGGCGGCGCGGTGGTCGGGCGGCTCGCCGCGGTCGTCGCGGGGGCAGGGTTCACCGTGGGGTCGGTCCTCGGGTCCGACGCCGAGGTCCCGCTCGCCGACCGCTGGCTCGCCGGGGCGTGGTGGACCGGGTTCCTGGTGGCCGCGGCGGTGCTGGTCGGCGCGCTGGTGCAGATGCTGGAGCGACAGCTGGCTGCGGCGGCCGCCGCGCGGTCGGAGCACGAGGCGTTCCTGGAGGAGCGCGACCTGCGGGCCCGGCTGCTCGCCGCCCAGCAGGCCCGGCTCGACGGCGTGCGGGTCGTGCTGCACGAGTTCCGCACGCCGGTCGCGTCGCTGACCGCGCTGAGCGCCGACCTCGCCGCGGACCGGTTGCCCGAGCCGTCCCGCGCGGTCGCGACGCGCCTGTTGGCCGAGCACGCGGTGCACCTGCGCGACATGCTCGACGGACTCGCCGACGTCGCCGTCACCGACGGGAGTCCGATCGGGCGGGTGCGGGCCCGGGTCGTGGCGCTCTCCGAGCTGGCCGACGCGGTGCTGGACGCGGCCGGGGTGGCCGCGGCGCGGCGCCGCCCGTCGGTGGCGCCGGAGGGTGCGGCGGTCCGCTGCGACCCCCAACGCCTGCGCCGCGTGCTCACCAACCTCGTCGAGAACGCGGCCCGGCACAGCGGCGACGCCCCCGTGGAGCTGGATCTGCGCCACGCCGACGGCGTGCTGGTCGCCGAGGTCCGCGACCGCGGCCCCGGCCTCCCGCCCGGACAGGAGGGCGTCGTCACGGCCAAGGGTGTGGCGCTGGGGGAGCGGCGCGGCACTGCCGGTCTGGGGCTGTGGATCGTCGAGGCGCTGGTGGCGGCGATGGACGGCGAGCTGAGCCTGGAACCGCGCGACGGCGGCGGCCTGGTCGCCCACCTCGAGCTCCCCCTCCCCGCCCCCTGACCCGCGACTCAGGGGCGGAGGAACAGCGACTCGCGGGGTGGGGGTGATCCCGTTCCGCGAGTCGCTGGATCCCCGCCCGCGAGTCGCTGGATCCCCGCCCGTGAGTCGCTGTTCTCGGGCCCGCGAGTCGCTGCTCCCGCGCCCACGAGTCCCGGCGCCCGGGCGGGTGGGTGGCACCCGCGGGCCAAGGGCGGAACCCCCGGACCGGTGCGTCGCCGGCGGTCGGCCCGCCATGCTTCCCCCATGCTGACGCAGGCGGCGGTGTTGTGGGAGCAGGGCGGCAAGTGGGAGGTCGAGGAGGTCGAGCTCGATCCCCCGAACGCGGGTGAGGTGCTGGTCGAGCTCGCCGCGAGCGGGCTGTGCCACTCCGACGAGCACCTGGTCACCGGGGACCTGCCGGTCGGGTACCCGATGGTCGGCGGGCACGAGGGTGCCGGGCGGGTCGTCGAGATCGGCCCCGGCGTCACCGACGTGGAGGTCGGCGACCCCGTCGTCATGACGTTCCTGCCCAGCTGCGGGCGCTGCTCGTACTGCGTGCGCGGCTACACCGCCCTGTGCGACGACGGCGCGGGCGCCACCCTCGGCCCGCAGCTCGACGGCACCTACCGCTTCCACGCGCGCGGCGAGGACGTCGGCCAGATGTGCCTGCTCGGCACGTTCGCCAAGCACACCGTGGTGCCGGTCAAGTCGGTCGTGAAGATCGACGAGGGCTTCCCGCTGCACCTCGCCGCGCTCGTCGGCTGCGGCGTGACGACGGGCTTCGGCAGTGCCGTGCGCACCGCGGAGCTGCGCGCGGGCGACACCGCCGTCGTCATCGGCATCGGCGGGATCGGGGCGAACGCGGTGCAGGGGGCGAGGATCGCCGGCTGCCGCTACGTCGTGGCCGTCGACCCGGTGGAGTTCAAGCGCGAGAAGGCGCTGGAGCTGGGCGCCACGCACTCCGCCGCCAGCATGGACGAGGCATGGAACGTCGTGTCCAGCCTGACCCGTGGCCAGCTAGCCGACGCCGCCATCCTGACGACGGGCGTCGCCGAGGGCTCCTACCTGCAGCCCGCGTTGCAGCTCGTCGGCAAGAGGGGCCGCGTGGTCGTCACCGCGCTCGGCCACCCCGACGAGGACACCGCGTCGCTGTCGCTGCTCGACCTCACGCTCTACGAGAAGCAGATCCGCGGGGCCCTGTTCGGCAGCTCCAACGGTCAGCACGACGTTCCGCGGCTGCTGGAGATGTACAACCTCGGGCAGCTCAAGCTCGACGAGCTGATCACCCGCGAGTACTCCCTGGAGGAGATCAACCAGGGCTACGAGGACATGCGTGAGGGCCGCAACATCCGCGGTCTCATCCGGTACTGACGAGGGGATCACCGCAATGACGCGATCGATCGAGCACGGCAAGCGGACCGGTTTCGCCACCCTGGGCAAGGGCGGCCTGAACTTCGACTCGTTCCCGATGCGGCTGTTCGCCAAGGGCAACGCGCGGCACTGGAACCCGGCCGACATCGACTTCGCCCAGGACGCCCGTGACGTCGCCGCGATGACCGACGCCGAGCGCTGGTGGACGACCATGCTCGCCACCCAGTTCATGGCGGGCGAGGAGTCGGTGACGCAGGACCTGCAGCCGTTCGTGGCCGCGATGGCCGCGGAGGGCCGGCTCGCCGACGAGATGTACCTGACGCAGTTCGTGTTCGAGGAGGCCAAGCACACCGAGGGTTTCCGGCGGTGGTTCGACGCCGTCGGCATCACCGAGGACCTGCACCCCTACATCGCGGACAACGCCTCCTACCAGCAGATCTTCACCCAGGAGCTGCCCGACAGCCTGTACGCGCTGGCCGGGGACCCGTCGCCGCGCAACCAGATCCGCGCCTCCGTCACCTACAACCACATCGTCGAGGGCACGCTCGCGCTCACCGGCTACTTCATCTGGGCGAGGATCTGCAGGAGCCGGGGGATCCTGCCCGGCATGCAGCAGCTCATCAAGCACATCGGCGACGACGAGCGCCGCCACATGGCGTGGGGCACGTTCACCTGCCGTCGACACGTCGCCGCCGACGACACCCTGTGGGACGTCGTCGACGAGCGCATGCAGGAGCTGCTGGTACCGGCCATGGGCGTGGTCGCCGAGCCGTTCGACCGGATCGCCGAGGGCGACGAGCCCCCGTTCGCGATCGAGCTGAACGAGTTGGCCGAGTACGCGATGGACAAGATCGGCCGTCGCCTCGGCGCCATCGAGTCGGCCCGCGGAGCGGATCTGCTGGTCATCGACGTGGACGCGACCCCCGAGGCGCTCGAGGAGCGTTTCCACGCCGAGGACCAGGCCGACCTGTCCGCCGCCTGATCACCGTCAGACCGGCGTGAACCGCACCGGCAGCCGCTTGATGCCGTTGATGAAGTTGCCCGCCAGGTGCTCGGGCTCGCCGACGGTGAGGTCCGGCAGCCGGTGCAGCAGTTCGTCGAACAGGGCACGGAGCTGCATCCGGGCGAGGTGGCTGCCCAGGCAGAAGTGCGGCCCGCCGCCGCCGAAGCCGATCTGCGGGTTGGGTCGCCGCGCGAGGTCGAAGCGGTCGGCGTCGGCGAACACGGTCTCGTCGCGATTGCCCGACAGGTAGAACATGACGACCCGCTCGCCCGCGGCGATGTGCTGCCCGCGGATCTCGGTGTCGCGGCGGGCCGTGCGCCGGAACGTGAGCACCGGGCTCGCCCACCGCACGAACTCGTCGACGGCCCCGTCGATGCGCCCGTCGAAGTCCTCCATCAGCGCGGCGCGCTGCTCGGGGTTGCGGTCGAGCGCGAGGACGCTGTGGCTCGCGGTCTGCCGCGTGGTGTCGTTGCCCGCCACGCACAGCAGCACGAAGAAGGCCGCGATCTCCTCCTCGGTGAGCCGGGCGCCTTCGACCTCGGCCTGTACCAGCGCCGTGATCAGGTCGTCGGCCGGCGCCGCACGGCGCTTCTCCACGAGGTCGAACGCCGCGGTGTGCAGCGTCATCAGCCCGTCGAGCAGAACACCCATCGGGTCGCCGTCCCCGACGAACTCGGGGTCGTTCCAGGCGACGAGCGCGTTGGCCGCGCGGGCCACCCGCTCCCGGTCGGCCTCGGCGATGCCGATCATCTGCGAGACCGTCCACATCGGCAGCCGGGCCGCGACGGCCTCCACGAAGTCGATCTCACCCAGCGGTGCGATGTCGTCGACGATCCGGCGGGCCTGCTCGCGGATCTGGTCGCCGATCCGGGCGACGCGGCGCGGCGTGAACACCGAGCTGATCACCCTGCGCGACACCGTGTGCCGCGGCGCGTCCATCGCGAGGATGGAGTGCGCGGCCTCCAGGACGTCCTCGGGCACGTCCTCCAGCATCACGCCGCCGTACTGCTGGCCCGAGCCCCAGGTCTCGGCGTCGCGGCTGACGGCCACGATGTCGGCGTGGGTGACCAGCGCCCAGAAGCCGGGGGCGTCGGGGTCGGGCAGCAGGTCGGTCTCGGCGGGCCGGTGCCAGGACAGCGGGCGCTCGCGGCGCAGCTCGGCGAACGCGGGTTCGCGCTCGGCGGGGCTCTTCGCCCAGAACGCGTGGCTGGAGATGTCGATCGGGTCGTAGGCCCGTTCGGTGGTGGTCACGCGACGACCAGGTCGTCACGGCCGTCGGCGCGCAGCCGCTCGACGTAGACCGGGAACAGCCGCTTGGACAGCGGCGCGAGCTGGAGCAGCTTGGTGACGGTGCCCTCGACCTTCACCTTGCCCTTGGCCATCGCGAACGTGAGGTTGACCTTGCCCTGCCAGTACGCGTTGGCGGTCTCGGTGCTCATCGCCATCGTCGCGCCGGCCGCGGGGAGGTCGGGCGCGGAGCCCTTGTGCACGACGCCGCCGGGCAGGTCGATGATCAGTGCGCTGTCCGGCTCGGTGCACTGCATCCGCAGCACCAGCCCGGTCGCGTTGAGCTTGGGTGCGAGCTCCGGGTCCGCCAGAGCGGTCTCGAAGATGCCGCCGATGTAGCGGTACAGCTCGTCCTCGTCGGCGAAACCGGCCACGGAATCCTCCACGTCGAGTAGCAGGGGTGGTCCCTTCGGCCGGAACGTAACATGGGTTATGTTACCCGGACCACACCCCATCGAGCGACGGAGCGGCATGACGACCGAGGCGACGACCACGGAGTCCAGGCCCGTCGACGCGGTCGTCGCCGGGCTGCGCGCCACCTTCGCGAGCGGGGTCACCAAGGACCTGGCCTGGCGCGTCACGCAGCTGCGCGGCCTGGAGCGGATGCTCGCGGAGCGGGAGTCCGAGTTCTCCGCGGCGCTGGCCGAGGACCTCGGCCGCCCCGCCGTCGACGCATGGCCGGCCGACCTGGCGCCCACCACCGCGGAGTCGGCGTACGCCCGCAAGCGACTGCACCGCTGGGCCCGGCCGCGCCGCGTGGGCCTGCCGCTGTCCGTGCAGCCCGGGTCGGCGCGCTACGAGTACCAGCCGCTCGGCGTCGTGCTCGTCATCGGGCCGTGGAACCACCCCGTGCACCTGACGCTCGCCCCGCTCGTCGCGGCGCTGGCCGCGGGCAACTGCGCGGTCGTCAAGCCGTCCGAGCACGCGCCCGCGGTCGCCGCCCTGCTCGCCCGGCTGCTGCCGGAGTACCTCGACCCCCGTGCGGTCGCCGTCGTCACCGGCGGGCCGGGGGAGACCCAGGAGCTGCTCGCGCAGGGCCTGGACCACGCGTTCTTCACCGGCAGCCCGGAGGTCGGGGCGAAGGTCATGGCGGCCGCCGCGCCGCACCTCACCCCGGTGACCCTCGAGCTGGGCGGCAAGAGCCCGGTGATCGTCGCGGCCGACGCCGACGTCGAGATCGCGGCGAAGCGGATCGCGTGGACGTAGCTGATGAACTCCGGGCAGACCTGCGTCGCGCCCGACCACGTGCTCGTCGTCCGGTCGGTCCGCGACGAGCTGGTGGCCGGGATCGTCGCCGCCCTGGAGCGGATGCGCCCCGCCGGCGCCGTCCGGATCGTCGACGCCCGGCAGGCGGCCCGTCTCGCGGGCCTGCTCGACGGCTGCGGCGGCACGGTCGTCACCGGCGGCCGGATCGACCCCGGCGCCCGCACCGGCGAGCCGACGGTCGTGCTCGACCCCGACCCGGGATCGGCGCTGATGCGGGAGGAGATCTTCGGCCCGATCCTGCCGGTCGTCACCGTCGACGGGCTGGAGCAGGCGATCACGCACGTCGTCGCCGGGCCCAAGCCGCTGGCCGTCTACCTGTTCAGCCGGTCCCGTGCCACCGCCGACCGCGTGACGGCCGAGTTCGACGCCGGCGCGACCGTCGTCAACCACCTGATGTTCCACGTGCTCGTGCCGCAGTTGCCCTTCGGCGGCGTCGGGCGCAGCGGGACGGGCGCGTACCACGGGCGGTGGGGGTTCGAGACGTTCAGCCACCGCCGCTCGGTGCTCACCAAGCCGACCCGCCCCGACCCGGGGTTCGTCTACCCGCCCTACGGGACGCTGGCCGAGAAGCTGCTGCGGAAGGTGATCTGACGTGGCGGGGAAGTCCGTCCAGGTCGGACCCGAGCAGTACTTCGACGGCGCCATGGCGATTCTGGCCAACGACGGCACGTCCGGGCTGAAGATCGCGCCGCTGTGCCGCGCGCTCGGCGTCACCAGTGGGTCGTTCTACCACCACTTCGGGAGCTGGGCGGGCTTCGTCGTCGCGCTGCTGGAGCACTGGGAGACCGAGCAGACCGCGCGCATCGTCGCGCTCGCGGCGGCGACCGCCGACCCGGGCGAGCGCGTCACAGTGCTCAAGGAGCTGGCCGCGACGGTGCCGCACGAGGCGGAGGCGGCGATCCGGGTGTGGGCAGCGCTCGACCCGGACGTCGGCCGTGCGCAGGCGCGCGTCGACGACGAGCGCCGGGCGGCGGTGGAACGGGTCGTCTCCGGGATCGTCGACGATCCGGAGGTCGCGCGCCGTCTCGCGGTGCTCGGGCTCGCGGTACTCGTCGGCTTCCAGCAGACGTGCGTGCCCCCCGTCGTCGACGTCCTCGGGGGGCTCCTCGACGACTTCGAGGCAATCGTCCGCGCGCACGCTCGGTAGCGACGACGGACCGAGCGTAGCGACACCGTGAGCTGGGGGTACCGTTGGTTACACCTGCTGGGTGATGCGTGCCGCGCGATCGGACCAACCTGGGGTTTCCCAGCAACTGGTCAGTAACCCACCTCACTATTCGTCGTTGGGATGTTGTGGGCAGTCGGCCGCCCGCTCCCCGCACCGCGGTCGCGATCCGCCCGGAACCTGAACGAGGAGGCGGCGCCGTGGCCGGTGTCGAGGTGAAGGTGGAAGGGCTCTCGAAGTCCTTCGGCCGGGCGAACATCTGGTCGGACGTGTCGTTGACGCTGCCGCCCGGTGAGGTGTCGGTCCTGCTGGGTCCGTCGGGTACCGGCAAGTCGGTGTTCCTCAAGACCCTGATCGGGCTGCTGAAGCCGGAGAAGGGCTCGATCGTCATCAACGACGTCGATCTCGTGCGGTGCTCGGAGTCGAAGCTCTACGAGATCCGCAAGCTGTTCGGGGTGCTGTTCCAGGACGGCGCGCTGTTCGGGTCGATGAACCTGTTCGACAACATCGCGTTCCCCCTGCGCGAGCACACGAAGAAGTCCGAGGCCCAGGTCAAGGACATCGTCGCGGAGAAGATGGACCTGGTCGGCCTCAAGGGCGACGAGAAGAAGCTCCCCGGGGAGATCTCCGGCGGGATGCGCAAGCGGGCGGGCCTGGCCCGGGCGCTGGTGCTGGACCCCGAGATCATCCTGTTCGACGAGCCGGACTCGGGCCTGGACCCGGTGCGCACGGCGTACCTGAACCAGCTGATCATCGATCTGAACGCGCAGACCGACGCCACGTTCCTGATCGTCACCCACGACATCAACACCGCGCAGACCGTCCCGGACAACATCGGGATGCTCTACCGCAAGCACCTGGCGATGTTCGGCCCGCGGGAGGTGCTGCTGACCAGCGAGGAGCCGGTCGTCAGCCAGTTCCTCAACGGTCGCCGTCAGGGGCCGATCGGGATGTCGGAGGAGAAGGACACCGCGCAGGCGCAGCGGGAGATGGCCGAGGCCGGTGAGCTGGCCGGGCTGCCGGAGATGAAGCCGCAGCTCGAGGTCAGTCCGGGCGTGCCGGAGCGCAAGGCCGTCGGCCGACGTCGGGAGCGGGTGCAGCAGATGCTGCACACCCTGCCGCCCGCCGCGCAGGACGCGATCCGCCGCAGCTACGCGAACGAGCCGGTGACCGCGATGGCCGGAGGGGGAGGGCCGCTGCCGCAGCGCGTCCCGCCCGGTGCGCCGGGAGCCACCGAGGTCCTCAACCCCGGCGACAACCCGCCCACCTGGTTCACCGGTCCCGGCCGGCACCGGCCGCGGATGTAGGGCCCCGACACCATGAGCGCTCCCCTCACGCGTGCGCTGACCCCGGTCGGCCGCCTGTTCTCCCTCGGCGTCGACGTCGTCGTCAGCGCCTTCAAGCCGCCGTTCCAGCTGCGCGAGTACATCGAGCAGACCTGGTTCGTCACGAAGGTGTCGGCACTGCCGACCGCCCTGTTCACCATCCCGTTCGGCGCGACGATCGCGCTGCTGCTCGGTGAGCTCACCCGCCAGTTCGGCGCGCAGAGCCAGACCGGGGCCGGCAGCGTCCTGGCGATCGTGCAGCAGGCCGCACCGATCGTCACCGCGCTGCTGATCGCCGGTGCGGGCGGCAGCGCCGTCTGCGCCGACCTCGGGGCGCGCACCATCCGCGAGGAGATCGCGGCGATGGAGGTCCTGGGCATCTCGCCGATCCAACGGCTCGTCGTGCCGCGGGTCCTCGCGATGGCCACCACCGCGGTCGTCCTCAACGGGCTGGCCACGGTCGTCGGCGTCGCGGGCGGCTACTTCTTCAACGTCATCGTCCAGGGCGGCACGCCCGGCGCCTACATCGCGGCGTTCTCCTCGATCGCGCAGGTCAGCGACATCCTGGTGAGCGAGCTGAAGGCCCTGCTGTTCGGGTTCACCGCGGGCATCGTCGCGGCGTACCGGGGCCTCAACCCCCCTCCCGGGCCGAAGGGCGTCGGCGACGCGGTGAACCAGGCCGTCGTCATCTCCTTCGTGCTCGTGTTCTTCCTCAACCTCGTTCTGACGACGCTGTACCTGGACCTCGTCCCGCCGAAGGGCTCCTGACATGGCGACCCTCACCTCCCGGGCCCGCAGCCTCGTCCGGGGTCCGCTCGAGCAGCTCGACGAGTTCGGCGACCAGCTCTCGCTCTACGGGCGCGCGATCGGCTGGATCCCGCGCACGCTGCGGCGCTACCGCTCGGAGATCGCGCGGCTGCTCGCCGAGGTGAGCTTCGGGTCCGGTGCGCTCATCGTCATCCTCGGCACGGCGGGCGTCATGCTGTCGCTGTCGCTGTTCGTCGGCTCGCTGGTGGGTCTGCAGGGCTTCCGCGCACTCGACTCGCTCGGCGTCGAGGCCCTCACCGGCTTCATCACCGCCTACTTCAACACCCGCGACATCGCGCCCCTGGTCGCCGCCGCGGCGCTGACGGCCACGCTCGGCGCGGGCTTCACCGCCCAGCTCGGCGCCATGCGGATCTCCGAGGAGGTCGACGCACTGGAGGTCATGGCGGTGCCGTCGGTGCCGTTCCTCGTGACCACCCGCGTGATCGCCGGGACGATCGCGATCATCCCGATCTACACGATCGGCCTGCTTGCGAGCTTCATCTCCTCCCGCCTCAACGTCACGCTCATCAACGGGCTGCCTGGCGGCACGTACGACCACTACTTCGACCTGTTCCTGCCGGTCAGCGACGTCCTGTACTCCTATCTCAAGGTCATCGTCTTCGCGATCGTGATCATCCTGATCCACTGCCACTACGGCTACTCGGCCAAGGGCGGGCCGGCGGGCGTGGGTATCGCGGTTGGCCGCTCGGTCCGCCTGTCGATCGTCAGCACGGCGATCCTCGACTTCTTCCTCACCCTCGTGATCTACGGGACGGAGACCTCGGTGCGGGTGGCCGGATGATCAGGCGTCGGATCCAGGGCCTCGCGTTCGTCCTGGTCATCGTCACCCTGCTGGGGCTGGCGATCGCGAAGTACAACGGTGCGTTCGAGAGCGGGGTCCCCGTGACCCTGCAGGTCGACCGCGCGGGCAACCAGCTCACCGAGCGCTCCGACGTCAAGGTGCGCGGCCTGATCGTCGGCACGGTCGAGCAGATCAGCACCACCGGCTCGGGCGCCGACGTCACCCTGTCGCTGCGGCCCGACATGATCGACATGATCCCCGCCGGGGTCTCCGCGCGGCTGCTGCCGAAGACGCTGTTCGGCGAGAAGTACGTGTCGCTGGTGCCGCCGGAGAACGGCGGGAGCAGCACGATCGCGGCGGGCGACGTCATCCCGATGGACCGCAGCGAGACCGCCCGTGAGATCGACGCGGCGCTCGACGGCCTGCTCCCGCTGCTGCAGGCCGTGAAGCCCGACGACCTCGCGACGACCCTCGGCGCGCTGTCGCAGGCGCTGTCGGGCCGCGGCGAGCGGCTCGGCGACACCCTCGTGCGCCTGCAGGAGCTGACCGGTGGCCTCCGTCCGGGGATCCCGGACCTGCAGGAGGACATCACGCAGTTCGCCGACTTCGCGGCCAACCTCGACTCGGCCGCGCCGGACCTGCTCGACGCGCTGGAGGACTTCACCGTGACCACGCGGACGGTGTCGGAGCAGCGCGAGCAGCTCCGGGCACTGATCGGCGGGGTCACCACCGCGTCCGACGATCTGCGCGGCTTCCTCGACCGCAACGGCGAGAACATCATCTCGCTGTCGGCGGCCTCGCGGCCGACGCTGGAGAGCCTGGCGCGCTACTCGCCGGAGTTCCCCTGCTTCTTCCAGCAGCTCAACGGGCTCATCCCGCGCCTCGACGACGTGTTCGGCGCCGGCAACGGCCGTCCCGGCGTCTACGTGACGGTGGAGATCGTCAACAACAAGGGCAAGTACGTGCCGAACCAGGACGAGCCCGAGTACCTCGACGACCGCGGCCCGCGCTGCTACCCGATCCTGCCGCTGGGTCCGCAGGAGCCGCCGGACGGCCCGTTCTGCGACGGATCGCTCTCGCCGCCCCCGCCTGCCGACTCGCCCCGCGGCGACGTCGACGACCTCGGCGGAGACACCTTCGGCACTGGCGACGCCTCCTACACCTGCGAGGACGGTTCGAGCGCCCGCGGCGAGGCCCCCGAGGGCGGCCTACCCGGCCTACCGGGGTTGCCCGGCCTGCCGGGGCTCCCGGTCGAGGCCATCGCCTACGAGGGCATGGGACTGCCCAACTCGCCCGGTGAGCGGCAGCTCGTCGCCGAGCTGGTCGCGGCGCAGGACGGTGGCGACCCGGCCGCGGTGCCCAGCTGGAGCTCGATGATGGTCGGCCCGCTCTACCGCGGTGCGGAGGTGACGTTGACGTGAGGAACCTGCCTCTCGCGCCCCTGCTCAAGTTCCTGGCGCTCGCCGTCGTCGTCGCGCTGGCCACCACCGTGCTCGGGGTGACCATCGCGAACGGCTCCGGGGGCGAGCGCACGACCTACAGCGCGCGCTTCACCGACGCTGCGGGCCTCCTGGTCGGCGACGACGTCCGGATCGCCGGTGTCGTCGTCGGCGCCGTCGAGGACGTCCGGATCGTCGACCGCCGCTTCGCCGAGGTCTCGTTCAGCGTCGACCGCGCGCAGGACCTGCCCGCGTCGGTGTCGGCGTCGATCAACTACAAGAACCTCGTCGGCCAGCGCTACCTCGGGCTGGCGCAGGGGTCCGGCCCGACCGGGGAGGTGCTCGCCGACGGCGCCACCATCCCGGTGGAGCGCACCCGCGGCCCGCTGAACCTGACGACGCTGTTCAACGGGTTCAAGCCGCTGTTCGCCGCGCTGGACGCCGACCAGGTCAACAAGCTCTCCTTCGAGATCATCGAGGTGCTGCAGGGCCAGGGCGGCACGATCCAGAGCCTGCTCGCGAGCACCGCGTCGCTGACCAACGAGATCGCCGACCGCGACGCGGTCATCGGCCAGGTCATCGACAACCTCAACCTCGTGCTCGACACCGTCAACCAGCGCGACGAGGAGCTGTCGAACCTCGTGATCTCGTTGCAGGAGCTGGTGTCCGGGCTGTCGCAGGACCGCGAGCCGATCGGTCAGGCGCTGGCCTCGATCGGGGACCTCACCCAGGTCACCGCCGACCTCGTGGAGGACGGGCGGCCCGCGCTGCGCGACGACATCGCCGCGCTCGGCGACCTGTCCGACAACCTCAACGCGAGCGAGCCCGCGCTGGAGAGCTTCCTGGTCAACTGGCCCGGCAAGCTCAACACGATCACCCGGGCCGGCAGCTACGGCAGCTGGTTCAACTTCTACCTCTGCCAGGCGAGCGGCACGGTCGGCCTCTCGCCGTTCGTCCCGTCGTTCCAGTTCGACGCCTACACGAACACGCAGCC
This sequence comes from Pseudonocardia abyssalis, assembly GCF_019263705.2. Lineage (NCBI taxonomy): Bacteria > Bacillati > Actinomycetota > Actinomycetes > Pseudonocardiales > Pseudonocardiaceae > Pseudonocardia > Pseudonocardia abyssalis. Next base: position 5,696,161 of record NZ_JADQDK010000001.1, read on the forward strand.
GCGCTGCGGCGCCGACCCGTCGGGCGGCGCGGAGGGCGACACCAGCCTGCTGGGCGGGCCGCTGCCGGCCCTGCCGTCCTCGCCGGACCTGCCCGCGATCCCGCTGCTGGGGGAGAACTGATGCCCGAGAAGCGCGGACCCGTCCCGATCGCGTTGATCGGCATCGTGGTCATCCTCGCGGTGCTGGTCGCGGCGTTCACCCTCCCGGCCGCGCTCACCCGCGGCGAGATCCACCGGGCCGAGTTCAGCGAGGCCGCCGGGCTGCAGTCCGGTGACCTGGTCACCATCGCCGGTGTCGAGGCGGGCCGGGTCGAGTCGGTCGAGCTCGCCGGCGACCGCGTGCTGGTCACCTTCGACGTCAAGGACGCCTGGGTCGGCGACCGGACGACGGCGTCGATCGAGGTCAAGACGCTGCTCGGCGCGAAGTACCTCGCGCTCGACCCGCAGGGCGACGCCGAGATCGTCTCCGACGCCGTCATCCCGCTCGACCGCACCGCGTCCCCGTTCGACGTGGTCGAGGCCTTCAACGGGCTGTCGAGCACCATCGACGCGCTCGACACCGACCAGCTCGCGGCGAGCCTGGACACGCTGTCGGAGACGTTCTCCGGCACCGCGCCCGAGGTCCGCGGCGCGCTCGACGGCCTGTCGCGCCTCTCGCAGACGATCGCGAGCCGCGACGAGGAGATCCGCAGGTTGCTCGCCGGCACGCAGAACCTCTCCGGTGTGCTGGCCGACCGGGCGCCGGAGTTCGAGCGGCTGCTCTCCGACGGCAACCTGCTGCTCGCGGAGATCCAGCGCCGCAAGGACGCGATCAGTGCCCTGCTCGACGGCACCCGGGACCTGTCCGTGCAGCTGCGCGGGCTCGTCGCCGACAACCAGGAGCAGCTCACGCCCACCCTGGAGGCGCTCGACGGGGTCGCGGAGATCCTGCAGCGCAACCGCGACAACCTCGACCTGGCCCTGGAGCGGCAGGCGGTCTTCACCCGCCTGTTCAGCAACGCGGTCGGCAACGGCCGCTGGTTCGACAACTACATCTGCGGCCTCGTCTTCCCGCCGCTGGGCCCGATCAACGAAGGCGGCTGCTGATGGCGCTCAACGCAACCGACCGTCGGCAGTTCCAGCTCGTCGGGCTGGTCGCGGTGATCGCGGTGCTGCTGGCGACGGCGTTCGTCGTCATCGCCCGCCCGCCGGGCCGCTCGGTCGTCGCCTACTTCACCTCGGCCACCGCGGTGTTCGAGGACAACTCGGTGCGGGTGCTCGGCGTGAACGTCGGCACGATCGACCGGGTCGTCCCCGAGGGCACGCGGGTCCGCGTGGAGATGACGATCGACGACCCCGACCTGGTCCTGCCCGCCGACGCCCGCGCCGTCGTGATCTCGCCGAGCCTGGTCACCGGCCGCTACGTCCAGCTCACGCCGACGTACTCGGGCGGCCCGGAGCTGGCCGACGGCGCCGAGATCCCGGTGGAGCGCACCGCGGTCCCGCTCGACGTCGACGACCTCGCCCGCACGGCCACCGACCTCACCGAGGCGCTGGGCCCCAACGGAGTCAACCGCGACGGGTCGCTGTCGCGACTGCTCGACGTCGGCGCGGAGAACCTGGGCGGCAACGGCCAGGCGATCAACGACACCATCACCGACCTCGGGGAGCTGTCGGGCACCCTCGCCGACTCCCGCGAGGAACTGTTCGGCACGGTCACCGAGCTGCAGCGGTTCGTCTCGGTGATCGCCGCGAACGACGCCGAGGTCCGCGAGTTCAACACCCGCCTCGAGGACGTCTCCGGCTTCCTCGCCGACGAGCGCGGCGACCTCGGCGCGGCCCTGCAGGAGCTCTCGATCGCCCTCGGCGAGGTCGCGGCGTTCGTCCGCGACAACCGCGAGATCCTCGCCTCCAACGTCGACCGGCTCACCGACGTCACCGGGGTGCTGGTCCGGCAGCAGCAGGCGCTCGCCGAGACCCTGGACACCGCGCCGACCGCGCTGGGCAACCTCGCCAACGCCTACAACGGCTCGTCGGGCACGCTCGACACCCGGGCCAACATCAACGAGCTGACGCTCCCGCCGCTCGTGCTGATCTGCGAGCTGCTCGAGCGCGGCACGCCGGAGGCGCTGGCCGACCTCCCGATCGGGGTCTCCGACGCCTGCGCCGCGCTCGGCCCGCTCGACCAGCTGCCGCTGCCGTCGGCGGCCGAGGTGATCACCTCGCTGCAGGCGGGCGAGGTCCCCCCGGTCCCGGGGCTGGCGCTGCCCACCGCCCCCGCGGCCGCGGCGCCCGCCGCGCCCGCCGTCCCCCTGGAGGGTGGCCGATGATCGCCCGGAAGCTGCGGCTGGCGGCCGTGCTCACGGTCGCGACCGTGTTCACCTCCGGCTGCGGCCTGCTGTCCGACGGCCTGCGCGGGGTCACCCTCCCCGGTGGTGCCGACCTCGGCGACACGCCGTTCGAGGTGACCGCCGAGTTCAGCGACGTCGTCGACCTCGTGCCCCAGTCGCTCGTGATGGTCGACGACGTGCCGGTCGGCACCGTCACCGGCATCACCGTCAGCGACCGGTGGACCGCCATGGTCACGATGCTCGTCAACGACGACGTCGAGCTGCCGTCGGACGCGTCCGCCCGGGTCCGCACGACGAGCCTGCTGGGGGAGAAGTTCGTCGAGCTCGGCGGCCCGTCCGACGGCGCGGGCGCCGGCTCGCTCGCCGACGGCGCGGTGATCCCGCTGGAGCGCTCCGGCCGGGCCGCCGAGGTCGAGGAGGTGCTCGGCGCGCTGTCGATGCTGCTCAACGGCGGTGGGGTCGCGCAGATCCGGACCATCGCGGACGAGCTGAACCAGGCCCTCGACGGCAACGAGCCGGAGATCCGGGCGCTGCTCGACGACGTCGACACGCTGGTCGGCGCGCTGGACGAGCGCAAGACCGAGATCACCCGGGCTCTCGACGAGGTCAACCGGTTGAGCATCACGCTGGCCGACCGCCGCGGGCAGATCGAGGTGGCCCTCGACGACCTCGAGCCCGGGCTGACCGAGCTGGAGAACCAGCGCGAGCAGCTCGTCGACATGCTCCAGGCCCTCGACCGGCTCTCCGTCGTCGGCACCGACGTGGTCAACCGCAGCCGCGACGACCTGCTGGCCGACCTGGACCTGCTGCGCCCGGTGCTGCAGAAGCTCGCGGAGTCCGGCGCCGACCTGCCGGAGTCGCTGCAGCTGCTGTTCACCCCGCCGTTCACCGACGCGGGCGAGGCGGCCTTCGCGGGTGACTACGCGAACCTCTACGCCACGGTCGACCTCGACCTCGGCTCCGTGCTGGCGAACCTGACCCGGTCCGAGCAACCGCTGCTGGGCCCGGACAGCCCGCTCGCCGCGCTGCCGCCCACCGGCCAGTTGCTCGGGCCGCTGCTCGGCCCGACCGGCGCGCTGCAGGGACTGCAGGAGTTCCCGCTGCTCGGCGACGCGCTGCCGATCCTGCCGGGCCAGGTGGAACCCCTGCCCGAGCGTGCTCCGGAGGGATCCACGACCCCGCCGCCCGCCACACCGACCCGGCAGCCGGACGCCGGACAGGGCGACGGCGGCCTGCTCGGCGGCCTGCTGGGAGGCGGACGATGATCACGCGGGCCACGAAGATCCAGCTGGTGGCGTTCCTGCTGCTCACCGTGCTCGGCGTCGGGTACACCGGCTTCCGGTACGCGGGCTTCGGCGACGTCCTCGGCACCACGACCTACCCCGTGACGATGCGGCTCGCCGACTCCGGCGGCATCTTCACCGGCGCCGACGTCACCTACCGCGGCGTCTCCGTCGGTCGGGTCGGGGCGCTGACGCTCACGCCCCAGGGCGTGGACGTGCAGCTCGACGTCGAGCGGAGCGCCCCGGACATCCCCGTCGACGTCGACGCGGCCGTCCGGAACCTCTCCGCGATCGGCGAGCAGTACGTCGACCTGCAGCCCGCCTCCGACGGCGGGCCGCTGCTCGAGGACGGGTCGGTCATCCCCGTCGACCGCACCTCGACACCGGTGCCGGTGGAGGAGCTCGTCGTCGGCGTCGACGACCTGGCCCGCTCGGTCCCCCTGCAGTCGCTGCAGACCGTGGTCTCCGAGCTCGGCACGGCGTTCGACGGCACCGCGGGCCCGCTGCAGCGGATCCTCGCCACCACCGATGCGTTCAGCGAGGACGCCGTCGAGGCGCTGCCGCAGACCCTCGACCTGCTGCGCGACGGGCGCACCGTGCTCACCACGCAGAACGAGGTGTCCGGGTCGTTCCAGAACTTCAGTGCCGACCTGGCGCTGCTGGCCGAGCAGCTCAGGACCTCCGACCCGGACCTGCGGCGTCTGCTGGAGACCGCCCCGGAGGCCTCCGAGCAGATCACCGGGCTCCTGCGCGAGAGCGGTCCGGGGCTGTCCACGCTGATCTCCGACCTGCTCACCGTCGCCCGCGTCGCCGAGCCGCGCCAGGCGGGCCTGCGGCAGCTGCTGGTGACCTACCCGGCCTTCGCCTCGGTCGCCTACACGGTCGCCCCCGGCGACGGCACCGCGCACCTCGGCCTCGCGGTCAACCTGTTCGACCCCTACCCGTGCACGCAGGGGTACGAGGGCACCCAGCGGCGCTCCGGCATCGAGATCGAGGACACCCCGGCGAACGCCGACGCGTACTGCGCGGAACCCCCCGGTAGCCCGATCTCGGTGCGCGGGGCGCAGAATGTCCCGCGGGCGGAGACCCCCATGCCGCCCAAGGACGCCCCGGTCGGACCGCCGTCGGGCGGTGTGTTCGCCGGCACGGCGCCGGTCGGCTCGGAGACCCCGCTGAGCAGCCCGGCCCAGATCCTCACCGGCCTGCTCCCCTAGGCCGCGTTCCCCCATGGAGGGCGCATGACCCTGCTCGACGAACGCGACACCGCCGGAGAACCGGCCGCCGCGCCCCGCCGCGACCCGGTCCGGCTGCTCACGGTGCTGGTCGCCGCGGCCGCCGTCGTCGCTCTGGTGCTCGGCGTGCTGTGGGCCCTGACGGTCACCGACGACGACCGCGACCTCGCGCAGTCCCGCGACGTCGTGCTGCTCGACGCCCGCCAGGCCGCGATCAACCTGAACACCCTCGACTCGGCGGACGTGGAGCCGGGCCTCGACCTGTGGGAGCAGTCCTCCACCGGCGGGCTGCTCGACGAGTTCCGCGCCAACCGCGCCGAGTACGCCGGGCTGGTCACGGAGTCCGGCCGCAGCACCTCCGCGTCCGTCACCGACGCCGCGGTCGCCGAGCTGGACCTGCGCTCCGGCGTGGCCCGCGTCGTCGTCGGGGTGGACGTGCAGGTCACGGTGCCCGACGAGGACCCGGTGCTGCTGCGGCAGCGCCTGCAGATCGAGATGACCCGCACCGACCAGGGCTGGAAGGCCAGCCGGGCCGACGTCGTCCGCTGACCGGCCCCCGACCCGACCGCCCCGAGCAGGAGGTGCGACCGATGCCCGCACGCCGCCGCACGATCCCCAGTCCCGCCACCCGCCGTCCGAAGGTCGCGGGCACCGCGGCCCCCGGCCGTCCCGAGACCGACGGCGAAGGCCCCACTCTCACCGGGGTCCGCGGGCCCCGGCCCCCGGCATCCGTCGCGGCCCGCGTCCGGACGCAGCCGGCGGGCCCGGTCGCCGACGCCCCGGTCGCCGACGCCCCCAGCGACGCAGCGGTCGCCGACGCACCGGCCGGTCCCGCCGGGGACCCGGCGTCGGTCGACCCGGCGGAGCCCACGACGGGGGCCGACCCCGCGACCACTCCCCGCGGCCGTCGCAGGTCACGGCCCGCCGCAGGATCCGGCGACCCCGCCGAGCCCACCGGTACCGGCCGCGGGGCCGCCGTGCTCTCCCGCCTGCGCACCATGCCCGTGCTCGCCGCGCTGCTGGTCGTCCTCGTCGCCCTGTCGGTGTTCTTCGGGATCGCCACCGCGGCGCTGCGGAGCTCCCCGTCGGCGGCGAACACGGCCCTGACCGACCTCACGGCGACGTCGGAGGTGAGCACCCAGCTCGGCGACGCGCTGGAGCTGCTCTACTCCTACGACTTCGCCCGCCTCGACGAGAACGAGCGCGCGGCCCGCGACGTCATCACCGAGGGCTTCACGCCGGAGTTCGACCGCCTGTTCACCCAGGTCCGCGAGCTCGCCCCGCAGCAGCAGGCGGTCGTCTCGGCGGTCGTCACGGTCTCCGCGGTGCAATCGATCGAGGGTGACACCGCGGTGCTCGTCGCGTTCATGGACCAGCAGGCCAGCACCGCGGCCTCGACGGAGCAGGTCGCCGCGGCGGGCCGCCTCACCGTCACCGGTGAGCGCGTCGACGGCCGCTGGAGGATCGCCTCGGTCGAGAGCCGCTGACCCGGCCACCCCCTGCGCCGGGACCCGGCGCGGGGGCGTAGTCTGGCGCACGGTTCCACCGAAGACCGCAGGTCTGCGCCCGCCATCACGGGGGCGTACGAAGGCCCCGCCAGGAGCGGGCGACCCGCGCAGGAGGACGAGGTAGCTCCGGTCGCCGTCGTGCGCCCGTTCACGCCCCGTGCGCTCTGCGCCGGGGCGTCTCGCGTCTCCAGGGGCAGTCGCCGGTGGGTTCACATCACCGACGACTACCCGAGAGGAGGCAGGGAATGGCTCGATCCGACAAGGTCGCTGCGGTCGACGAGATCGCCAGCCGGTTCCGGGGCGCGTCCGCCTCGGTCGTCACCGAGTACCGCGGCCTCAGCATGACCCAGCTGATCGCCCTGCGGCGCGCTCTGGGCAACGACACCACCTACCGCGTCGCCAAGAACACCCTGGTGAAGCGGGCGGCGGAGGATGCCGGAGTCAGCGGCATCGAGTCGCTGCTCGTCGGCCCGACGGCCATCGCGTTCATCAACGGCGAGCCGTCGGAGGCCGCGAAGGCCATCCGCGACTTCGCCAAGGACAACAAGGCCCTGATCGTCAAGGGCGGCTACATGGACGGTCGCGCCCTGACCGTCGCCGAGGTCGCCTCGCTCGCCGACCTGGAGTCGCGCGAGGTCCTGCTGGCCAAGCTGGCCGGCGCGATGAAGGCCAACCTGTCCAAGGCCGCCGGTCTGTTCGCCGCTCCGGCGTCGCAGGTCGCGCGCCTGGCGCAGGCGCTCGCCGACAAGCGTGCGGAGGAGGGTGGCGAGGCCCCGGCCGCCGCCACCGATGACGCCGCCGCCGACGCCGACACCACCGAGGCCCCGGCCGACGCCGAGAGCTGAGCTCCACCCCCACCTGCTGCACCTGTGCTGCACCCCTGAGAAAGGACCGCCACCATGGCGAAGCTGTCCACCGACGAGCTGCTCGAGGCCTTCAAGGACCTCACCCTCATCGAGCTGTCGGAGTTCGTGAAGAAGTTCGAGGAGACCTTCGACGTCACCGCGGCCGCCCCGGTCGCCGTCGCCGCCGCCGGCGGTGCCGCTGCCGCCGCCCCCGCCGAGGAGGAGAAGGACGAGTTCAACGTCGTCCTCGACGCCGCCGGTGACAAGAAGATCCAGGTCATCAAGGTCGTCCGCGAGCTCGTCTCGGGCCTGGGCCTCAAGGAGGCCAAGGACCTCGTCGAGGCCGCCCCCAAGTCGGTGCTCGAGGGCGTCGACAAGGCTGCCGCCGAGGCCGCCAAGACCAAGCTCGAGGAGGCCGGCGCGAAGGTCAGCCTGAGCTGATCACCGCGTCACCACCGCACGCACGACAGGGGCGGCACCCGGACCGGGTGCCGCCCCTGTCGCGCGTTCGCTACCGCCCGCGCAGCTCGCGCCGCAGCAGCTTGCCCGTCACGGTCTTGGGGATCTCGTCGAGGAACTCGATCGCCCGCGGGTACTTGTATGCCGCCATCCGCTCCTTCGCGAACGCGATGAGTTCCGCTTCCGTCACCGACCTCCCCGGACGCAGGCTGACGAACGCCTTGACGCTCTCGCCGCGGTACTCGTCCGGCACTCCGACGACGGCCGCCTCCCGGACGGCCTCGTGCTCGTAGAGGACGTCCTCGACCTCGCGCGGCCAGACCTTGTAGCCGCCCGCGTTGATCTGGTCCTTCTTGCGGTCGACGATGTAGAACCAGCCGTCGGCGTCCATGTAACCCACGTCGCCGGTGTGCAACGAGCCGCCGGGCAGCGCCTTGGCGGTCTCCTCGGGCTTGTTCCAGTACCCCACGACGACCTGCGGGCCGGTGGTGACCAGCTCGCCGATCTCGCCGACCGGGAGGTCGTCGCCCTGGTCGTCGACGATCTGGACCACGGTGTCGTAGACCGGCACGCCGACGCTCAGCGCGCCGGACGCCTCGTCGACCGGACCCTCCGAGCCGAACGGCGTGCCGTGGCTCGGGGACGTCGTCTCGGTGAGGCCGTAGACGTTGTGGATGTAGTGCCCGAACGTCGATGCGAACGCCTTCACCGTGGACGGCGGGATGGGGGCCCCACCGGACAGGATCTTGGTCAGCGTCGCCAGCGCGTCCTTCTCGGCCGCGGGGGAGTTCATCAGCGCGATGAACACCGTGATCGAGCCGACCGTGAAGGTCGCCTGCTCGTCCCGGATCGTCTCGATCGTGACGGCCGGGTCGAGCCGGTACATGAGCACCAGCGGCGCACCGATCAGCAGCGAGATCGCGATGTGCGCGATCAGGCCGGTGATGTGGAACAGCGGGGCGACGCCGAGCACGACGTCGTCGCTGGTCAGGCCGACCCAGTCGCGGTAGGTCTGCGCGTTGAAGACCACGTTGCGGTGGGTCGTCATCGCACCCTTGGGCGGGCCCGTGGTGCCGGAGGTGTAGGTCAGGAACGCGATGTCGTCCGGACCCAGAACCACCGCGGGCGGGGCCTGTCCGGCGAACCGCTCCAGCGTCTGCGCCATGTCCAGGGTGCCCTCGCACGCGATCCGCTCGACCCCGGTGAAGATCCGGGGGTCGTCGCGGGTCTGGTACTCCAGCTCCGAGGTGGTGATCACCGTGCGGACCGCGGTGCCCGGCACGACCTTCGCCGCGACGTCGCGGTGCAGGCTCTCCAGGCAGACGAGCACGGTCGCGCCGGAGTCGGTGAGCAGTTCGGTGAGCTCCCGCTCCTTGTTCATCGGGTTGATCGACACGGCGATGCCGCCGGCCTTCCAGGCCCCGATCTGCGCGATCAGGAACTGCGGCACGTTCTGCAGGTAGACGGCCACCCGCTCGCCCGCGGTGAACCCGGCGTCGACGATCGCCGCGGCGAACGCGTCGGTGAGGCCGTCGAGCTCGCGCAGGGTGATGCGGCCGTCGAAGTACCGGATGATGTCGCCGTCCGGGTCGCGCTCGACGGCGGCCCGGAACATGTCCAGCGCGCTGTCGAACTCGACCGTGATCGACGAGGGCTGACCGGCCGCGTAGCGGGCCAGCCAGGGCTTCGAACCGTAGATCGTCGACTCGGCGGCGGGCGTCATCGGATCGCGATCGGGTTCACCGGCGCACCCGTCCCGTTGACGACCTTCAATGGCGCGGCGACGTAGAGGAAGCTCCAGCGTCCGTCGGCGGCGCAGGCGTCGGCGAGGTCGTCGAGCCAGGCGATCTCGGTGAGGGTGACGCCCAGGTTGCGCATCAGGGCGCAGTGCAGGGGGAGCGCGACGCCGGTCTCCGGCTCGTAGGTGACCTCGTTGGCGATGGTGTCGGTGACGAGGTTGGGTACCTCACGGTCCTGGAACCACTGCACGAGCTCGCGGGAGTAGGTCAGGCCCGGCTCCTTGAAGCCGTCGTAGAACGCGGCCGGGTCGTTGAGCTCGTACCAGTACTTCATCCAGCCGGTGCGGACGCAGAGGATGTCGTGCGGCTCGATGGTGACGCCCTGGGCCGCCGCGGCCGCCTCGAGGTCGGTGTGGTCGAACGTCTCGCCCTTGTCGAGGTAGTCCTTGCCGCGGTGTCGGGCCATGTCGATGAGGACGCCGCGGCCGACGATCCCCTTCTCGGCGATCGGGAGCACCGAGGCCTTCTGCATCGCGTCGATCGTGGAGCGGGCGTCGTAGCCGTTCCACAGCTTGCCGTCGTACCAGACGTGGCCCAGCGCGTCGTACTGGGTGGAGCCCTGCAGGAAGATGTGCGCGGTGTCGTCGGCGTAGTGCAGGCCGCCGGGGAACGCCGGTGCGCCCTCGCCGTCCCAGGTGCCCTCGTCGAGCTCGTTCTTGCGCTTGATGCCCTCGCGGCCGGGCCACAGCGGGTCGCCGGGGCCGTCGGTGCGGCCCATCTGGATCTGCAGCGTGAAGGTCTCGCCCGACTTCACGTGCCGGATGCCGCGGAGCACCTCGCCGGCGTCGAGGTAGTTCAGAGCCCCGAGCTCGTCGTCCGGACCCCACTTGCCCCAGTTGGACGGGGCGTCGGCGCCCAGTAGATCGCGCATGGCGGGGGCGTCGGACATCGTTGTCTCCTCGTGCGTCGACAGAAGTGTTGACGCCCGTGATGGTCGTGTCGCCTCTCACAGCCTGTCAAGGTGCCGCCGTTCACCGTGCCGCCGGCCGGGTGGACACGGAAAGCGACGGCGAACCGAGGCTCCGTCGGCGGTCGACCCGACGGGGTGAACTTCCCGGGTGAACGGTTGCGGAGTGCAGGAACGGGGCCGTAGAGGCCGGTCGTCCCACGAAACGGACCACTTACCGACGCGTAGCGTCTTGACTCGGTGCGCCTGTCAGGTCACTCTTAGGTCTCGATGGCTTCCTTGGGGACCTGTCTCGACAGCGGCTGCATATGCAGCTAGACTGCCTCTTTGCGCTGCCTCCGTCCAGCTTTGCGCGCGCTTCGAGGAGTCCCACCCCGGTGGTCCACCCCGAACTGCTCGCGAAGGTGGTCGGCGGTCGCGCCCTGACAACAGACGGCGTGACCCGGAACTTCCCGCTCCTACCGGACTGAACGAAACGGTAGCGCGAGGAACCCGGACCACGCCAGATGAAGAGCGCAGTTCCGGAAGGACGCATCTTGGCATCGCCGCACGCCACCAAGACCCCCGCGACCACCTCGGACCACATGGCCCTCCCCGGAGCCCCCACCCGGGTCTCCTTCGCGAAGATCCGCGAGCCGCTCCGGGTCCCCGACCTGCTCGACCTGCAGACGCAGTCGTTCGAGTGGCTGGTCGGCGACGAGGCGTGGTTCCAGCGGCGGATCGATGCCGGGGACGAGAACCCGGTGGGCGGTCTCGAGGAGATCCTCACCGAGATCTCGCCGATCGAGGACTTCTCCGGGTCGATGTCCCTGTCCTTCTCCGACCCTCGCTTCGACGAGGTCAAGGCCTCGGAGGAGGAGTGCAAGGACAAGGACATGACGTACGCGGCTCCGCTGTTCGTCACCGCGGAGTTCACGAACAACACCACGGGTGAGATCAAGAGCCAGACGGTCTTCATGGGGGACTTCCCCGTGATGACGTCGAAGGGCACGTTCATCATCAACGGCACCGAGCGTGTCGTCGTATCGCAGCTCGTCCGCTCGCCGGGCGTCTACTTCGACCACAACATCGACAAGACGACCGAGAAGGACGTCTACTCGGTCAAGGTCATCCCCAGCCGCGGTGCGTGGCTGGAGTTCGACGTCGACAAGCGCGACACGGTCGGCGTCCGCATCGACCGCAAGCGCCGCCAGCCGGTCACCGTGCTGCTCAAGGCACTCGGCTGGGACGCCGAGCAGATCTCGAAGCGCTTCGGCTTCTCCGAGACGATGCTCGCCACCCTGGAGAAGGACCACACGGCCGGCCAGGACGAGGCGCTGCTCGACATCTACCGCAAGCTGCGCCCCGGCGAACCCCCCACCCGCGAGAGCGCGCAGACGCTCCTGGAGAACCTGTTCTTCAAGGACAAGCGCTACGACCTCGCCAAGGTGGGCCGCTACAAGGTCAACAAGAAGCTCGGCCTGTCCACGCCCAACCCGGTCGGCACGCTGACCGAGGAGGACATCGCGACGACCATCGAGTACCTCGTCCGGCTGCACGCGGGCGACACCTCGATGGTGTCCGACGCGGTCGAGGGCGAGGAGGGCTCGGGTGTCGAGATCCCCGTCGAGACCGACGACATCGACCACTTCGGCAACCGTCGCCTGCGCACCGTGGGCGAGCTGATCCAGAACCAGATCCGGGTCGGCCTCTCGCGCATGGAGCGGGTCGTCCGCGAGCGGATGACCACGCAGGACGTCGAGGCGATCACGCCGCAGACCCTGATCAACATCCGGCCCGTCGTGGCCGCGATCAAGGAGTTCTTCGGCACGTCGCAGCTGTCGCAGTTCATGGACCAGACCAACCCCCTCGCGGGTCTGACGCACAAGCGTCGCCTCTCCGCGCTGGGTCCGGGTGGACTGTCGCGTGAGCGCGCCGGCTTCGAGGTGCGCGACGTGCACCCGTCCCACTACGGCCGCATGTGCCCGATCGAGACCCCGGAGGGCCCGAACATCGGCCTGATCGGGTCGCTGGCCAGCTTCGCGCAGGTCAACCCGTTCGGCTTCATCCAGTCGCCGTACCGGAAGGTCACCGACGGCCGCGCGGGCGACCAGATCGACTACCTCACGGCCGACGAGGAAGACCGCTTCATCATCGCGCAGGCCAACGAGCCGCTCGACGAGGACGGCAACTTCGTCGGCGACCGCGTGCTGGTGCGCCGCAAGGGCGGCGACGTCGACTACATCTCGCCGAAGGGCGTCGACTACATCGACGTCTCGCCGCGCCAGATGGTCTCGGTCGCCACCGCGATGATCCCGTTCCTCGAGCACGACGACGCCAACCGCGCCCTGATGGGTGCCAACATGCAGCGCCAGTCGGTGCCGCTGCTCCGTTCCGACTCGCCGCTCGTCGGCACCGGCATGGAGCTGCGCGCCGCGGTCGACGCGGGCGACGTGGTCGTGGCCGAGAAGGCCGGCGTCGTCGAGGAGCTGTGCGCCGACTTCATCACGGTGATGGCCGACGACGGCACCCGCCGCACGTACCGGCTGCACAAGTTCCGCCGGAGCAACCAGGGCACCTGCACCAACCAGAAGCCGATCGTCCTCGAGGGCGCGCGGGTCGAGGTCGGACAGGTACTGGCCGACGGGCCGTGCACCGAGAACGGCGAGATGGCCCTGGGCAAGAACCTGCTCGTGGCGATCATGCCGTGGGAGGGCCACAACTACGAGGACGCGATCATCCTCTCGCAGCGCCTGGTGCAGGACGACGTGCTCACGTCGATCCACATCGAGGAGCACGAGATCGACGCCCGCGACACCAAGCTGGGCGCCGAGGAGATCACCCGGGACATCCCGAACGTCTCCGAGGAGGTCCTCGCCGACCTCGACGAGCGCGGCATCATCCGCATCGGCGCCGAGGTCCAGCCGGGCGACATCCTGGTCGGCAAGGTCACGCCCAAGGGCGAGACCGAGCTGACGCCGGAGGAGCGCCTGCTCCGCGCGATCTTCGGTGAGAAGGCGCGCGAGGTCCGCGACACCTCGCTCAAGGTGCCCCACGGCGAGACCGGCAAGGTCATCGGCATCCGGGTCTTCTCCCGCGACGACGAGGACGAGCTGGCGCCCGGCGTCAACGAGCTGGTCCGCGTCTACGTGGCCCAGAAGCGCAAGATCCAGGACGGCGACAAGCTCGCCGGCCGGCACGGCAACAAGGGCGTCATCGGCAAGATCCTCCCCGCCGAGGACATGCCCTTCCTGCCCGACGGCACGCCGATCGACATCATCCTGAACACGCACGGTGTGCCGCGACGGATGAACATCGGCCAGGTGCTGGAGACCCACCTCGGGTGGATCGCCAAGACCGGCTGGGACATCGACGGCGGCGAGAACGAGAACGGCCTCGACTGGGCCAAGCAGATCCCGGAGAGCCTGCACACCGCTCCCGCCGGCACCAAGACCGCCACCCCGGTGTTCGACGGTGCCAAGGAGCACGAGATCACCGGTCTGCTCGGGTGCACACTGCCCAACCGCGACGGTGAGCGGATGGTCAAGTCCGACGGCAAGGCCGTGCTGATGGACGGTCGTTCCGGGGAGCCCTTCCCGTTCCCGGTCGCGGTCGGCTACATGTACATCCTGAAGCTGCTGCACCTGGTGGACGACAAGATCCACGCCCGCTCCACCGGCCCGTACTCGATGATCACGCAGCAGCCGCTGGGTGGTAAGGCGCAGTTCGGTGGCCAGCGCTTCGGTGAGATGGAGTGCTGGGCGATGCAGGCCTACGGCGCGGCCTACACGCTGCAGGAGCTGCTCACGATCAAGTCCGACGACGTCGCGGGCCGCGTGAAGGTCTACGAGGCGATCGTCAAGGGCGAGAACATTCCGGAGCCCGGCATCCCGGAGTCGTTCAAGGTGCTCCTCAAGGAGCTCCAGTCGCTCTGCCTGAACGTCGAGGTGCTCTCCAGCGACGGCCAGGCGATCGAGATGCGCGACACCGACGACGAGGACCTCGAGCGGGCCGCGGCGAACCTGGGCATCAACCTGTCCAGCCGCCCCGGTTCCGAGTCGATGACCGTCGACGACGTCGTCAACTGACCGCCTGTCCGAGCCAGATATACAGAAGGAACTGAGGCGAATAGTGCTCGACGTCAACTTCTTCGACGAACTGCGCATCGGTCTGGCCACCGCGGAGCACATCCGTGAGTGGTCCCACGGCGAGGTCAAGAAGCCCGAGACGATCAACTACCGCACGCTCAAGCCCGAGAAGGACGGACTCTTCTGCGAGAAGATCTTCGGCCCGACCCGGGACTGGGAGTGCTACTGCGGCAAGTACAAGCGCGTCCGGTTCAAGGGCATCATCTGCGAGCGCTGCGGCGTGGAGGTCACGCGCGCCAAGGTGCGTCGTGAGCGGATGGGCCACATCGAGCTGGCCGCCCCGGTCACGCACATCTGGTACTTCAAGGGTGTGCCGAGCCGGCTGGGCTACCTGCTCGACCTGGCGCCCAAGGATCTCGAGAAGATCATCTACTTCGCGGCCTACGTGATCACGTCGGTCAACAAGGAGCTGCGCCACAACGACCTGTCCACGCTCGAGACCGAGATGAGCGTGGAGCGCAAGCGGGTCGAGAACCGGCGCGACACCGACCTCGAGGATCGGGCCCAGAAGCTCGAGGCCGACCTGGCCGAGCTCGAGGCCGAGGGCGCGAAGGGCGACGTCCGGCGCAAGGTCAAGGACGGTGGCGAGCGCGAGATGCGCCAGCTCCGTGACCGCGCGCAGCGCGAGCTCGACCGGCTCGACGAGATCTGGACCGCGTTCACCAAGCTCGACGTGCAGCAGCTCATCGCCGACGAGTCGATCTACCGGGAGCTCTACGACCGGTACGGCGACTACTTCACCGGCGCCATGGGCGCCGAGGCGATCCAGACGCTGCTGCAGAACTTCGACATCCCGGCCGAGGCCGAGAACCTGCGGGAGACCATCCGCAGCGGCAAGGGGCAGAAGAAGCTCCGCGCCCTCAAGCGCCTCAAGGTCGTCGCGGCGTTCCAGACCACCGGCAACTCGCCGATGGGCATGGTGCTCGACTGCGTCCCGGTCATCCCGCCGGACCTGCGCCCGATGGTGCAGCTCGACGGTGGCCGCTTCGCCACGTCCGACCTCAACGACCTGTACCGCCGGGTCATCAACCGCAACAACCGCCTCAAGCGACTGATCGACCTCGGCGCGCCCGAGATCATCGTCAACAACGAGAAGCGGATGCTACAGGAGGCCGTCGACGCGCTGTTCGACAACGGCCGCCGCGGCCGGCCGGTGACGGGCCCGGGCAACCGGCCGCTCAAGTCGCTGTCCGACCTGCTCAAGGGCAAGCAGGGCCGGTTCCGCCAGAACCTGCTCGGCAAGCGCGTCGACTACTCGGGCCGTTCGGTCATCGTCGTCGGCCCGCAGCTCAAGCTGCACCAGTGCGGTCTGCCCAAGCAGATGGCGCTGGAGCTGTTCAAGCCGTTCGTCATGAAGCGGCTGGTCGACCTCAACCACGCGCAGAACATCAAGTCCGCGAAGCGCATGGTCGAGCGGGGTCGCTCGCAGGTGTGGGACGTGCTCGAAGAGGTCATCTCCGAGCACCCGGTGCTGCTCAACCGCGCACCGACCCTGCACCGCCTGGGCATCCAGGCCTTCGAGCCGCAGCTGGTCGAGGGCAAGGCCATCCAGCTCCACCCGCTGGTCTGCGAGGCGTTCAACGCCGACTTCGACGGTGACCAGATGGCGGTGCACCTGCCGCTGTCGGCCGAGGCGCAGTCCGAGGCGCGCGTCCTGATGCTCTCGTCGAACAACATCCTGTCGCCGGCGTCGGGCCGTCCGCTCGCCATGCCGCGCCTGGACATGGTCACGGGCATCTACCACCTGAGCCGGCTGCGCGAGGGCGCACACGGCGAGGGCGGGATCTACTCCTCGGTCGCCGAGGCGATCATGGCGTACGACCGCAAGGTGCTCCACCTGCAGGCACCGATGAAGATCCGCCTGCACGGGGTCACCCCGCCCGCCACGATCGTCGAGTCCATCGGCTGGTCCGAGGGCGACCCGTGGCTGGCCGACACCACGCTGGGTCGGGTGCTGTTCAACGAGCTGCTCCCGTCCGACTACCCGTACGTCAACGAGATCCTGCCGAAGAAGCGCCAGGCCATGATCGTCAACGATCTGGCCGAGCGGTACTCGATGACCGAGGTCGCGCAGTGCCTCGACCGCCTCAAGGACGCCGGCTTCTACTGGGCCACGCGCTCCGGGGTCACGATGGCCGTCTCCGACGTCATCGTGCCGCCGAACAAGCAGGAGATCCTCGACGGCTACGAGGTCAAGGCCGAGCAGGTCAACAAGCGCTACCTGCGTGGGGCCCTGTCCCACCAGGAGCGCAACGACGAGATGGTCAAGATCTGGACCCAGGCGTCCGAAGAGGTCGCCCGGGCCATGGAGGCCAACTTCCCCGAGGACAACCCGATCCCGACGATCGTCAAGTCGGGCGCGGCGGGCAACATGACCCAGGTCCGGCAGCTCGCCGGTATGCGTGGTCTGGTGGCCAACCCCAAGGGCGAGTACATCCCCCGTCCGATCAAGTCCAACTTCCGCGAGGGCCTGTCGGTCCTGGAGTACTTCATCTCCACGCACGGCACCCGCAAGGGCCTCGCGGACACCGCGCTGCGCACCGCCGACTCGGGTTACCTGACCCGTCGTCTGGTGGACGTGTCGCAGGACGTCATCGTCCGCGAGGTCGACTGCGGCACCGAGCGGGGCGTCTCGATGGCCGTCACGGAGGAGACCTCCGACGGCCGCGTGATCCCGCACCGCTACCTGCGCACCGCCGTCTACGCCCGCACGTCGGGCGAGGACGTCACGGGCGCCGACGGTGCGATCGTGGTCGGCCGGGGCGACGACCTCGGTGACCCGGCGCTCGAGGTGCTGGTCGCGGCCGGCATCAAGACGATCAAGGTGCGCAGCCCGCTCACCTGCATGTCGGCCACCGGCATCTGCGCCATGTGCTACGGCCGCTCGATGGCCACCGGCAAGCTGGTCGACGTCGGCGAGGCGGTCGGCATCGTCGCGGCGCAGTCGATCGGTGAGCCCGGCACCCAGCTGACGATGCGCACGTTCCACACCGGTGGTGTGGCGGGTGACGACATCACCACGGGTCTGCCGCGTGTCCAGGAGCTGTTCGAGGCCCGTGTCCCCAAGGGCAAGGCCCCGATCGCCGACGTCGACGGTCGCATCGCGATCGAGGACGGTGAGCGCTTCTGGAAGATCACCCTCACCCCGGACGACGGTGGCGAGGAGATCATCTACGAGAAGCTGTCGAAGCGGCAGTGGCTCGCGATGACGACGGTCGACGGCCAGGAGCGTCCGCTGGCCGACGGCGACCACGTGCACGTG
The DNA here is from genome assembly GCF_019263705.2 of Pseudonocardia abyssalis. Lineage (NCBI taxonomy): Bacteria > Bacillati > Actinomycetota > Actinomycetes > Pseudonocardiales > Pseudonocardiaceae > Pseudonocardia > Pseudonocardia abyssalis. Next base: position 5,713,913 of record NZ_JADQDK010000001.1, read on the forward strand.
GGCCAGCTGCTCCTCGAGGGCACGGCCGACCCGCACGAGGTGCTGCGCGTCATGGGTCCGCGTGAGGTGCAGCTGCACCTCGTGCGTGAGGTGCAGAAGGTGTACCGCACGCAGAGCGTGGACATCCACGACAAGCACATCGAGGTGATCATCCGGCAGATGCTGCGCCGGGTCACGATCATCGACTCGGGGTCCACGGAGTTCCTGCCCGGCGCACTCGCCGAGCGGGCCGACTTCGAGACCCAGAACCGGCGCGTCGTGGCCGAGGGCAACGAGCCCGCGTCCGGCCGCCCGGTCCTGATGGGGATCACGAAGGCCTCGCTGGCCACGGAGTCGTGGCTGTCCGCGGCCTCGTTCCAGGAGACCACCCGGATCCTCACCGATGCCGCGATCAACGGAAAGCGCGACAAGCTCGTCGGGCTCAAGGAGAACGTGATCATCGGCAAGCTGATCCCGGCGGGCACGGGCATCGCCCGCTACCGCGACATCCAGGTCCAGCCCACGGAGGAGGCCCGCGCGGCCGCCTACGCGCTGCCGAGCTACGACGACGGCTACTACAGCCCCGACGTGTTCGGCACGGGCACCGGTGCCGCGGTGCCGCTGGACGACTACGACTTCGGCCGCGACTACCGCTAGGTAGCCGCACCCGCCCCTCCGCGACGGTGGAGGGGCGGGTCCGAGGAGGTCCCGGACGGGGCCGGACACCGCTCTCCCGTGGCGGTCTCCGGCCCCGTTCGTCGTTGCGGGGTCCGCAGGGATCCGAGCCTGCGCGCACGTGGCCCCGCCGCGCGCACAGTCGAGCGTGCGTGCGGGGGACGGAGGTGCGCGCGGGCCGCGGCGGTGGGTGAGTCCCACCTACCGCCCGACGCGCACCCTCGTCCTCCCCGCACGTGCTCGGCGGTGCGCGCGGGAGTGCGGGGCGCGCGTCGGGTCAGGGGCGCTCGTACTCCTCCGCGTCGAACCGCGCGGTGCGCCTGCGGTACTCGCGCATCAGGCCCGGCCAGTTGTTGACGATCCGACCGGTCTCGGTGCGGTACCAGCTCTGACAGCCGGTCCAGACGCTTCGGCCCAGGCGGTCCTGCATCTCGGTGTCGAAGCGGCTCTCGACCTCCGGGCGCACCGACAGCGGGCCCGCGCCGCCCGCGATCGCGGCGATGGCCTGCCGCACGTAGGCGATCTGGCTCTCCAGCATGTGCACGATCGACCCGGAGCCGACGTTGGTGTTGGGGCCGTAGAGCAGGAACAGGTTGGGGAAGCCGGGCACCGCGATGCCGAGGTGGGCGCGGGCACCCTCGCGCCAGCGGTCGGACAGCTCGGCGCCGCCGGGGCCGAAGACCTTCATCGGGGCGAGGAAGTCGCTGGTGGCGAACCCGGTGCCGAGGACGATCACGTCGGCGGGGTGCTCGGTGCGGTCGGCGGTCCGGACGCCGGTGGGTGTCACGGCCGCGATCGCGTCGGTGACGACGTCGACGTGCGGGCGGGCCAGTGCCGGGAACCAGTCCGAGGAGATGCCGACGCGCTTGCAGCCGACGGGGTAGTCGGGCTGCAGCTTCGCGCGCAGGGCGGCGTCGGGGACCTGGCGGCGCAGCATCGCGCCGTGGGCCCAGCGGAACGGCGGCGTCAGTAGTGGGAACCGGGTGAAGCCCAGCGCGCCGGTCTCGAAGAACAGCGCCCAGAAGCCGCGGGCGGGGAGCCGCCCGGCCGGGACCAGGCGCTGCAGTGCACGGGCGAGCCGGCCGTAGGGGCGGTCCGGCTTGGGGATGAGCCAGGGCGCCGAGCGCTGGAAGACCGTCAAGGCGGCCACCCGCTCGACGATCGCGGGCACGAACTGGATCGCGCTCGCACCCGTGCCGACCACCGCGACCCGCTTCCCGGTGAGGTCGACGTCGTGGTCCCACTCCGCGGAGTGGAAGACCGGGCCGCCGAACGTCTCGAGTCCGGGGATCCGCGGGGCGGCGGGCCGGGAGAGCTGGCCGCACGCCGGCACCAGGACGTCGGCCTCGATCGAGTCGCCGTCGGAGAGGTCCAGCCGCCACGCGCCACGGCCCTCGTCCCAGTGGGCCTCGGTGACCTCGGTGCCCAGCCGCGGCTCCAGCCGGTGCTCGGCGGCCACGCGCTCCAGGTAGCGGAGGATGTCGGGCTGCGGGGCGAACCGGCGGGTCCACTCCCGCCCGGGGGCGAAGGAGAACGAGTAGAGGTGCGACGGCACGTCGCACGCGGCGCCGGGGTAGGTGTTGGCGCGCCAGACCCCACCGACGCCGTCGGCCTTGTCCAGGATCGTCACCTCCGCGGTGTCGGAGCCGCTCAGGACGGCGCCGAGGCCGATGCCCCCGAACCCGGCCCCGACCACGGCGACCCGTACCCGGGAGCCCGCGCAGTCGCCCCGCACGGCTGCGCCCAGCTCCGCGACGGCGGCGTCGGCCTCGGCGAGCAGGCCCGCGAACACCGGGTACGCGTGCCACAGTCCGGCCGCCCGCGTGTAGGTGACGGGCACACCCGCCGCCCGCGCCCGCTCGACGAGCGCGTCGGCGTCCCCTACGAGGATCTCGTCGGCCCCGGCGACGACGTGCAGCGGCGGGAAGCCCGCGAGGTCGGCGGCCAGCGGCACGAGCTCTGGGGCGTCGGCATCCCGCCGGTACTCCTCGGCGGCCGGGCCGAGGGTGGCCGCGTCGAGCATGGCGTCGCGGGAGGCGTTGGCCGAGACCCAGGGCGAGCGCAGGTCGAGGTCGAGCCACGGCGAGATCAACCCGAGGGAGCCGGGGAGCTCCTCGCCCGCGGCGCGGAGCCGCAGCACCAGGGCCATCGCGAGCCCGCCGCCCGCGGAGTCGCCGAGCACCGCGATGTGTCGTGCCGCATGCCCGGCCGCGCGCAGCGCCCGCCACGCGGCTTCCGCGTCGTCGACGGCGGCGGGGAACGGGTGCTCGGGGGCCAGCCGGTAGGCCGGTACGTGCACCGGCGCGCCGCAGGCCCGGCTCAGGTGGGCGGTCAGCGCGCGGTGGGAGGTGGGGGAGCCCGTCTTGTAGCCGCCGCCGTGGAGGTAGAACACCTGGTGCGGCCCGTCCGCACCCGGCGCCACCACCCGCTCGGTCGACACGCCGCCGAGCGTCGTGGCGGTGCGGCGGGTCCCGAGCGGCACCGGTAGGACGTACCCCGTGGCGTCGAGCAGGCGCCGGCTGACCGGCAGCGGCAGGAGCGGGGAGAGGAGCGGGGCGACGACGCCCCGGGTGAGCAGCCGGACGGCGGCACGCGGAAGGGCCATACCGGACGGTATCCATCCCGGCCCGCCGTCCGGAACGGCTCGCCGGGGCCAGGACGTGCACGAACGGGCCACGGTCGAGGTCACGGTGAGTGCGGGTCCGTCTGCGACGAGCGGGTGTCGGGAGGCGGCGAGCGGGCGAGTCTGCTTGCACCGCGCCACGACGTGCGGCACTCTGGCCGGACCGGCAGACGCTGACCAGGACCCGTTTTGACCCCCTCTCAGCGGGGCGGGTACTCTTGGTGCTTGCGCTCGACCTAGGTCGGGCCGATCTGCGCGCCCGTGGGCCGCTGATCGCAGGCTCCGGCTCGTGATCGCGTCCGCAGTGCGCAGGGCCGATGGCCACCCGGTGAGGTTCCCCGACTTCATTCGCACGGTGTTCCTCGGTGCGACACGCCCGACCTCGGGGGAGGGCGGCCGGTGCTACCGGCCTCCCCGGCACGACATCCAGTTAGAGCACAGCACCACCGACGGGAAGAAGCAGACGGTTCATGCCCACGATCCAGCAGCTGGTCCGTAAGGGCCGTCAGGACAAGGCCACCAAGACGAAGACGGCCGCGCTCAAGGGGAGTCCCCAGCGCCGCGGCGTCTGCACGCGCGTCTACACGACCACCCCGAAGAAGCCGAACTCGGCGCTCCGCAAGGTCGCTCGTGTGCGGCTCACCAGCAACATGGAGATCACGGCCTACATCCCCGGTGAGGGCCACAACCTCCAGGAGCACTCGATCGTCCTCGTCCGCGGTGGCCGCGTGAAGGACCTCCCGGGTGTTCGCTACAAGATCGTCCGTGGCTCGCTGGACACGCAGGGCGTCAAGAACCGCAAGCAGGCTCGCAGCCGTTACGGCGCGAAGAAGGAGAAGAGCTGATGCCTCGCAAGGGCCCTGCTCCGAAGCGACCGCTGGTCTCCGACCCGGTCTACAGCTCGCCGCTGGTCACCCAGCTGGTGAACAAGGTGCTCCAGGACGGCAAGCGCAGTCTCGCCGAGCGGATCGTCTACGCGGCCCTGGAGGGCACGCGCGAGAAGACCGGCGCCGACCCCGTCGTCACGCTCAAGCGCGCGCTCGACAACGTCAAGCCCGCCCTGGAGGTGCGCAGCCGTCGCGTCGGTGGCGCCACCTACCAGGTGCCCGTCGAGGTGCGTGCCGTCCGGCAGACCACGCTGGGCCTGCGCTGGCTGGTGTCCTACGCCGGTGCGCGTCGCGAGAAGACCATGGTCGAGCGGCTCATGAACGAGCTCCTCGACGCGAGCAACGGTCTGGGCGCTGCCGTGAAGCGGCGCGAGGACATGCACAAGATGGCGGAGTCCAACAAGGCCTTCGCCCATTACCGCTGGTGACGGGCCGATCGTCCGCGCCAACCTCTTGAGGGAAGCGAGATAGCTGTGGCACGCGACGTGCTGACGGACCTGGGCAAGGTCCGCAACATCGGCATCATGGCCCACATCGACGCCGGCAAGACCACGACCACCGAGCGGATCCTGTACTACACCGGTCTGAACTACAAGATCGGTGAGGTTCACGACGGTGCGGCCACGATGGACTGGATGGAGGAGGAGCAGAAGCGCGGCATCACGATCACGTCCGCCGCGATCACCTGCTTCTGGAAAGACCACCAGATCAACATCATCGACACCCCCGGGCACGTCGACTTCACCGTCGAGGTGGAGCGGTCCCTGCGGGTGCTCGACGGCGCGGTCGCGGTCTTCGACGGCAAGGAAGGTGTCGAGCCGCAGTCCGAGCAGGTCTGGCGGCAGGCCACCAAGTACGACGTCCCGCGCATCTGCTTCGTCAACAAGATGGACAAGCTCGGCGCCGACTTCTACTTCACCGTGCGGACGATCAAGGAGCGCCTCGGCGCCACGCCGCTGCCGCTGCAGCTGCCGATCGGCTCCGAGAACGATTTCATCGGCGTGGTCGACCTGGTCGAGATGCGCGCGCTCACGTGGCGCGGCGAGGTCAAGATCGGTGACGACTACACCGTCGAGGAGATCCCGGCGGATCTCGCCGAGAAGGCCGCGGAGTACCGCACGGCCCTCATCGAGGCGGTCGCCGAGACCGACGACGAGCTGATGGAGCTCTATCTCGGCGGCGAGGAGCTCTCCGTCGAGCAGATCAAGCTCGGCATCCGCAAGATCGTGACCGACCGGACCGCGTACCCGGTGCTGTGCGGTTCCGCGTACAAGAACAAGGGCGTCCAGCCCATGCTCGACGCGGTCATCGCCTACCTCCCGTCCCCGTTCGACGTGCCGCCCGTCGAGGGCACGCTGCAGGACGGCGAGACCGCCGTGACGCGCAAGCCGGACGTGAACGAGCCGTTCTCGGCCCTCGCGTTCAAGATCGCCGCGCACCCGTTCTTCGGCAAGCTCACCTACATCCGGGTCTACTCCGGCCGGCTCGCTGCGGGCTCCCAGGTCATCAACTCGACCAAGGACCGCAAGGAGCGCATCGGGAAGATGTTCCAGATGCAGGCCAACAAGGAGAACCCGGTCGACGAGGCCCAGGCCGGCCACATCTACGCGGTCATCGGGCTGAAGGACACGACCACGGGGGAGACCCTGTGCGACCCGCAGCACCCCATCGTGCTCGAGTCGATGTCGTTCCCGGACCCGGTGATCCAGGTCGCGGTCGAGCCGAAGACCAAGGCCGACCAGGAGAAGCTGGGCGTCGCGATCCAGAAGCTGGCCGAGGAGGACCCCACCTTCCAGGTCACGCAGGACGAGGAGTCCGGCCAGACCATCCTCGCCGGCATGGGTGAGCTGCACCTCGAGGTGCTGGTGAACCGCATGAAGACCGATTACAAGGTCGAGGCGAACATCGGCAAGCCCCAGGTCGCGTACCGCGAGACCATCCGCCGGGCGGTCGAGAAGTACAGCTACACGCACAAGAAGCAGACCGGCGGCTCGGGCCAGTTCGCCAAGGTGATCATCACCATCGAGCCCCTGGACACCGCCGACGGTGCGCTGTACGAGTTCGACAACAAGGTCACCGGTGGTCGCATCCCGCGGGAGTACATCCCGTCGGTCGACGCCGGCGCGCAGGACGCCATGCAGTACGGCATCCTCGCCGGCTTCCCGCTCGTCGGGGTCAAGCTGACCCTCGTCGACGGTGCGTACCACGAGGTCGACTCGTCCGAGATGGCGTTCAAGGTCGCCGGCTCGATCGCGCTCAAGGAGGCCGCACGTCAGGCCAGCCCGGCGCTGCTCGAGCCGATGATGGCCGTCGAGGTCACCACGCCCGAGGACTACATGGGTGAAGTGATCGGCGACCTCAACTCCCGCCGCGGCCAGATCCAGGCCATGGAGGAGCGGGCGGGTGCCCGCGTCGTCAAGGCGCTGGTCCCGCTGTCCGAGATGTTCGGCTACGTCGGTGACCTCCGGTCGCGGACCCAGGGCCGGGCGAACTACACCATGGTCTTCGACTCCTACGCGGAGGTCCCGACCAACGTGGCCAAGGAGATCATCGCCAAGGCCACGGGCGAGTAAGAGATCGTCCCCGGCGGGCCCTCCCTGGGCCCGCCGGACCCCGTTACACCCACAGACCCCCCGTCAGCACGGCGGATGAAGTCACTCAGTCCAGGAGGATTCCCCAGTGGCGAAGGCGAAGTTCGAGCGGACCAAGCCGCACGTCAACATCGGCACCATCGGTCACATCGACCACGGTAAGACCACGCTGACGGCGGCCATCACCAAGGTTCTGCACGACAAGTTCCCGACGCTCAACGCGGCGTCGGCGTTCGACCAGATCGACAAGGCTCCCGAGGAGCGCCAGCGCGGCATCACGATCTCGATCGCGCACGTCGAGTACCAGACCGAGAAGCGCCACTACGCGCACGTCGACTGCCCCGGGCACGCCGACTACATCAAGAACATGATCACCGGTGCGGCCCAGATGGACGGCGCCATCCTCGTGGTCGCCGCCACCGACGGCCCCATGCCGCAGACGCGCGAGCACGTGCTGCTCGCCCGCCAGGTCGGCGTGCCGTACATCGTCGTCGCGCTGAACAAGGCCGACATGGTGGACGACGAGGAGATCATGGAGCTCGTCGAGCTCGAGGTCCGTGAGCTGCTCTCGGCTCAGGAGTACCCCGGCGACGACCTCCCGATCGTCCGCGTCTCGGCGCTCAAGGCGCTCGAGGGCGACCCCGTGTGGGCCGAGAAGCTCCTCGAGCTCATGGACGCCGTCGACGAGTCGATCCCGGAGCCCGAGCGCGACGTCGACCGTCCGTTCCTGATGCCGGTCGAGGACGTCTTCACGATCTCCGGTCGTGGCACCGTCGTCACCGGTCGCATCGAGCGCGGCATCGTCAAGGTGAACGAGGAGGTGGAGGTCGTCGGCATCCGCGAGAAGTCGTTCAAGACCACCACCACCTCCATCGAGATGTTCAAGAAGTTCCTCGACGAGGGTCGCGCCGGCGACAACGCGGCGCTGCTGCTCCGCGGCATCAAGCGCGAGCAGGTCGAGCGCGGCATGGTCATCGTGAAGCCCGGCACCACCACGCCGCACACCGAGTTCGAGGGCCAGGTCTACATCCTGTCCAAGGACGAGGGCGGCCGGCACACGCCGTTCTTCAACAACTACCGTCCGCAGTTCTACTTCCGGACGACGGACGTCACCGGCGTGGTCACGCTGCCCAGTGGCACCGAGATGGTCATGCCCGGCGACAACACCACCATGGAGGTCAAGCTGATCCAGCCGATCGCCATGGAGGAGGGCCTGCAGTTCGCCATCCGCGAGGGTGGCCGGACCGTCGGCGCCGGCCAGGTCATCAAGATCAACAAGTAGTACCGCACCACCCCCGGTCAAGGGTGCCGCACTTCCGTGTGGCATCCTTGACGGGTTGCGCGTAGGGCGCCGGCATGCGCGGAGTTCGTCTCCGCGCGTGCCGGGCCCGGCGCCAGCCCCCCGAGCACAGCGACCCCCCGGGGCCGCGGGTGATCCCGGGGACCGGATCGCGAAAGACGGCGACACGCCCGACCTCGTGGACCGGAGCCCAGACCGTGCGAACCGACAGCGCCACCGCGCGCTGCGCCGGTCCACGGGCCGGGCCCGACCCGGACCACCCGTTCACGCGGCAGGACAGAGAAGGACGACCGACGACCATGGCGGGACAGAAGATCCGCATCAGGCTGAAGGCCTACGACCACGAGGCCATCGACGCCTCCGCGCGCAAGATCGTCGAGACGGTCACGCGCACGGGAGCTCGGGTCGTCGGGCCGGTGCCACTGCCGACGGAGAAGAACATCTACTGCGTCATCCGCTCGCCGCACAAGTACAAGGACTCGCGCGAGCACTTCGAGATGCGCACCCACAAGCGGCTGATCGACATCCTCGACCCGACGCCCAAGACGGTCGACGCGCTCATGCGCATCGACCTGCCGGCGTCCGTCGACGTGAACATTCAGTAGGGCTGACGGACATCATGAGCGAACGACAGATCACCGGGATCCTGGGCACCAAGCTCGGGATGACCCAGGTCTTCGACGAGAACAACCGGGTGGTCCCGGTCACCGTGGTCCAGGCGGGCCCCAACGTGGTGACCCAGGTCCGCACCACCGAGAAGGACGGCTACGTCGCCGTCCAGCTGGCGTACGGCGCCATCGACCCGCGCAAGGTGAACAAGCCGCGCACCGGCCACTTCGGCAAGGCGGGCACCACGCCGCGTCGCCACCTGGTCGAGCTGCGCACCTCCGACGCCGGCGAGTACTCGCTCGGCCAGGAGATCACCGCGGAGGTGTTCGAGAACGGCGCCGCCGTCGACGTGGTCGGCACCTCCAAGGGCAAGGGCACCGCGGGCGTCATGAAGCGCCACGGCTTCCACGGCCTCGGCGCCAGCCACGGTGTGCAGCGCAAGCACCGCTCGCCCGGCTCCATCGGCGGCTGTGCGACCCCCGGCCGCGTCTTCAAGGGCATCAAGATGGCCGGCCGCATGGGCGTCGCGCGCGTCACCACCCAGAACCTCACGGTGTACCGGGTGGACGCGGAGCGAGGCCTGCTGCTGATCAAGGGCGCCGTCCCCGGACCCCGCGGCGGACTGCTGCTGGTCAAGAGCGCCGCGAAGGGTGGTGTGAAGGCATGACCACGACCGTGAAGGCAGATCTTCCCGCGCACGTCTTCGACGTCACCGCGAACGTGCCCCTGATGCACCAGGTGGTGGTGGCCCAGCTGGCCGCCGCCCGCCAGGGCACGCACGACACGAAGACGCGTGGCGAGGTTCGCGGTGGCGGCAAGAAGCCGTACCGCCAGAAGGGCACCGGCCGCGCGCGCCAGGGTTCGACCCGCGCGCCGCAGTTCGCCGGCGGTGGCGTCGTCCACGGCCCGACCCCGCGCGACTACACGCAGAAGACGCCCAAGAAGATGAAGGCCGCCGCCCTGCGCGGTGCCCTCTCCGACCGGGCCCGCGCCGGCCGCGTCATCGTGGTCGACTCGCTGGTCACCAGCGAGGCGCCCTCGACCAAGGCCGCCCGCAAGACGATCGAGTCGCTGGTGAGCGACGCCGGGCACCGCGTGCTCGCCGTCGTCGGCCGCGAGGACGTCGTCAGCCAGCTCAGCCTGCGCAACCTGCCGGACGTGCACCTGATCGCGCCCGACCAGCTGAACACCTACGACGTGCTCGTCAACGACGTCGTGCTGTTCACCGAGGAATCGCTCGAGTCGTTCCTCGCCGGCCCCATCGCGGTGCCGACGCGGAAGTCCGCCGCTGCGGCAGCGGACGCGCCGCAGGGTCTGGTCAAGAAGCCCGCCGCTCCCGCGGCCGATGCCCCCCACGGCGCGCAGAGCCACGCCCCGCTCGCCGACGGTGGACAGCCCGAGGGTTTCCCCGTCAAGGGCAACGCGGACTCGATGCTCTACCACGTGCCGGGTAGCTCGTTCTACGCCCGCACCGTGGCCGAGGTCTGGTTCACCACCGCCGACGCGGCCGAGGCGGCCGGGTTCCAGCTGCCGCCGTCGCAGCGCAAGGAGGAGGACAAGTGATCCCCGATCCGCGCGACATTCTGCTCGCGCCGGTGGTGTCGGAGAAGAGCTACGGGCTGCTCGAGGAGCGCCAGTACACCTTCCTCGTGAAGCCGGACGCGAACAAGACCGAGATCAAGATCGCGGTCGAGAAGGTGTTCGGCGTCAAGGTGCTCTCCGTGAACACCCTGAACCGCAACGGGAAGCGCAAGCGCTCCCGCACCGGCTTCGGCAAGCGTCGCGACACCAAGCGCGCGATCGTGACGCTCTCCGAGGAGAGCCGCACCATCGACGTGTTCGGTGGAAGGGCAGGGGCCTGAGTCATGGGTATCCGCAAGTACAAGCCGACGACCCCCGGTCGCCGTGGCTCCAGCGTCTCGGACTTCGCCGAGATCACGCGGTCCACGCCCGAGAAGTCGCTGATCCGTCCGCTGCACTCCAAGGGCGGCCGCAACGCGCACGGGCGCATCACCACCCGGCACCAGGGCGGTGGCCACAAGCGCGCGTACCGGCTGATCGACTTCCGCCGGAACGACAAGGACGGCGTGCCGGCCCGGGTCGCCGAGATCGAGTACGACCCGAACCGCACCTCGCGGATCGCGCTCCTGCACTACGCCGACGGCGAGAAGCGCTACATCATCGCGCCGGAGAAGCTGAAGCAGGGCGACCGCGTCGAGGCCGGCCCCCGTGCCGACATCAAGGTCGGCAACAACCTGCCGCTGCGCAACATCCCCACCGGCACCGTGATCCACGCCATCGAGCTCCGCCCCGGTGGCGGCGCGAAGATGGCGCGGTCGGCCGGTGTGAAGGTGCAGCTGGTCGCCAAGGACGGCCCGTACGCGCAGCTCCGGCTGCCCTCGGGCGAGATCCGCAACGTCGACGTCCGCTGCCGCGCCACGATCGGCGAGGTCGGCAACGGTGACCACTCCAACATCAACTGGGGCAAGGCGGGCCGCATGCGGTGGAAGGGCAAGCGCCCGACCGTCCGCGGTGTCGCCATGAACCCGGTCGACCACCCGCACGGTGGTGGTGAGGGCAAGACCTCCGGTGGTCGCCACCCGGTCAACCCCGCGGGCAAGCCCGAGGGGCGCACCCGCCGCACCAAGCCGTCGGACAAGTTGATCGTCCGCCGCCGTCGCACCGGCAAGAACAAGCGCTGAGCAGGGAGGTAAAAGATGCCACGCAGCCTGAAGAAGGGCCCGTTCGTGGATGACCACCTGCTCAAGAAGGTGGACGTCCTCAACGAGTCGGGCAAGAAGACCGTCATCCGTACCTGGTCCCGACGGTCGACCATCATCCCCGACATGATCGGGCACACGATCGCGGTGCACGACGGCCGCAAGCATGTGCCGGTGTTCGTGTCGGACTCGATGGTCGGCCACAAGCTGGGGGAGTTCGCGCCCACGCGCACCTTCCGGGGCCACATCAAGGACGACCGCAAGTCGCGCAGGCGCTGAGACGGAGCAGGAGGAAGTGACCATGGCTGAAACAGCTGAGAGCACGACCGCTGCGCCCGTCCGGGCGCGCGCGATCGCGCGGCACGTACACATGTCGCCGACCAAGGTCCGGCGCGTCATCGCGCTGATCAAGGGCCGGCCGGTCCAGGACGCCCTCGACATCCTGCGGTTCTCGCCGCAGGCTGCCTGTGAGCCCCTGTACAAGGTGGTCGCCAGCGCGGCGGCCAACGCCCAGAACAACCTCGACCTGGACCCCGACACCCTCGTGGTGGCGGTGGCCATGGCCGACGAGGGCCCGACGCTCAAGCGCATCCGTCCGCGGGCCCAGGGCCGCGCGTACCGGATCCGCAAGCGCACGAGCCACATCACCGTCGAGGTCGAGTCGCAGCCCGCCAAGAACGGGCGCGGCGCTCGTGGTGCGAAGGGGAGGACCCGCTAATGGGTCAGAAGATCAACCCGCACGGCTTCCGCCTCGGTATCACCACCGACTGGAAGTCCCGCTGGTACGCAGACAAGCAGTACGCCGAGTACGTGGGTGAGGACGTCGCCATCCGCAAGATGCTCTCCAAGGGCATGGAGCGGGCCGGCATCTCCAAGGTCGAGATCGAGCGCACCCGGGACCGGGTCCGCGTCGACATCTTCACCGCGCGTCCCGGCATCGTCATCGGCCGCCGCGGCGCCGAGGCCGACCGCATCCGCGGCAACCTCGAGAAGCTGACCAAGAAGCAGGTCCAGCTCAACATCCTCGAGGTCAAGAACTCCGAGTCGGACGCACAGCTCGTCGCGCAGGGCGTGGCCGAGCAGCTGTCCAACCGCGTGGCGTTCCGTCGCGCGATGCGCAAGGCCATCCAGTCGGCCATGCGCTCCCCGCAGGTCAAGGGGATCCGGGTGCAGTGCTCGGGTCGACTCGGCGGCGCGGAGATGTCGCGCTCGGAGTTCTACCGCGAGGGTCGCGTCCCGCTGCACACGCTGCGCGCCGACATCGACTACGGCCTGTTCGAGGCCCGTACCACGTTCGGTCGCATCGGCGTCAAGGTGTGGATCTACAAGGGTGACGTCGTCGGTGGCCGTCGCGAGGGTGCTCCGGCTGCGGCCGCGGCTCCCGGTGGCGACCGCGGCCCGCGTCGCGAGCGTCCGGCCCGCCGTCGTTCGGGTGCCTCGGGCACCACGGGCTCCGGCACCGAGGCCGGCCGCGCCGCTGCCGAGTCGTCGGCCGGTGGCACCGCCACCGCGACCGTCGAGGCTCCGGCGACCGACGCCCCGTCGACCGGTGGGGAGGCCTGACCATGCTGATCCCCCGCAGGGTCAAGCACCGCAAGCAGCACCGCCCGCACCGCACCGGTGCGGCCTCGGGCGGCACCCGCGTCACCTTCGGTGAGTACGGCATCCAGGCTCTCGAGCCCGCCTACGTCACCAACCGGCAGATCGAGTCCGCTCGTATCGCCATCAACCGGCACATCAAGCGTGGCGGCAAGGTCTGGATCAACATCTTCCCGGACCGCCCGCTGACGAAGAAGCCGGCGGAGACCCGCATGGGTTCCGGTAAGGGCTCCCCCGAGAAGTGGGTGTCCAACGTGAAGCCGGGCCGGGTCCTGTTCGAGATGAGCTACCCCAACGAGCAGCTCGCTCGCGAGGCCCTGCGCCGAGCGATCCACAAGCTGCCCATGAAGTGCCGGATCGTGACCCGTGAGGGTGGTGACATCTGATGGCCGCGTCGACGACGACCGCAGCCGAGCTGCGTGAGCTCACCGACGAGGAGCTCGTGCTCCGCGTGCGTGAGGCCAAGGAGGAGCTGTTCAACCTCCGCTTCCAGATGGCCACCGGGCAGCTGGACAACAACCGGCGGCTGCGTACCGTCCGGCACGACATCGCGCGGATCTACACGATCATGCGCGAGCGCGAGCTGGGCCTCTCTGCCGCCCCGGACGAGAATGAGGGCGCGGCATGAGCGACACAGCGAAGACGCCGCCCACCGAGGTGGAGCGGAACGAGCGCAAGGTCCGTGAGGGCCTCGTGGTCTCCGACAAGATGGCGAAGACGATCGTCGTCGTCGTCGAGGACCGCGTGAAGCACCGGATGTACGGCAAGGTCATCCGCCGGACGACGAAGATCAAGGCGCACGACGAGGCCAACACGGCCGGCGTCGGCGACCGCGTCCGGCTGATGGAGACCCGCCCGCTGTCGGCCACCAAGCGCTGGCGCCTGGTGGAGATCCTGGAGAAGGCGAAGTGATCCAGCAGGAGTCGCGGCTGCGCGTCGCCGACAACACCGGTGCCAAGGAGATCCTGTGCATCCGGGTGCTGGGCGGTTCGGCCCGGCGCTACGCGGGGATCGGCGACACCATCGTCGCCACGGTGAAGGACGCCATCCCCGGAGCGGGGGTGAAGCGCGGTGACGTCGTCAAGGCGGTCATCGTGCGCACCGTCAAGGAGCGTCGCCGCCCGGATGGTTCCTACATCCGTTTCGACGAGAACGCCGCCGTGCTGATCAAGCCCGACGGCGAGCCGCGGGGGACCCGCATCTTCGGACCGGTCGGTCGCGAACTCCGCGACAAGAAGTTCATGAAGATCATCTCCCTCGCGCCGGAGGTGCTGTAACCATGAAGATCAAGAAGGGCGACACCGTCGTGGTGATCGCCGGCAAGGACAAGGGAGCGAAGGGGAAGGTCATCCAGGCCTACCCCGAGCGCGACCGCATCCTGGTCGAGGGCGTGAACCGGATCAAGAAGCACACCCGGGTCAGCCAGAACCAGCGCGGCGCCCAGTCCGGCGGCATCGTCACGCAGGAGGCCGCGATCCACGTCTCGAACGTGATGATCGTCGACTCCGAGGGCAAGCCGACTCGTGTCGGTCGCCAGGTCACCCGCGACGAGGACGGCAAGCGGTCCAGCGTTCGGGTCTCCCGGAGCACCGGGAAGGAGATCTGAGATGACGAGCACCGAAGAGAAGACCATCCCGCGGCTCAAGCAGCGGTACCGCGACGAGATCGCACCGCAGCTGCGTGAGCAGTTCGAGTACGCGAACGTCATGCAGATCCCGGGTGTCGTGAAGGTCGTCGTGAACATGGGTGTCGGCGACGCCGCCCGTGACGCGAAGCTGATCGACGGCGCCATGCGCGATCTCGCCACCATCACCGGTCAGAAGCCGCAGATGCGGCGGGCGACCAAGTCCATCGCGCAGTTCAAGCTGCGCGAGGGCATGCCGATCGGCGCGAAGGTCACCCTCCGCAGCGACCGGATGTGGGAGTTCCTGGACCGGCTGCTGACGATCGCACTGCCGCGTATCCGCGACTTCCGCGGCCTGTCGAGCACGCAGTTCGACGGCCGGGGCAACTACACGTTCGGCCTGAACGAGCAGTCGATGTTCCACGAGATCGACCCGGACTCGATCGACCGTCCGCGCGGCATGGACATCACGGTCGTCACCACGGCGACGACCGACGACGAAGGCCGTGCGCTGCTCCGCAAGCTCGGCTTCCCGTTCAAGGAGGCATGAGACATGGCCAAGAAGGCGCTCCGCATCAAGGCCGCGGCCGTCCCGAAGTTCAAGGTCCGCGGTTACACCCGCTGCCAGAAGTGCGGACGGCCCCGTGCCGTGCTGCGCAAGTTCGGCCTCTGCCGGATCTGCGTCCGCGAGATGGCCCACGCCGGCGAGCTGCCGGGCGTGAGCAAGTCCTCCTGGTAGTTCTTCCTTCCTCCAGATCGTCACAGGCCCCCGGGTGAGAGCCCGGGGGAACCAGGCGGGAAAGCAGTGACGTCACCATGACGATGACCGATCCCATCGCGGACATGCTCACGCGTCTCCGCAACGCCAACTCGGCGTACCACGACCGCGTGGTCATGCCGCACTCCAAGCTCAAGGTGTCGATCGCCGAGATCCTCCAGCGCGAGGGTTACATCGCGTCGCACTCCGTCGAGGACGCCGAGGTCGGCAAGTCCCTGGTCATCGAGCTGAAGTACGGACGCAACCGCGAGCGGAGCATCGCCGGCCTGCGCCGGGTCTCCAAGCCCGGTCTGCGCGTCTACGCCAAGTCCACGAACCTGCCGCGCGTTCTCGGCGGTCTGGGCGTGGCCATCATCTCCACGTCCGCCGGTCTCCAGACCGAGCGGCAAGCACACAAGAACGGCGTGGGCGGAGAAGTCCTCGCCTACGTCTGGTGAGGGGGTAACACCATGTCCCGAATCGGGAAGCTGCCCATCACCGTGCCGTCCGGTGTGGATGTCAAGATCGACGGCCGAACGGTGACCGTCAAGGGCCCCAAGGGGACCCTGACGCACACCGTCATCGAGCCCATCACGGTCGAGCGCGACGACGACGGCACCGTTGTCGTCAAGCGCCCGGACGACGAGCGTCGCAGCAAGGCCTACCACGGCCTGTCGCGCACGCTGGTCAACAACCTCATGCTCGGCGTCACCGCCGGCTACGAGAAGAAGCTCGAGATCGTCGGCGTCGGTTACCGCGTCGTCCTCAAGGGCGGCAACCTGGAGTTCGCTCTCGGGTTCAGCCACCCCGTCGTCGTCCAGCCGCCGGAGGGCATCACCTTCGTCGTCGAGACCCCGAACAAGTTCGCGGTCCAGGGGATCGACAAGCAGCTGGTCGGCGAGACCGCCGCCAACATCCGCAAGATCAGGAAGCCGGAGCCCTACAAGGGCAAGGGCGTGCGGTACGCCGGCGAGAACGTGCGCCGCAAGGTCGGGAAGACGGGTAAGTAATGGCCGAGACGATCAGTGCGGCCGCCAAGAAGCGGACCGCCTCCCAGGTGTCGGCCAAGCGCCGCACCGCAGTCACGCGCCGGCACGCCCGGCTCCGCAAGAAGGTCAGCGGCAGCCCGGAGCGTCCGCGCCTCGCGGTCAAGCGCAGCTCGCGGCACATCGTCGTGCAGCTCATCGACGACCTCGCCGGCCGCACGCTGGCCTCGGCGTCCACGATGGAGGCCGACGTCCGCGCGTTCGACGGCGACAAGAAGGCCCGTGCGGCCAAGGTCGGCGAGCTCGTCGCCGCCCGTGCCCGCGAGGCCGGCGTCACCGCCGTCGTGTTCGACCGTGGTGGCTTCGGCTACCACGGCCGGATCGCGGCGCTGGCCGACGCCGCCCGCGAGGGTGGCCTGGAGTTCTGATGGTGAACAACATGGAAGGAAACCACTGATGCCGGGACGTGCACGGCGCGACGGCGGAGGACCCGGTGGGTCCGGTGGGCCCAACAGCGGGCCCGGTGGCGAGCGCAGCAACTCGGGTGGTGGCCGGGACCGTCGCGACAGCGGCGGCCGGGGCGGCGCCCAGGACAAGACCCCGTACATCGAGCGGCTGGTCACGATCAACCGCGTCGCCAAGGTCGTCAAGGGCGGTCGGCGTTTCAGTTTCACCGCGCTGATGATCGTCGGTGACGGCGACGGCCTGGTGGGCGTCGGCTACGGCAAGGCCAAGGAGGTGCCCGCGGCGATCGCCAAGGGTGTGGAGGAGGCGAAGAAGAACTTCTTCCGCGTCCCCCGCATCGGCGGCACGATCGTGCACCGGGTGCAGGGCGAGGCCGCAGCCGGCGTCGTCCTCCTCCGCCCGGCCAGCCCGGGTACCGGCGTCATCGCCGGTGGTCCGGTGCGCGCCGTGCTGGAGTGCGCCGGGATCCACGACATCCTCTCCAAGAGCCTGGGCTCCGACAACGCGATCAACGTCGTGCACGCCACGATCGCCGCGTTGAAGATGATCCAGCGCCCCGAGGAGGTGGCGGCCCGCCGTGGCCTGCCGCTCGAGGACGTCGCCCCGGCCCAGATGATGCGGGCGCGTGCGGAAGCCGCGCAGGCGGCGAGGGCCTGATGACGAAGCTGATCATCACCCAGCGCAAGAGCGTCATCGGCGCCAAGGCCAACCAGCGCGCCACGATGCTCTCGCTCGGGCTGCGCAAGATCCGCCAGACGGTGGAGAAGGACGACACCCCGCAGATCCGGGGCATGGTCCACACCGTCCGGCACCTCGTGACGGTTGAGGAGGTGACCTCGTGAGCGAGTCCACCATCAAGATCCACCACCTGCGCCCCGCGCCGGGTGCGAAGACCGCCAAGACCCGTGTCGGACGCGGTGAGGGCGGCAAGGGCGGCAAGACCGCCGGTCGCGGTACCAAGGGCACGCGCGCCCGTAAGGGCGTGCCCGCGGGCTTCGAGGGTGGGCAGATGCCGCTGCACATGCGGCTGCCCAAGCTGAAGGGGTTCAAGAACCGCTTCCGCGTGGAGTTCCAGGTCGTGAACGTCGGCGACCTGGCCACCCTGTTCCCGCAGGGCGGCACCGTCGGTCCCGACGAGCTCGTCGAGATCGGTGCCGTGCGCCGCAACCAGCCCGTCAAGGTGCTGGGCAACGGCGACCTGGACGGCGTGAAGCTCACCGTGAGTGCGCACGCGTTCTCCGGCAGTGCACGCGACAAGATCGCGGCCGCAGGCGGGTCCGTCACCGAGCTGTGACTCCCGTTCGGTGCGGACCGGCGCCATCGTGCGCCGGTCCGTGCCGTGGGGGCGGCACAGCCGCTGTTAGGGTTCTGCGCGGCCGGCCCAGTGCCGCCGCGGCAGCCCGCGACGCGGGGGCCACCAGTACAGGAGGATCACACCAGTGCTCAGCGCTTTCCGGTCGGCACTGACCACGCCGGATCTCCGGAAGAAGATCCTCTTCACTCTCGGGATCGTCGCGGTCTACCGGCTCGGTGCCACCATCCCCTCCCCGGGGGTGTCGTACCCGGCCGTGCAGCAGTGCATCGCGGACGTGTCCAGCGGCGAGAGCTCCAGCGTCTACTCGCTGATCAACCTGTTCTCCGGCGGGGCACTGCTCCAGCTCTCGATCTTCGCGCTGGGCATCATGCCCTACATCACGTCCAGCATCATCGTGCAGTTGCTCACCGTCGTCATCCCGCGGTTCGAGCAGCTGAAGAAGGAAGGGCAGTCGGGTCAGGCCAAGCTGACCCAGTACACCCGCTACCTGACGATCGCGCTGGGCATCCTGCAGGCCACCGGCATCGTCGCGCTGGCCGACCGCGGTCAGCTGTTCGCGGGCTGCACGCAGGACATCATCCCCGGCGACAGCGTCTTCGACCTCGGCCTGATCGTCATCGTGATGACCGCGGGCACCGCGGTGATCATGTGGCTGGGTGAGCAGGTCACCGAGCGGGGTGTCGGCAACGGCATGTCGCTGCTGATCTTCGCCTCGATCGCGGCCCGGATCCCGGCCGAGGGCGCCAACATCCTGAACAACCCCGAGGGCGGCCCCCTGATCTTCACGGGCGTCTGCGTCTTCGGTCTGGCGATCATCGCGAGCGTCGTGTTCGTCGAGCAGGGGCAGCGCCGCATCCCGGTGCAGTACGCCAAGCGGATGGTCGGACGCCGGATGTACGGCGGCACGTCCACCTACCTGCCTCTCAAGGTCAACCAGGCCGGCGTCATCCCGGTCATCTTCGGATCGTCGCTGCTGTACCTGCCGCAGCTGATCTCGCAGCTCGTCGGCACGGAGTCCGGTGCGGTCCAGCAGTTCGTCCAGACCTACCTGGTCGACCAGTCCAATCCGGTGCACATCCTGCTGTACGTCGCACTGATCATCTTCTTCACGTACTTCTACGTCGGCATCACGTTCAACCCCGACGAGCGGGCCGACGAGATGAAGAAGTTCGGTGGCTTCATCCCCGGCATCCGCCCGGGACGGCCCACGGCGGAGTACCTGAACTTCGTGCTCTCCCGCATTACGCTGCCGGGATCGCTCTATCTCGGCCTGATCGCGGTGCTCCCGAACTTCTTCCTCGGCATCACCGGTTCGGGCCAGAACCAGAACTTCCCGTTCGGCGGCACGGCGGTGCTGATCATGGTCGGGGTGGGTCTGGACACCGTGAAACAGATCGAGAGCCAGCTCATGCAGCGCAACTACGAGGGTTTCCTGCGCTAACGTCGCATCGACAACCTGTAGAACAACTGGGGAAGGCGGGCTCGCGTGCGACTCGTTCTGGTCGGTCCGCCTGGCGCGGGCAAGGGCACTCAGGCGGAGCGGATGGCAGAACGCCTCGACGTTCCGCACATCTCCACCGGTGACCTGTTCCGGGCGAACCTCAAGGAGGAGACCCCGCTCGGCATCGAGGCGAAGCGCTACATGGACGCCGGGGACCTGGTGCCCGACGAGGTGACGGTCGCGATGGTCCGCGAGCGCCTCACCGAGTCCGACGCCGCCAAGGGGTTCATCCTCGACGGTTTCCCGCGTACCGCGCCGCAGGCGGCCTCGCTGGCCGGGCTGCTCTCCGACCAGGGCCTGGAGCTCGACGCGGTCGTGGAGTTCTCCGTCTCCGACGAGGTCGTCGTGCAGCGGCTGCTCGGCCGCGGTCGCAGCGACGACACCGAGGACGTCATCCGGCGTCGCCAGCAGGTCTACCGCGACGACACCGCCCCGCTGCTCGAGTACTACGCCGACCGCCTGGTCAGCGTCGACGCCGTCGGGTCGGTCGAGGAGATCACCGACCGGGTCTTCGACGCGCTCCCGACGTCGTGACGCGGGGGCGCGGCGGCGTCCGTGGGCTGGTGGCGAGGTTGCGGGGCCGGGACATCGAGCTGAAGTCGCCGGGCGAGCTGGAGGCCATGCGGGCTTCGGGTGCGCTCGTCGCCCGCACTCTCTCGGCCGTCGCCCTGCTGGCGAAGCCGGGCGTCAGCACCGGCGAGCTCGACGCGCTGGCCGAGCAGACCATCCGCGACGGCGGCGCCGTGCCCTCCTTCCTCGGCTACCACGGTTTCCCGGCGTCGATCTGCGCGTCGGTGAACGAGCAGATCGTGCACGGCATCCCGTCCGCGGGCACCGTGCTCGCCGACGGCGACCTGATCTCCGTCGACTGCGGCGCGATCCTCGACGGCTGGCACGGCGACGCCGCGGTGACGATCGCGGTGGGCTCGGTCAGCGAGGCCGACCTCAAGCTGTCGGCGGCCTGCGAGGCCGCCCTGCACGCCGGGATCGCCGCGGTGGTCCCCGGCGGGCGGCTCTCCGACATCTCGCACGCGGTGCAGAAGGCGTGCGAGGAGGCCGGGAGCCGCGACGGCGTCGACTACGGGATCGTCGCCGAGTACGGCGGGCACGGGATCGGCACGTCGATGCACATGGACCCGTTCCTGCCCAACCACGGCGATCCCGGCCAGGGCCCCCGCCTGCGCGCCGGCATGGCGCTGGCGGTGGAGCCGATGCTCACCGGCGGCGACCCGGAGACCCTTGAGCTCCCCGACGGCTGGACCGTCGTCACGGCCGACGGGAGTCGCGCGGTGCACTGGGAGCACAGCGTCGCGATCACCGACGACGGCCCGCAGATCCTCACGCTCCCCTGAGCCGCCCGACGCCGCTCTGAATCGGTAGAGGCACGGTCGTGACCGAACACTGATCACACGGCGGGTCCGGTTGTCGGGGTGCTGGGCTAGGTTCCGGCCATGACTGCAGCACACGGGGGCACCACCGTTGGTGTGCCCCGCGAGTCCGGAGTGGGGGAGCGCCGGGTCGCGCTGGTCCCCAAGGTCGTGGAGAAGCTCGTCGCCAGGGGCGTCGGGATCGTCGTCGAGTCCGGGGCCGGACTCGGGGCCCTGATCCCCGACGACCTCTACGTCGCGGCAGGCGCCACGATCGGTGACCCGTGGTCCTGCGACGTCGTCGTCAAGGTCGCGCCGCCGAGCACCGAGGAGATCGGGAAGCTCCGGTCGGGTGCCACCCTCATCGGTTTCCTCGCCCCGCGCACCGCACCCGAGTCGCTGGCCACGCTCAAGGCCGCCGGGGTGGTGGGGTTCGCGATGGAGGCGATCCCGCGGATCTCCCGCGCCCAGTCGATGGACGCGCTCTCCTCGCAGGGCAACGTCGCCGGCTACAAGGCCGTGCTGCTCGCGGCGGAGCGCTCCACCCGCTTCTTCCCCATGCTCACGACGGCTGCGGGCACGGTGAAGCCCGCCCAGGCGCTGATCCTGGGAGTCGGCGTCGCCGGGCTCCAGGCCCTGGCCACCGCGAAGCGCCTCGGCGCCCGCACCACCGGCTACGACGTGCGTCCCGAGGTCGCCGACCAGGTGAAGTCCCTCGGCGCGCAGTGGCTCGACCTGGGGATCGAGGCGGTCGGTGAGGGTGGGTACGCCCGCGAGCTCACCGACGACGAGCGCACCGAGCAGCAGAAGCGCCTCGAGGAGGCGATCACCGGTTTCGACGTCGTGATCACCACCGCGAACGTGCCGGGTCGCAAGGCGCCGACGCTGGTCACCGCGAAGGCCGTGGAGGGCATGCGCCCGGGCAGCGTCGTCGTCGACATGGCGGGGGAGAGCGGCGGCAACTGCGAGCTCACCGAGCCCGGCGAGGTCGTCGTCAAGCACGACGTCACGATCGCCTCGCCGCTCAACCTGCCCGCCACGATGCCCGAGCACGCCTCGGAGCTCTACGCGCGCAACGTCTCCTCCCTGCTCGAGCTGATGCTCGACAAGGAGGGCGCGCTCGCGCCCGACTTCGACGACGAGGTGCTCGCGAAGTCCTGCGTCACCCGGGAGGACGCCTGATGAACGTCTCCATCCTCGCCGCCGACGCGGCGGAGGCGGGCTCCTCGGGCCTGCTCGCCAACATCGCGATCCTGGTGCTCGCCGGCTTCGTCGGCTTCGCGGTCATCTCGAAGGTGCCCAACACGCTGCACACGCCGCTGATGTCGGGCACGAACGCCATCCACGGCATCGTGCTGCTGGGCGGGCTGATCGTGCTCGGCCGCTTGGAGAACCCGTCGGTCGGTGACGCGATCATCCTGGTCATCGCGATCGCCTTCGGCATGATCAACGTGATCGGCGGGTTCCTGGTCACCGACCGGATGCTCGGCATGTTCAAGGCCAAGCCCGCGCCGAAGAAGGGCGACTCCTGATGGACGTGCTGATCCCGGTCCTCTACATCATCGCGTTCGGCCTGTTCATCTACGGCCTGATGGGGCTCACCGGCCCGAAGACGGCCGTGCGCGGCAACAAGATCGCCGCGGTCGGCATGGCGATCGCCGTGCTCGCCACGCTGCTCGACGTCACCCACAACTGGATCCTGATCATCGTCGGGCTCGTGATCGGCACGATCCTGGGCGTGCCGTCGGCCCAGAAGGTGCAGATGACGGCCGTCCCGCAGATGGTCGCGCTGTTCAACGGCGTCGGCGGTGGTGCGGTGGCGCTGATCGCGTGGTCGGAGTTCCGCACCACCGAGTCGTTCTCCGGCGAGCCGACGTACGTGATCGTCGCGTCGCTGTTCGCGGCGATCATCGGCTCGGTCTCGTTCTGGGGCTCGATCATCGCCTACGGCAAGCTGCAGGAGATCCTCCCCGGGCGCCCGATCGGCCTGGGTCGCGCGCAGCAGTTCGTCAACCTCCTGCTGCTGGCCGGCGCGATCGCGTGCGCCGTCGTGGCGGGTCTGGGCGGGGCCGCCGAGATCTGGATCATCGGGCTGCTGGTGATCGCGGCCGTGCTCGGCGTGCTGGTGGTGCTGCCCATCGGCGGCGCCGACATGCCGGTCGTCATCTCGCTGCTCAACGCGCTCACCGGCCTGTCGGCGGCGGCCGCGGGCCTCGCGCTCGACAACACCGCGATGATCGTCGCGGGCATGATCGTCGGGGCGTCGGGCTCGATCCTGACCAACCAGATGGCCGTGGCGATGAACCGCACGATCCCGGCGATCGTCGCGGGCGGGTTCGGCGGCACGACGCTTGTGCCGGGCGCCGACGACGGCATCGACCGCACGGTGAAGTCGACGTCCGCGGCCGACGCCGCGGTCCAGATGGCCTATGCGTCGTCGGTGATCGTGGTGCCCGGGTACGGGCTCGCCGTCGCGCAGGCGCAGCATGCGGTCAAGGACATGGCGAAGCTGCTCGAGGCGAAGGGTGTGGAGGTCAAGTACGCGATCCACCCGGTCGCCGGGCGCATGCCGGGGCACATGAACGTCCTGCTCGCCGAGGCCGACGTCTCCTACGACGCGCTCAAGGAGATGGACGACATCAACGACGAGTTCTCCCGCACCGACGTCACGCTGGTGATCGGGGCGAACGACGTCACGAACCCGGCGGCGCGGTCGGACCCGTCGAGCCCGATCTACGGGATGCCGATCCTCAACGTCGACCAGAGCCACTCGGTCATCGTGCTCAAGCGTTCGATGAGCAGCGGCTTCGCGGGCATCGACAACCCGCTGTTCTACGCCGACAACACCTCGATGCTGTTCGGGGACGCGAAGAAGTCGGTCGCGGAGGTCACGGAAGAACTCAAGGCCCTGTAGCGCCGGAGGGGAGTACGGTCGCCCCCGTGGTGACCGTGCTCGCCCTCTCCGGCGTCGGACGTGCCGACGTCGCGGTGGCCGGCGGGAAGGGCGCGAACCTCGGAGAACTCGTCCGGGCCGGGTTGCCGGTCCCTCCCGGTTTCGTGATCCCCACCGCTGCCTACGACGCGTTCGTGGAGCAGGCCGGGATCGGCCCGGAGATCGTGTCGCTGGCCCGTTCCGGATGGCCGGAGTCCACAGAGCTGATCGGTGCGTTGTTCGCCGCGCACGTGCCGGCCGGGGATTGGGCCAGGGCGATCACGCGGTCCTATCTGGCGCTGGGCGGCCCGGTCGCCGTCCGCTCGTCGGCCACGGCGGAGGACCTCGCAGGCGCCAGCTTCGCCGGGCAGCAGGACACCTACCTGCACGTCATCGGGGCCGACGCCGTGCTCGCGGCCGTCCGCGACTGCTGGGCGTCGCTGTGGACCGACCGGGCGATCGCCTACCGCGCCCGCGAGGGCATCGACCCGGAGGACGTGAGCCTCGCCGTCGTCGTGCAGGCGATGGTCGCGGCGCGTTCCTCGGGCGTCCTGTTCACCGCCGACCCCGCGAGCGGACGCCGCGACCGGGCCGCGGTGAGCGCGGCGTGGGGGCTGGGGGAGTCGGTCGTCGGTGGGACGGTGAGCACGGACGACCTGGTCGTCGACCCGGCCACCGGTGCGGTCGTCGGCCGGACCGTCGCGGACAAGGCGGTGATGACCGTCGCCACCCCCACCGGGACGCGCGAGGAGCCGGTGCCCGACGAACGGCGACGGGCCGCGGTGCTCGACGACGCCGCGGCCGCGGAGCTCGTCGCGCTCGGCGTCCGGATCGCGGAGCTCTTCGGGTCGCCCCAGGACGTCGAGTGGGCGCGCGACGCGGGCGGGGCGTTCCACGTCGTCCAGGCCCGGCCGATCACGGCGCTGCCGGAGCCGACCGGAGACGCCCCGACGAGCTGGCCGGTGCCGTTCCCGGGGGGCACGTACTTCCGCGCGAGCATCGTGGAGCAGCTGCCGGACCCGCTCACACCGCTGTTCGCCGACCTGGTCGACGGGTCGGTGAGCCGCTCGCTCGGCGCGCTCATGGCCACCGCGTTCGGCAGCCCGCTGCGCGACGGGGACCTGGCGTTCCCCACCGTCAACGGCTACGCGTACTACTTCTACCGCAACGCCGGGCTCGCCCGGATGCTGCTGCGCACGCCGCAGGCGGTGCGGGCGCTGCTCGGCCACGACGCCGGTGAGCTGCGCGGCGGCGTCGACGGGTGGCGGGAGCGGTCGCATCCCGCGTACGTCGCCGAGGTCCGGGAGTGGGCCGACCGCGACCCGGCCGCCCTGACCGGCACCGAGATCCTCGACGGCGTCGGTGCGCTGCTCGACGCGGGCACGCGCTACTACACCGCCGTGCAGTCGATCATCCCGCTCGCGGCGGGCTCGGAGATCGTCTTCGCCGCGTTCCACGACCGGCTGGTGCGTCGGGCGGGCGACCCGGCCGCGCAGACGTTCCTCGTGGGCTTCGACAGCCGGCCGTTGCAGGCCGAGAAGTCGCTCTACGACCTCGCGCACGCGCCGCGCGACGCCGCGTGGGACGAGCGGTTCCGCCGGCACCTCGCGGAGTTCGGCCACACCGTCTACAACCTCGACTTCGCGAGCCCGGTGCCCGCCGACGACCCCGGCCCGCTGCACGCGACGATCCGGTTCTTCGCCGAGGGCGGTGGCGCCGACCCGCACGAGCGGCAACGGCGCACGGCCGCGCTACGCGACGAGCTGACCCGTGTCACCCGCGCCCGCCTCGACCCGCTGCGGCGGACCCTGTTCGACCGGCTGCTCGCCGCCGCGCAGAGCACCGGGCCGGTGCGCGAGGACGCGCTGGCCGACGTCGGCCTGGCCTGGCCCGCGATGCGCCGGATGCTGCGTGAACTGGGCCGCCGGCTCGTCGAGGACGGGGTGGTGGCGCACGCCGACGACGTGTTCTGGCTGCGTCGCGCGGAGCTGCGCGGGTACGTCGACGGGGTCCGCCCCGACCGCCGCGCCGACGTCGACGCGCGGCGGATGCTCTGGCGCGGGCAGCGCCGCGCCACCCCGCCGCAGCTGCTTCCGGAGCGACCGTGGATGAGCCGGCTGCTCGGGTCGGTGATGCCGGGTCACGAGGGCGCGCAGTCCGGCCCGGTCGTCCGCGGGACCGGAGCGAGCGCGGGGCAGGTGACGGCCCGCGCGCGCGTCCTCGACGGCCCGGCCGACTTCGCCGCGCTGGTGCCGGGCGAGGTCCTCGTCGCCCGCATCACCACCCCCGCGTGGACGCCGCTGTTCGCGATGGCCGCCGCGGTCGTCACCGACATCGGTGGCCCGCTGAGCCACGGCTCGATCGTCGCGCGGGAGTACGGGATCCCGGCCGTCCTGGGGACGGGATCGGCGACCGGCCGGATCCGCACGGGGCAGGAGGTGCGGGTCGACGGGGACGCCGGCACGGTCACGCTGCTCGACGAGCCCGCCGCCGAGGAGCCGTCGGTCTCCCGGCGGTGGCCGGGGTGGGTGGCGGCGGGCGTCGCCGCGGGGCTGCTCGCCCGTCGCCTGCGTCGCTGACGTCGTCGTCACCGACGGCGCTACGGTGCGGTCCATGGAGCTGCAGGCACCGATCGTCGCCGTCACCGTGTACCTGCGCCGCGCCCGTGTGACGCGGCGTGCGCGGGTGGCCGTCCCGGCGGGCCGGTCCGACCTCGTCGTCGCCGACCTCACGCGGACGCTGTTGCAGGACTCGGTGCGCGTGGTGGCGGGCGGGGCCCGGGTGGTCGGCGTCGACGTGCTCCGCCGCGACCTCGCCGAGGTTCCCGACGGCCGGGTGCGGGCCGCGGAGGCCGCGGTGCGCGACGCCGAGCGGGCACTCGCGGCCGTCGACGGCGCCGACGCGGGTGAGGCCGCGCGCGAGGACCTGCTGCGCCGCCTCGCGCTGCGCAGCGGCGACCGGCTCGCCGCGGTGCTGGCCGACGGATCCGCCGAGCCGGCCAGGGCGGGGGAGATCGGGGCCGCGCTGGCCGCGCAGATCACCGAGGTGGCGGCGTCCCGCCGTGCCCACGCCGAGGCCCGGGTCGACGCCGAGCACCGGCTCACCGCCGCCCGCGCCGAGCTCGACCGCCTCCGCGGCTCCGGGCGTACCCGGCACGAGGCCGTGATCGGTATCGAGGCCGACGCGGCGGGCGAGGTCGACGTCGAGCTGACCTACGTGGCGAACGACGCCGGTTGGACGTCGGCCTACGACGCCCGCCTCGACGACGACGGCGGCGTCACGCTCACCTGGTTCGGGATGGTCGTCCAGGAGACCGGCGAGGACTGGCCCGAGTGCGAGCTGACGCTGTCGACGGCCCGGCCCGCGGTCACGACGACGTTGCCCGAGCTGCAGCCGTGGTGGATCGACATCGCGCGCCCGCAGCCCGAGACGGCGATGGCGGGCGCTGTGGCGCCGGCGTCGGCGCCCGCCGCCCCGCTGCTGCGGGGCAGGGCGGTGGAGGCCGTCCCCGAGGAGGGGCTCGCGGCCGGCACCTGGCGGCTCGCCCGACCCACGGCCGTCGCGGCCGACGGCGCCCCGCACCGCACGACGGTCACGATCGTGCAGGCGCAGGCGCAGCTCGACCACCTCGTGGTCCCGGTGCTCGGCCCGGACGTGCACCTGCGGGCCACCGTCGTCAACACCAGCGGGCACGTGCTGCCCGCCGGACCGGTCTCCACGTTCCTCGCCGACGCCTACGTCGGCACCACGGCGCTGGAGACCACCGCGCCGGACGGGGAGATCGAGCTCGCGCTGGGCGTCGACGACCGGGTGGTGGTGGAGCGCGCGCTGGAGTCGCGCACGGTCCACAAGGCGCGGTTCGGTGCGCAGCGGGGCGCGGTGCAGCGCTGGCGGACCACGGTCACCAACCGCCGTCCCGCGCAGGCGCGGGTGGTGGTGCGCGACCGGCTGCCGGTGTCGCGTGCCGCCGAGGTGAAGGTCGTCGAGGTCGAGCTGGTGCCCGAGCCCGCCGAACGCGACGACCTGGGCCGGTGCGAGTGGGTCGCGCGGATCCCGCCGGGCGGCCGCTGGGAGCTCTCCGTCCGGTACGGGGTGGAGCACCCGAAGGACGTCGACGTCA
Organism: Pseudonocardia abyssalis; assembly: GCF_019263705.2. Classification (NCBI taxonomy): domain Bacteria; kingdom Bacillati; phylum Actinomycetota; class Actinomycetes; order Pseudonocardiales; family Pseudonocardiaceae; genus Pseudonocardia; species Pseudonocardia abyssalis. The sequence continues at coordinate 5,741,963 of NZ_JADQDK010000001.1, forward strand.
CCGGCTACCGTTGATCCCATGATCGAACGGGTGGAGTCGCTCTACCGCACCCACGCCGCCGACCTGTCGGCCGTGGTCGCGCGCCAGCGCGCGTTCCGCGAGGCCACGCCGTCGATGACCCCGCAGCTCGACGACGTGGAAGCCGAGATCACCTACCTGCTGCTGCGCGACACCCGCCCGGCGCACGTGATGGAGCTGGGCACGTTCCACGGCTGGTCGACGAGCTGGATCCTGCAGGCGCTGCGTGACAACGGATCCGGGCACCTGCACTCCTTCGACCGCATCGACAACGTGCGGTACACCGTCCCAGCGGAGCTGGCCGCGGACCGGTGGACGTTCGTGCACGGCGACGTGCGCGCGCGGCTGGCGGACGTGCCGCGCGACGCCGGCTACCTGTTCGTCGACGCGGCGCACACGGCGTCGTTCGCACGGTGGTTCCTCGCGGAGCTGTTCCCGCTCGTGCCCGCGGGCATCCCGGTGAGCGTGCACGACGTGCACCACGGGCGGCGGGTGCTCCCCTTCACCGAGGGCGCGGTGCTGCTGCGGTGGATGCGCGAGCGCGGCGTCGAGGGCTTCACCGCCTCGCGGCGGCGGGCCCCCGACGCGTTCGCGCGGCTCGCGGCGGTGCGCGCGGAGCTCGGGCTCACCGGGGCGCGCGGGACGACCCGCAACCCGATGCTGTGGTTCACGATGCCGGAGCTGCACTGACGGGGGTGTCCAGGGGGTGGGCGATCTCGTCGCGATAGAGGCGCCACCCGAGGATCGCGGCGATCGCGAGGAACACCGGGATCGCCCCGACCAGCACGAACGTGACCGGCAGGCCCAGCGCGTCGCCGACGGGGCCCGCGAGCGCCATCGACACCGGCATCAGGGCGAGCGAGACGAAGAAGTCGAGACTCGACACCCGGCCCAGCAGGTGCGGCGGCACCCGACGCTGCAGCAGGGTGCCCCAGATGACCTGGGCGACACCCCCCGTCACCCCGACGACGAACGCGGCCGCACCCATGACCCAGAGCCGGTCGGTCAGACCGATCACGGCGAGCGGGGCCGATCCCGCGCCCCACAGCAGCAGCATCCACGTGAGGTAGCGGCGGGGGAGCCGCCCCGCGGACGCCACCAGCGAACCGAGCACGCCACCGATGCCGTACGCGGCGAGCACGAAGGCGTACCCGGAGGGGCCGGCGCCGGTCTGGTCGCGCACGGCGAACGGCACCAGCACCTCGATCGGCCCGATGATCACCAGCACCAGCAGGATCGCGAACGCGAGGGTCGCGAACAGCCAGCCGGTGCGCAGGAAGTAGGCGAAGCCCTCGCGCAGGTCGCCGAGCACGGAGCCGGTCCCGTCACCCGGGGCGGTCGGGAGCAGCCGGATCGGGAGCAGCGGGAGCAGTGCCAGCACGTAGCCGACCGCGGCACCGAGCAGCGCCGTGCCGGGCACGAACGCGCCGACGAGCAGGCCCGCGAGCGCCGGGCCGAGCGCCTGCTGCGTGATGGGGCGCAGCATGCCCTCCACCCCGTTGGCGGCCAGCAGTTCGTCGGCGGGGAGCATCGTGGGGAGCACGGCGGAGTAGGCGGGGAAGAAGAACGCCTCGGCCGCGCCCACCACGAACGCGATCACGGCCAGGTGCCACAGCTGCATCATCCCGGCGAGCGCGAGCCAGGCCGCGGTGCCCGCCGCCACGATCCGCACCGTCTCCACTGCGATCAGCACGAGCTGTCGGGGCAGCCGGTCGGCAGCGACGCCGCCGACCAGCACGCTCAGCACCAGTCCGAGGCCGGCCGCGGCGGCCACCAACGACAGCTCCGACGGCCCGCCGCCCAGCGCGATCACCTGGTAGACGATCGCGACCAGCCACAGGCCGCTGGCGAACAGCGAGAAGCCCATCGACGTGGCGAGCAGGCGGTAGTCGCGGTGCCGGAACGGACGCAGCGGGCGGGGCAGGGTGCGCGGCACACGGGCGCCGGGCTGCTCGATGCTCACGGTGCCAGCCCACCACCTCCCCCTGGGGCGGAGTCAACCGAGAAAGTCCCGGTCGGGGCCTCGACGGGCTATCGTCGGTGCAGCCGGTCGGACCACCGCGATGAGCCCCGTGAGGCCGCTTCTCCTGGTCGAACGCAGTTGCGCCGACGACCTCGAGCCCACCGCCGAGGACGTCGCGGCCGGGGCGCCCCTGCCCTGACCGCCGCCCCTCACACCGGCGATGTGGGGGACCCCCGACGAGACCCGCACGCAGGGCCCAGCCCACGACCTCGGTCCGGTTGGCGCAGCCGGACTTGGTGAGGATGCTGCTGACTGATCATCAGGCGCAGCCCCACCTCGCGGTTGGTCAGGCCGCGGGCCAGCAACCGCAGCACCTCCAGCTCACGGGTGCTGAGCCCAGCGTCCGGCTGCGCGGTCGCCGGCTCGGGGAGCCGCGCCAGCTCGGCGGCCGCCTGCCGGCGCACCGCGGCGAGACCGTGGTGCTCGGCGAGATCGCCCGCGGTGCGTCGGCGGGGCGGTGGCCCTGGCCGGTGCGTACCGGTTCGTGCCGATGAAGCTGCGCTGCCTGGAGAAGTGCCGCACCCCGCGGATGTTCCTGTTCGCCCGCTGGCGCGGGGGCCGGCCGCCGCTCGACGCGCTCCGCCTCGGCGCGGCCCACGGGCGGTTCTGCGTCGGCTGCTGCTGGGCGCTGATGCTGGTGATGCTCACGGCCGGGCTGCACAGCCTGCTGCCGACGGCCGGGCCGGCCGCGCTCGTGGCGGTGGGGAAGAACGCGTCGTGGGGGCCCGGGTCCGCGAACCGGTGGGTGTCCTGCTCCTCGGCCCCGCGGCGCTGGTCCTGGTGCTCCAGCACTGAACGGCCGATCCGCGGCCCGGCTTGTACCCCATGCGCAGGGGCCTCCGCAACCGTCGTACACTGGTGTTTCGGCGCGCCCCTGCGCCGGTTCCGTCACGCCTGAGAGGGCCTTGCGGTCCCGGGCCTGTGGCGCTCCTGCACGAAGTTCCAGAGTACGCACACACCTGTCACGGATCGCGGAGGACATGGCCAAGAAGGACGGGGCGATCGAAGTCGAGGGCCGGGTCGTCGAACCCCTGCCGAACGCGATGTTCCGCGTGGAGCTGGAGAACGGGCACCGGGTCCTCGCCCACATCAGCGGCAAGATGCGGCAGCACTACATCCGGATCCTCCCCGAGGACCGGGTCGTCGTGGAGCTGTCTCCGTACGACCTCACCCGCGGCCGCATCGTCTACCGCTACAAGTGACCGACTCAACGAGAGAGCGACGGACGTGAAGGTCCAGCCGAGCGTCAAGAAGATCTGCGACAAGTGCAAGGTGATCCGCCGTCACGGGCGGGTCATGGTGATCTGCGAGAACCTGCGCCACAAGCAGCGTCAGGGCTGATCACCCGCAGTTCTTCGTCCCAGGACGCAGCAACACAGAGGAACCCGGCACACCTACCGCGCCACACGGGCGCAACCCACCCCCGGAACCAGGCCGGGGCCCAGCCTCCACAGGACTGGGACGGGTGTCGGGCAGACCTGGAACAGGCATCGACAGGAGAAGCCGCCGCATGGCACGTCTTTCCGGCGTCGACCTCCCCCGCGACAAGCGGATGGAGATCGCGCTCACCTACATCTTCGGGATCGGTCGCACCCGTTCCCTGGAGATCCTCGCCGCCACGGGCATCGACCGCGACCTGCGCTCGAAGGACCTGACCGACGACGATCTCACCAAGCTCCGCACGTACATCGAGGAGAACCTGCGGGTCGAGGGTGACCTGCGCCGCGAGGTGCAGGCCGACATCCGCCGCAAGATCGAGATCGGCTGCTACCAGGGGATCCGGCACCGCCGGGGTCTGCCGGTGCGTGGCCAGCGCACCAAGACCAACGCCCGCGGCCGCAAGGGACCGAAGAAGACGGTCGCCGGCAAGAAGAAGGCAGGTAAGAAGTAATGCCGCCCCGCACTCGCCAGCAGGCCGGACCCAAGAAGGTCCGTCGCAAGGAGAAGAAGAACGTCGCGCACGGGCATGCGCACATCAAGAGCACCTTCAACAACACCATCGTGTCGATCACCGACCCGACCGGTGCCGTGATCGCGTGGGCCTCCGCAGGCCACGTCGGTTTCAAGGGCTCGCGCAAGTCCACGCCGTTCGCCGCCCAGATGGCCGCGGAGAGCTGCGCCCGCAAGGCCGCCGAGCACGGCATGAAGAAGGTCGACGTGTTCGTCAAGGGTCCCGGCTCCGGCCGCGAGACCGCGATCCGTTCCCTCCAGGCCGCCGGCCTCGAGGTGGGCACCATCTCCGACGTCACCCCCCAGCCGCACAACGGCTGCCGGCCGCCCAAGCGGCGCCGGGTCTAGGGAAAGGGAGTAACAGAACATGGCTCGTTACACCGGACCCATGACCCGCAAGTCCCGCCGGCTCAAGGTCGACCTCGTCGGCGGCGACCAGGCGTTCGAGCGTCGTCCCTACCCGCCCGGCCAGCACGGCCGGATCCGGATCAAGGAGACCGAGTACCTCCTGCAGATGCAGGAGAAGCAGAAGGCCCGTTTCGCGTACGGCGTGCTGGAGAAGCAGTTCCGCCGCTACTACGAAGAGGCCAACCGTCGCCAGGGCAAGACCGGCGACAACCTGCTGCAGATCCTCGAGACCCGCCTCGACAACGTCGTGTACCGCGCGGGCCTCGCCCGCACGCGGCGCATGGCCCGTCAGCTCGTGAACCACGGTCACTTCCTGGTCAACGGCCAGAAGGTCGACATCCCGAGCTTCCGCGTCTCGCAGTACGACGTGATCGACGTCAAGCCGAAGTCGGTCAACACGGACCCGTTCGTCATCGCCCGGGAGCTCCTCGGCGACCGTCCGGTTCCGGCCTGGCTGCAGGTGGTTCCCTCGAGCCTGCGCATCCTGGTCCACCAGGTGCCCGAGCGTGCGCAGATCGACACGCAGGTCACCGAGCAGCTGATCGTCGAGCTCTACTCCAAGTAGCAGGTAGACGCTCGACACCCCCCGGCCCCGAAGGGTGGGGCCGGGGGCTCTCCGCGGCATCAAATAGCGGTTGCCGTGGCGCCCTAAGGAGGCACAACACCCATGCTGATCTCTCAGCGCCCCACCCTGGCCGAGGACTCGGTCGTCGACACCCGCTCCCGGTTCGTCATCGAGCCGCTGGAGCCCGGATTCGGCTACACGCTGGGCAACTCGCTCCGGCGCACGCTGCTGTCGTCCATCCCGGGCGCGGCCGTCACCAGCATCCGCATCGACGGCGTCCTGCACGAGTTCACCACCGTCCCGGGGGTGAAGGAGGACGTCACCGACATCATCCTGAACCTCAAGGAGCTGGTCGTGTCCTCCGAGGAGGACGAGCCGGTCACGATGTACCTGCGCAAGCAGGGGCCCGGCCCGGTCACCGCCGGTGACATCGTCCCGCCCGCGGGCGTCACCGTGCACAACCCGGACCTGCACATCGCCACGCTCAACGACAAGGGCCGCCTCGAGGTGGAGCTCGTCGTCGAGCGGGGTCGTGGCTACGTCCCGGCCATGCAGAACAAGGCCACCGGCGCCGAGATCGGCCGCATCCCGGTCGACTCGATCTACTCGCCGGTCCTCAAGGTGACCTACAAGGTCGAGGCCACCCGTGTCGAGCAGCGCACCGACTTCGACAAGCTGGTGCTCGACGTCGAGACGAAGCCCTCGATCACCCCTCGCGACGCGCTGGCCTCGGCCGGCAAGACGCTCGTCGAGCTGTTCGGGCTCGCCCGCGAGCTGAACGTCGACGCCGAGGGCATCGAGATCGGCCCCTCGCCGCAGGAGGCCGACACCATCGCGGCCTTCGCGATGCCGATCGAGGAGCTCGACCTCACGGTCCGCTCCTACAACTGTCTCAAGCGCGAGGGCATCCACACCGTGGGTGAGCTGGTGGGCCGGTCCGAGGCCGACCTGCTCGACATCCGCAACTTCGGGGCCAAGTCGATCGACGAGGTCAAGATGAAGCTCGTCGGCCTCGGGCTCGCGCTCAAGGACAGCCCGCCCGGATTCGACCCGTCGGCCGCGGCCGCCGAGTACGGCTCCGACACCTACGACGCCGACCAGCCGTTCGGCGACGACGGCCAGGACTACGCAGAAACGGAGCAGCTGTAGCGATGCCTCAGCCCACCAAGGGGGCCCGCCTCGGCGGCTCGCCCGCGCACCAGCGGCACATCCTGGCGAACCTGGCCACATCGCTGTTCGAGCACGGCAAGATCACGACGACCGAGGCCAAGGCGCGCAAGCTGCGCCCGTACGCCGAGCGTCTGATCACCAAGGCCAAGGTCGGTGACCTGCACAACCGTCGCGAGATCCAGAAGGTCATCCGCGACAAGACCATCGTGCACCGCCTGCTCGCCGACATCGGCCCGTTCTTCGCCGACCGTCAGGGCGGGTACACCCGGATCACCAAGACACTGCCGCGCAAGGGCGACAACGCCCCCATGGCCGTGATCGAGCTGGTCCAGCAGAAGACGGTCACCGACGAGGCGAACCGCGCCCGCCGGGCCGCGGCCTCGCAGCAGGCCGCGTCCGAGGCGCCGGCCGACTCGCAGGAGACGGCCACCTCGCCGGCCGGAGAGGCGGCCGAGGAGGCTTCGGAGAAGGCGCTCGACGCCGCCGCCGAGGCCCCCGAGGGCAGCGAGACCCAGGAGAAGGCGCTCGAGGCGGCCGAGGCCGCCCAGGACGCCGCCGACTCCGTCGACGCGCCGTACGGCGAGGGCAGCCACGCCCCGCTGGCCGACGCGCAGGAGGCACCGGAGGGCTTCGACGTCAAGGGCAACGCCGACTCGATGCTCTACCACCTCCCGGGTACGCGGTTCTACGACAACACCGTCGCCGAGGTCTGGTTCGCCAGCGCCGAGGCCGCGGAGGCCGCCGGGTTCTCCCTGCCGAAGTCGCAGCAGAAGGACGAGTCCTGAGCCACCCGCTCCACACGACCGAGCCCGCCGTCCGTCCGGACGGCGGGCTCGGTCGTTTCAGGCTGGACCTGTCCTACGACGGCACCGACTTCTCCGGGTGGGCGATGCAGCCCGGGCTGCGGACCGTCTGCGGGGTGCTGGTCGACGCGCTCTCGACGGTGCTGCGCGAGCCCGTCGCGGTCACGGTGGCGGGGCGCACCGACGCCGGGGTGCACGCCACCGGACAGGTCGCGCACGCCGACCTCCCCGCCGACCCCGACACCGCGTGGCTGGTGCGCCGCCTCGCCCGGCTACTGCCCCCCGACGTGCGGGTCCGAGCCGTCACGCCCGTACCCCCGGCGTTCGACGCCCGGTTCGGGGCGCTGCGCCGGCACTACCGCTACCGCATTGCGACCGCCGCGCACGGGGCCGACCCGCTGCGCGCCCGCGACACCGTCTCCTGGCCGCACCCGGTCGACGTCGACGCCGTGAACGCGGCGTCCGCGCTGCTGCTCGGCGAGCACGACTTCGCTGCGTTCTGCAAGCGCCGCGACGGCGCCACCACGGTGCGGGCGCTGCAGGAGCTGCACTGGACGCCGGACGCCGACGGCGTCGTCACCGCGGCGGTGGCGGCCGACGCGTTCTGCCACTCGATGGTGCGCAGCCTGGTCGGTGCGCTGCTCGACGTGGGGCGCGGGCGGCGGTCGGTGGACTGGCCCGCAGCACTGCTGCTGCGCGGGGAACGGGCCAGCGAGGTGCCGGTGGCGCCCGCCCACGGCCTCACGCTGGTGGCGGTGGACTACCCCGCCGACGCCGACCTGGAGGCCCGGGCCGAGCGGACCCGTCGGATCCGGGTGCCCGGCCAGACCTGACGCCGCGCGAGTTCCCCACTCCACGCCCGCGAGTCGCTGTTCCCACGCCCGCGAGTCGCGGCAACTCCGCCCGCGAGTCGCTGGATTCGCGCCCGCGAGTCGCTGGATTCGCGCCCGCGAGTCGCCGCAGGTCGGCCGCGGGCGTCAACTCTGGGTTACCGATGCCGTCGGGGAGGTCTGCGGAGGTCGGTGCGGTCGTAGCGTCGGGCCACCGACCTGCGGAGGGACTCCCGATGACCGCCGAACCCACACCCGATCTCGCCCCCGCGTACGGCTCGAGGATCGTCGCGGTCGAACCGGGCAGCAACGGGCCCGTCGCCGCCTCCGAGCGTCACGGCCGGCCCCGGCAGCTGTTCTGGACCTGGACCTCGCCGAACCTCGAGTTCGCCACGATCTTCGTCGGCGTGCTGTCCGTGCAGGTGTTCGGGTTGACGTTCGGGCAGGCCGTCGCGGCGATCCTGCTCGGCAACGGGATGGCCGGGATCGCGCACGGCGTGCTGTCGGCCCGCGCCCCGTCCGCCGGGGTGCCGCAGATGGTGCTGGGCCGCCTCGCGTTCGGCCATCGCGGCAACATCCTGCCCGCCGGGCTCATGACGATCACGTCGGGCTTCGGCTGGTTCGCGGTCAACAGCGTCAGCGCGTCGTTCGCGTTGAACTCCCTGACCGGGCTGCCCGCGCCGTTCTGGCTGGTGGTCGTGGTGCTGGTACAGGTCGGGGTCGCGTTCTTCGGGCACAACCTGGTGCAGGCGTTCGAGCGGGTGGCGTTCCCGGTGCTCGCGGTGGTGCTCGGGATCGGCGCGGTGATCGTGCTGACGTCGTCGGACCCGTCGTTCGTTCCCGTCGACGGCGGCACCGGCGGGATCGGCGGCTTCCTGCTGACGCTCGGCGCGGTGTTCGGCTACACCGCGGGCTGGAGCCCGTACGCCGCCGACTACGCCCGCTACCTCCCGGCCGACAGCCCGCGGCTGCCCGTCGGGCTCGCGGCGGGCGGCGGGCTGTTCGCGTCGACGTCGCTGCTGATGGTGGTCGGGGCGGCGTCGGTGAGCGCGGCGGTCGCGGCCGGGAGCGTGTCGGAGAACCCGACGAGTGCCTACGTCGGCATCCTGCCCGGTGCGCTGGCCGGGCTGACGCTGGTGGCGATCGCGTTGGGTGCGGTGGCGGCCAACGTCCTCAACGTCTACTCCGGGGCGATGGCGTTCCTGGCGATGGGCTTCCCGATCAGGCTGGAACGGGCGCGGGCCGTGGTCGCAGTGGCGTTCGGGATCGTCGGCTTCCTCATCGCGCTCGTGGCGCTCGGTGACGCGGCGGCGGGGTACGAGGGCTTCCTTCTGGTGATCGTCTACTGGGTGGGGCCGTGGCTCGGGGTGGTGCTGACCGACCAGTACCTGCGGCGGGGGACCGTGCCGGTCGAGACGTTCTACGACCGTTCCTTCCGCAACCCGGCGGGCCTGATCGCGCTGGTCGCGGGCATCGTCGTCTCGGTGGGGCTGTTCGCCAACCAGGCGCTGTTCACCGGTCTGGTGCCGCAGGTGCTGCCCGGCGTCGGCGACGTGACGTTCCTCGTGGGGATCGCGGTGTCGGCGGGCTTGTACGCCGCGCTGTTCCGCCGGAGCATGGCCGGGTGAACCCCGAGATGCTGGACGTCGCCGTCGCCGAGGCCCGGGCCGGGCTGGCCGAGGGCGGCATCCCGATCGGCGCGGCGCTCTTCGCGAGCGACGGCACACTGCTCGGTCGCGGCCACAACCGCCGCGTGCAGGACGGTGACCCGTCGATGCACGCCGAGACGGCCGCCTTCAGGGCCGCGGGGCGCCAGCGCGACTACCGGAAGACGATCATGGTGACGACGCTGTCGCCGTGCTGGTACTGCTCCGGGCTGGTGCGCCAGTTCGGGATCGGCGCGGTGCTCGTCGGTGAGGCGCAGACGTTCTCCGGAGGGCACGACTGGCTGGCCGAGCACGGCGTCGAGGTCACGGTGCTGGGTGACGAGCGCTGCGTCGGGCTGATGACCGACTTCGTCGCGGCCCGTCCGGAGCTGTGGTTCGAGGACATCGGGGAGGTTCCGTGATCGCGACCGTCGACCTGCGCGACCCCGACCCTGCCGCGGTCGACGCAGGGCTGCAGGAGGCCGGGTTCCTGCTGGTGACCGGGCACGGCGTCGATCCCGGGCTACGCGCCGACCTGCGTGCGGCGGCCCGCCGCTTCTTCGCGTTGCCCGGGACGACCAAGCAGGCCTACGCGGTCCGGGTCGGTGGGCGGGGTTGGCTCCCGCCGGGCGTGGAGGCGAACGCGGGCGTCGAGGGAGGGGAGCATCCTCCGGACCTCAAGGAGTCGTTCGCGATCGGGCCGGAGACCCCGACCGGTGACGCGTCCGTCGACGACGTGTGGTTCCCGCCGAACGTCTGGCCGGCCGAGGTTCCCGCGCTGGAGGCCGCGGCCGCGCGGTACCTGGCCGAGATGACCCGCGTGTCCGGCGAGTTGCTGGACCTGTGCGGGGCCGCGCTGGGCGTCGACCCGCTGACGACGTCGATCCCGACCTGGACGTTCAACATCAACCGCTACCCGCCGCTGACGGAGGTGGGCGAGCCCGCGCCCGGACAGTTCCGGATCGGGCCGCACACCGACTTCGGCACCGTCACCGTGCTCGACCGGGAGCCCGGTGCGGGCGGCCTGCAGGTCCACACCGACGCGCGCGGCTGGGAGGACGCCCCGTACGACCCGGACGCGTTCACCGTCAACGTCGGCGATCTCCTGGCCCACTGGACCGGGATGCGCTGGCGCTCCGGGCGGCACCGGGTGCTGCCACCGCAGGCCGGGACGCCGCACGAGGAACTGATCTCCCTGGTCTTCTTCTTCGAGCTCGACCACGACGCGCTCGTCACCCCGCTGGCCCCGCCGATCGGGCGGCGCACCGACCTGGAGCCGGTGGTGTCGGCGCCGTTCCTGCAGGAGCGCCTGGACGCGATCTCGGTCGGCTGACTTCCCCGGAACACCCACGGGCGCGCGGGTCGCGGGGATAGCGTCCCGGGGTGTCCACGAGGGGCCCCGCCACCCGCGACCAGGTCGACGCCTACCGCTTCGGCCTGCGCCGGATGGAGACCGCACTCGTCCGCGGCGACCCGGTGCCGCTGCACGAGCAACTGCGGTCGCAACGCCGGGCCGCGGTCGCCGGGGCGCTGGTCGGGATGCTCGCGGTGGGCGGGGTCGCGATCTGGGCGCAGATCGCGCCACGGCCGACGTGGTCGCAGCAGGACGTGGTCGTCGGCTCGTCGTCGGGGGCGATGTACGTCGTGGCGCACGAGCCCGACCGGCTCGTCCCGGTCGCCAACCTCCCCGCCGGACGGCTGGTCCTCGCCGCGCTGCGTCACGGCGGTGCGGGCGGGGCCGATCCCGCGGCGGCCGTGCCCGTGCTCGTCGACGACGCCGACCTCGACGCGGTGCCGCGCACCCCCACCGCGGCGGTCCCGGGCGCCACCGCCGTGCGCCTGGGCGGCGCGGTGATCGGGCCGCGCTGGGCGGTGTGCGACGCCGTCGACCCGGACTCCGGCCGCGATCCGCGTACGACGGTCGTCGGCGGGGCGGAGCCGGTGGGGCCGTCTGCCGATGCGGTGCTGCTCGCCGTCCGTGGCGGGGACACGTGGCTGGTCAGTGGGGGTGTGCGGCACCGGATCGACCTCGCCGACCGAGCGGTCGTCGGCACACTGGGTCTGGACGGGCGGGAGCCCCGCGCGGCGTCGGCCGCACTGCTCAACGCGCTGCCGGAAGGGGCACCGCTGCGCACACCGCGGATCGCCGGGGCCGGTACGCGCTCCGGATCGGTCCGGGTGGGCGACGTCCTGGTCGGGCGGCCCGCCGGGGACGGCCCGCCGACGCACCACGTGGTGCTCGCCGGGGGCGCCCAGGCGGTCCCGCCCCTCGTCGCGCAGACCCTGCGCGCGGCGGGGGCGCGGCTGGTCGAGGTCGAGCCCGCGGTGCTGACGGCGCTGGGGTCGGCCGAGGGGCTCGACGTCGCGGGCTGGCCGGACGCGGTGCCGCCGGTCCGGGAGGTGACCGATACGCCCGTCGTGTGCGCGGTGTGGTCGGTCCAGGACGGGGCCGGGATGCTCGTCGGGTCAGCACTCCCGGTACCGCCGGGCACCGCGGGCGTCGACCTCGCGCAGGCCGACGGCGCGGGCGAGCTCGCCGACGCCGTCGTGCTGTCCCCGGGCGGTGGCGGGACGGTGCGCGCCACCGGGCCGGGCCGGGCGGGCGGGTCCGGACCCCTGTGGCTGGTGTCCGCGTCCGGTGTCGCCTATGGGGTGGCGGACTCGGCGACCGCCGAGGCACTCGGGGTCACGACGGCCGAGCCCGCGCCGGAGTGGGCGGTGCGGCTGCTCCCGGTGGGCGGGACGCTCGACCTGGCCGACGCGCAGCGGACGGTGGACGTGCTGCCGGGCTGACCGGACGCCCGATCAGCGACCGGGCGGACGCTTCCGGAGGCGGGTCGCGACGGCTGCGGCCGCGGCGAGCAGGGCGGCCGGCGCGGCCAGGTCGACCGGCGGCAGCGGCTCGTCGGCGGAACCGGGGCCCGGCGCGGTGCCGGCGAGCACGGCGGTCGGCACCTCGCCGGAGGCGTCCGGGACGCGCAGGACGGCGGGCTCGGCGGTGAGGGCGGTGAGGGGGTCGAGCACGCCGAGGCCGAGGGCCTCGTCGTGGCCACCCGCGGGGCGCCGGGCCGTGGCCAGGATCCGGTCGGCGACCTGCGCCGCGCTCAGCTCCGGGAACCGCTCGCGGACCAGGGCGGCCAGCCCGGCGACCAGCGGTGCGGAGAAGCTCGTGCCCGTGACCGGGTCGGCCGTGACGCCGCCGCCGACGGCCAGCGAGCGCATCCCCGTGCCGGGACCGGCGATGTCGACCCAGGGGCCGGCCACGGTGAACGGGGCAGCGGCGTCGTCGGGGCCGGTGGCGCCGACCGTGACCGGCTCGTCGTACCAGCCGGGGAGGGCGACCTGCTCGACGCCCGGCTCGGCGCAGAGCCCCACGCCCGTGTTGCCCGCGGCCGCGACGACGACGACGTCGGCGTCGGCGGCGTAGCGCAGCGCCGCGTGCAGCTCCGTGCCCTCGACGGCGGCCTGTTCCGGTGGGAGGCAGACCGCCTCGGACACGTTGACGACGTCGGCACCGGAACGCACGGCCAGCACGACCGCCTCGGCGAGCGTCGCGACGTCACCGGCGGGTCGCTGCCGCCCGTCCGCGGCAGGTACCGAGAACGACGGGCTGGACTGCCGGATCGACAGCACCTCAGCGCCCGGCGCGATCCCGACCACCTCGTCGTCGCCGGCCGGGCTCGCGGCCAGCAGCCCCGCGACCGCGGTGCCGTGGCCGTCGCAGTCGTCGAGCCCGTCGCCCCCGGTGAGGTAGTCGCCGCCGCCGCGCAGCCGGTCGCCGAGCCGCGCGTGGGGGGCGACCCCGGTGTCGATCACCGCGATCAGCACCCCCGCCCCCGTGGCGATGCGGTGCGCGGCCGCGAGCTGGAGGCGACGGGACGGCGGCGGATCGGTGACCGTGGACGGCCCGGCCGGCGGTGGCGCGCAGGATCGCGGGGACCGCAGCCCGGGCGCGGGGCCCGGGGTGTCGCCCGCCGGTGGTGCGACCCGCACCGGGGGCGGTGCCGGGAGGTCGTCACCGGGGGCCGGGACGGAGGCACCGGCCAGGGCGGCCGGGAGCGCGGACGCACCGACCGGGCCGGGCCCGGGCAGGACGGCGAGCAGGACGGCGAGCACGGCAGGCGCCATGGCCGTCCGGATGCCGTTCACAGGCCGCGGACCAGTGCGAACAGGCCCGTCGCGCCCAGCGCCAACGGTACCGCCGACGCGACGAGGACCCCCTCCAGGACGTCGACGGCCCGGCGCGCGACCGGCGACGGCGCCCGCCCGCCGCGCCCCGCGGTGAGCGCGACGCCGGCCCCCGCGAGGGCGAGGCACCCCACCACCAACCGCCCCGGCCCGCCGGAGACCGCGGCGACGAGCGCGGCCAGCGCGAGGCCCGAGGCCACCGCGCAGGCCAGCAGGGTGCGGGCCGGCGCGGCGTCGGCGAAGCCCCGGGAGCGCAGGGCGAGTACCGCGACGACGACCGCGCCCAGCGCGGCGCCGGTCCATCCGCCCCCGGCCGCGGCCGGGCCGACCGCCGCGGCGGCCACCACCGCGCAGCCGCCGACCAGTCCGGCGAGGTACCCACGGGCCAGGTCGGCCCGCCCGGTGAGCTCGTCGGGCGGCAGGGCGTCGGGCCCGTCGTCGGCGTCGGTCAGCTCGCCCGCGTCGGCGGGGACCACCGGGCCCGGCAGGCCGGCCAGGCGCAGCGCGGCGCGGGGCAGGAACGGTCCGGCGAGCAGCGCGGCGGCTCCGAGTCCCGCGGCGAGTGCGGCCGGGGACAGGCCCAGACGCAGGTGCAGCACGGTCGCGACCCCCACCGGGACGGCCGCGACGACGACGCCGACCAGTACCGGCGACACGACGCGCAGCACCACCTGGCCCACGGCCGCGGCGACCCCGGCCGCGGTGACGGCGAGCAGGAGCTGGGCGGAGCCGGGCGCCGCCGCGAGCGCCGCCGCCCCGGCACCCGCGGCGAGGGGGACGGCCGCGAGCGCCGCCGGGTGCCTCCCGTCGTGATCCCCGCCCGGCCGGCGTGCGGCGGCCAGCGCCGCCCCCGCCGCCATCCCGCCGACCAGAGCGGCCACGACGGCCCCCGGCCCGGCCGGCATCCCGGCGAGGATGACGGCGGCGAGGGCGGCGAGGACGAGCGCGACGGCGGGGCGCACCGCGGCGGCCGACGGACCCGCGGTGCGACCCGCGCCCGCGGCCAGCGCGTCGACCGGGTCGTCGAACACCGGGGCCGGCGGTGGTGCGGTGACCGGACCGATCCGCAGCAGCTCGCCGTCGAGCACACCGAGCTCGTCGAGCGTGGCGGCCGGGTGCAGCAGCCCGCCGGTGGCCCCCACCAGCCGCCACGGCAGCGGGCGGTGCCCCGGCCCGGGCTCGCCGACCAGCTCCAGCACCATCGGCACCAGCTCGCCGAGCGGCACGTCGGCCGGCAGCGCGACGTCGACCCGGGCGCGCGGCGCGAGCACCGTCAGCCGGGTGTAGGCGGGGGCCGTGTCGGGCCGGATCGTGCTCATCGGGTTTCTCCGTATCGCCTCGCCGGGCGGGCTCGGCTGCCTACTATCCGCCGCGCCGGGGCCGTCCCGTGGGCGTTTCGGAGAACTCGTGGAGGTGGGTGCGTGGGTACGATCGGCGTGGTCCGGCCGCAGCGCGCGGTGCCGCGCACCCCGGCGGGCGAGCTGGTGCTCGAACCCCCGCCGGAGCCCGAGCGGGTCGTCCCCGCCGGGGTACCGGCGCGGCTCCTGCCGCTGGCGATGCTGCTCGCGTCCGTCGGGTTCATCGCGGTGCTCGGCGTGCGCAACCCGACGTCGTGGCTGTTCGGGGGCATGTTCATGGTCTCGACGCTGGGGATGGTGCTCACCGGGTCGGGCGGCCGGGGCGGGGGCAACCGGTCGGCGTCCGTCGACGAGGACCGCCGCGACTACCTGCGCTACCTCGCCCAGCTGCGCCGCCGGGTCCGCGGCGTCGCCGGGCAGCAGCGCGACGCGCTCGAGACCGTCCATCCCGAGGCCGCGGCGTGGCCGGTGGTGCTCGCGTCGGGACGGTTGTGGGAGCGGCGGCCCGCCGATCCCGACTTCGGGCGCCTGCGCGTCGGGCGCGGGCCGCAGCGGCTCGCGACGCGGCTCGTCGCGCCGCAGACCGGGCCCGTCGAGGGGATCGAGCCGATCACGGCGCTGGCGCTGCGCCGGTTCCTGCTCGGGCACGCGGTGGTGCCCGACCTGCCCGTCGCGCTGGCGCTGCGGTCCAGTTCGACGGTGTGGCTGGAGCCGTCGGCGGGCTCCGCCGACCTGCGGCCCGCCCGCGACCTGGCCCGGGCGATGGTGGCGCAGTACGCGCTGTGGCACAGCCCGGCCGACGCCCTGCTCGCCGTCGTCGCCCCGCCCGCACTGGCCGCGGAGTGGGAGTGGGCGAAGTGGCTCCCGCACACAGCGCACCCACGCCGTCGTGACGCGATCGGCCCGCTGCGCATGCTCACCGCCGACGCCGACGAGGTGCGCCGCTGGTGGGTCGCGGAGCTCGCCGGCCGGCCGGCGGGACCGGGCGCCGGGGAGCCGCACCTGCTCGTGGTCGTCGACGAGGTCGTCGAGGGGCCGGGGCCGTGGGCCGCGGTCGCCGGGGTGACGGTACTGCGGGTCGGCCCGCCCCCGGGTCGGCGACCGTCGCCGTCGGTGGTGCGGCTGCTGGTCGGGCCGTCCGTCGTCGAGCGCACCGGCGGGGACGACGGAGGCGGGGACGGCCCGCACCCGGTCGGTCGGCCCGATGCGCTCGGCGTCACCGCAGCCCGCGCTCTCGCGCGCAGGCTGGCCCGGTACCGGCCGGGTGGTGCGGGCCCGGCGGACGGGGGTCCGCGCGCCGCGGCGGGCCTGCCGTCCCTGCTCGGGATGGCGGACGGACCCGACGGGGTGGCCGCGCTGCGGATCCGCTGGCGCCGCACCGAGACCGACCGGCTGCGCGTGCCGATCGGCCTCGACGAGAGCGGTGCCGCGCTGCACCTCGACCTCAAGGAGTCCGCGCAGGGCGGCAGCGGCCCGCACGGGCTGTGCATCGGGGCGACGGGCTCGGGGAAGTCGGAGCTGCTGCGCACGCTCGTGCTCGGGCTCGCCGCGACCCACTCGTCGGAGGACCTCAACCTGGTCCTCGTCGACTTCAAGGGCGGGGCGACGTTCCTCGGGCTCTCGGCGTTGCCGCACGTCTCGGCCGTCATCACCAACCTGGCCGACGAGCTGGCGCTGGTCGACCGCATGGCCGACGCGCTGGCCGGGGAGGTCACCCGGCGCCAGGAGCTGCTGCGCGCCGCGGGCAACCTCGTCGGCGTCGCGGAGTACGCGGCGGCCCGGCGCGCGGGGGCCGACCTGCCGCCGCTGCCCGCGCTGTTCGTCGTCGTCGACGAGTTCTCCGAGCTGCTCGCCCAGCGCCCCGAGCTGCTGGAGCTGCTCGTCACGATCGGCCGGCTGGGCCGGTCGCTCGGGCTGCACCTGCTGCTCGCCTCGCAGCGGCTGGAGGAGGGTCGGCTGCGCGGGTTGGAGTCGCACCTGTCCTACCGGATCGCGCTGCGCACGTTCTCCGCCGCGGAGTCGCGGGCCGTGCTCGGTGTGCCCGACGCCCACCAGCTCCCGACCGCGCCCGGCTCGGCGTTCCTGTCCACCGGCACCGACGAGCTGGTCCGCTTCCGGGCCGCCTACGTGTCCGGGCCGGCCGGGGTCGCGCGGCGGGTGCGGGGTCCGGTCGATCGCCGTGCCCACCTGTTCGGCGTCCGCCCGGTGGCGGTGCCCGCCGAGCCGGTGCCGGACGAGCCCGAGGACGGCCCGACGGTGCTGGAGACCGTCCTCGACGCCCTCGCCGGCCAGGGCCCGCCCGCGCACCGGGTCTGGCTGCCGCCGCTGGGCGACCCCCCGCCGCTCGACGGGCTGGTCGGCACCCCGCGCCCGGTGCCGGGTCGTGGGCTGGCCGCGTCCGGCGGGCGCGGAGGAGCGCTGCGGGTTCCGGTCGCGCTCGTCGACCGGCCGTACCAGCAGCGCCGCGACCCGCTGCTGCTCGACGTCTCCGGTGCCGCGGGGCACCTGGCGGTGGTGGGTGGGCCGCGGTCGGGGAAGTCGACGACGCTGCTCACCGCCGTGCTGGGCCTCGCGCTCACGCACACGCCCGTCGAGCTGGGGGTGCACGTGCTCGACTTCGGCGGCGGCGCGCTCACGCCGCTCGGCGGGCTGCCGCACGTCGGCACGGTCGCCGACCGGCTCCAGACCGACCTGGTGCGCCGCACCGTCGCGGAGGTCGCCGCGCTGCTCGCACGGCGGGAACGGCTCTTCCGCGACTCCGGGGTCGCCGGGATCGAGGCGTTCCGGGAACGGCGGGCGGCGGGGGAGTTCGGCGGCGAACCCGCCACCGACGTGCTGGTCGTCGTCGACGGGTACCTGACGTTGCGCCACGACTTCGAGGACCTGGAGACGCGGTTGCTGCCCGTCGCCGCGCAGGGCCTGTCGTTCGGGGTGCACCTGGCCGTCACCGCGGGCCGCTGGAGCGAGCTGCGGCCGGCGTTCAAGGACCTGTTCGGCAGCCGGCTGGAGTTGCGCCTCGGCGACGTCACCGACTCCGAGGTCGACCGCCGCCGGGCCGCCGCGGTGCCCGCCCGGCCCGGTCACGGGCTGGCACCGGACGGTGCGGCGATGGTGCTCGCCGCGCCCCGGCTCACCGGGTCCGACACGGCCGCGCTCGTCGCCGACGTGGCCGCGGGGTGGCCGGACGCCGGGTTCGCCCCGGTCCGCCAGCTGCCCGACCGGCTCGACCACGACCGCCTGCCCGATCCCGAGCCCGGCTCCGCAGGCCTGCCGCTCGGCGTCGACGAGGACCGGCTCGCGCTCGTGCAGCTCGACGTGGCCGCGGAGCCGCACCTGCTCTGCTTCGCCGACGCGGAGAGCGGCAAGACCACGCTGCTGCGGCTGCTGGCGCACGGGATCGTGGAGCGGTTCCGGCCCGACGAGGCGCGGGTGGTGGTGGTCGACCACCGGCGGACGCTGCTGGGGGCCGTGCCGGAGAGCCACCTGATCGGCCACACCAGCACACCCGGCGCGACCGCCGACGCCGTGCGGGAGGTGGCGGCCTCCCTGCGCAGGCGGCTCCCCGGACCCGACGTCGGCCCGCGTGAGCTGCGGGAACGGTCCTGGTGGAGCGGTCCGGAGGTGTTCGTCCTCGTCGACGACTACGACCTCGTCGCGCCCACCGGGGGGCACGGCGGCGGCGCACACCCGCTGCTGCC
This sequence comes from Pseudonocardia abyssalis, assembly GCF_019263705.2. NCBI lineage: Bacteria > Bacillati > Actinomycetota > Actinomycetes > Pseudonocardiales > Pseudonocardiaceae > Pseudonocardia > Pseudonocardia abyssalis. The sequence continues at coordinate 5,760,620 of NZ_JADQDK010000001.1, forward strand.
CCTCCTGGAGTTCCTGCCCCAGGCCAAGGACGTCGGACTGCACCTGGTGGTGGCCCGGCGGTGCGGCGGCGCCGGGCGGGCGATGTTCGACCCGGTGCTCGGGCGGCTGCGCGAGCTGTCCACCCCGGGGCTCGTGATGAACGGGCGGCCGGAGGAGGGGGTGCTCGTCGAGACGGTCAAGGCGACACCGCTGCCGCCCGGGCGCGGCACGCTCGTCGACCGCCGCCACGGGGCCCGCCGGGTCCAGCTGGCCTGGATCCCGCCCGCGGACACCCCGTGAGGGCGGCGGTCCAGCCCGGTTCGACGGTCGTCCGGGTCGCGCGGCCCGGACCCGACGGGACGCCGCGGGTGGTGGAGGTGCCGGTCGAGCCGGGCGTGCCGCTGCCGGTGCTGCTGCGCGGGCTCGTCGAGGGGGAGCCGTTGCTGGTGACCGGGCCGGTCGTCGCCGAGTCGGTCGCCGCCGGTCGCCGGGAGGTGGTCGTCGTCGACGTCGGGTCGTCCGGCACGGAGGTCTCCCTCGTCCGCGCCGGGCGGATCGCCGCCCGGCGGCGGGGTCCGGGCGGTGACCGGCTGGACCGGGCCGTCGCGACGCTGCTCGGTACCGCGGACAGGCCCCGGGCCCGGGGCCTCCGGGAGGCGGCGTCCCTGCACGAGGTGAACGGCCCCGTCACGGCGTCGGAGGTGCGGGGCGCGCTGGCCGGGACGTGGGCCGAGGTCGTCGACGCGGTGCGGGCGGTCGGCCGACGGCCGGAGGTGCCCGTGCTGCTGATCGGGGGCGGGGCGCGCACCCCCGACCTGGCCGAGCACCTCGACGCGGCCGGGTTCCGCGACGTCGTGGTGGCGGCCCGGCCGGACGCGGCCGCGGTACTCGCGGTGCGGGCCCCGTCGGCGCCGCCGCGTGCGGTCGGCCCGGCTGTGCGGTGGCTTCCCGACGCCCCGCCGCGGACCCGGCGTCCGCTGCGGGTGGCGCTGGTCCTCGCCGCGGCCGTCGTCGCGCTCGGATCGCTGCACGTGCTCGGCCGGGCCGTCGGGCCCGGTCCCGAGCCGCCACCGGCCGGGTTGCTCGCACAGTACGGCTACCGTCTCGCGGTGCCGCCGGGCTGGGCGCACACCGGCGGGTTGCCCGAGCGCCGCCGCAGCCTGCTGACGCCGCTGGGCGCCCCGGAGGGCAGCGACCTCATCGCCGTCGAGGCCACGCCGCTGGGCTACGACGCGTCCGCGGAGCCGCAGCGGGCCGCGGCCGAACTCCGGGCGGAGTTCGACGCCGCGGGTCCCGGCCTGTCCGGCTACGACCCCGTCGCGCGCTTCGGCGGGCGGGCCGTCACCGCGTACCGGGAGCGTGACGGCGTCACCGAGGTGGCCTGGTACGTCGTCATCGACGGCGGGACCCAGCTCAGCGTCGGCTGCCGGCACACCCCGTCCGGTACGGCGTCGGTCCGGGATGCCTGCGCGCTGGTGGTGGCCACGATCCGCGGCGGAGGCTGAGCGTTCACGGCAGCACACCGTCCCCCCGAACGGCCACGGGGGAGCGCCGGAACTGGCACGGTCCGCCGCACGGAGGTGGCCAGCGGGCCACCGCACGGAGGAGGGAGTGCGATGGACGGGTTCGGTACCTCGACCGAGGACATGATGGCCGCCGGTGCGCGGGCGATGGAGGTGAGGGACACCATCCTGGCCGACCTGCGGGCGCTGCAGGGCAGGCTCGCACCGCTCGCGTCCGCGTGGTCCAGCGACAGCTACCGCGTCTTCGCGCAGCTCATGGTCCGCTGGGACACCGACGCCAACCGGCTCGGCGAGGCGCTCGGCGCGATCGGCGAGGCGATCCGCACGTCGGGCACCGGGTACCAGGCGTCCGAGGACGCCTCGCGCGACGGGCTCACCACGATCACCGCGGCACTGGGCTGAGAGGGGCGGGGACATGGCACAGATCAAGGTGGGGTTCGGTGCGCTGGCCACGGCGCAGGAGGACATCCGGGCCACGACGAAGCGGATGGAGGACCGGCTCGTGGAGCTCGAGGACGCGCTCCGGCCGGTCGCGGCGACCTGGCAGGGGGAGGCGGCGCTGTTCTACCGGGACAAGCAGCGGGAGTGGAACGCCGCGGCCGTCGACATCGCGGCGGTGCTCGACCAGATCGGCCGTGCGGTCGGCACCGCGAACGAGAACTACCAACAGGTCGAGGCCCGGAACCGGTCGCTCTGGACCTGAGCGCGACGGTCCGGAGGGGGCGTTTTGACCCTCCTCCGGACCGGCGGGTACCCTCGACAACCGATAGTGCGGCGGAAGGTCGTGCGCTCTTCAGAGTGCATTCCGCCTCCGGGGCCCGGTGCCCTTCTCCGCACCAGACGCACCAGAGGCAGCTCCCGAGCCCGCAGTTCGACGAGCCTAGACAGCGACGAGGTAGGTCCGTGTCCACGTACAGCCCGAAGCCCGGCGAGATCAACCGCGCCTGGCACGTGATCGATGCTACGGACGTGGTGCTCGGCCGCCTCGCCACGCACGCCGCCACGCTCCTGCGCGGCAAGCACAAGCCGACGTACGCCCCGCACATGGACACCGGTGACTTCGTGGTCATCGTGAACGCCGAGAAGATCTCCGTGTCCGGGAACAAGCGCGACGACAAGTTCATCTACCGCCACTCCGGCTTCCCGGGCGGCCTCCGCCAGCGCTCGGTCGGTGAGATGATCGAGAAGCAGCCCGACCGCCTGGTCGAGAAGGCCGTCAAGGGCATGCTGCCGAAGAACAAGCTCGGCCGGGCGATGGGCAAGAAGCTCAAGGTCTACGCCGGCCCGAACCACCCGCACGCCGCGCAGCAGCCGGCCGCGTTCGAGATCGTCCAGGTCGCACAGTGACCAGCTCCGAGTCAGTGGAAGAAGGACAGCCCGTGACCAGCCCCGAGCCCGAGGTCGAGGCCCCCGCGGAGACGGAGGCCGTCGAGGCTGAGGCCAGCTCCGACGAGGTCGCCGAGGTCGACGCCGTCGCCGACGACGCCGTCGCCGACGACGCCGAGGTCGACGCCACCGCCGACGACGAGTACGACACCGACGTCGAGGTCGACGTGGCCGGCGACCTGCCGGCCGCCGTGTTCTCCGACCGCCCGGTGCAGACCGTCGGCCGCCGCAAGGAGGCCGTCGTCCGCGTCCGCCTCATGCCCGGCACCGGCAACTTCACGCTCAACGGCAAGAGCATCGAGACCTACTTCCCGAACAAGCTGCACCAGCAGCTGATCCGGGAGCCCCTCGTGCTGCTGGAGAAGACCGAGCGCTTCGACATCTTCGCCAACCTGCACGGTGGCGGGATCTCCGGGCAGGCCGGCGCGCTCCGCCTGGCGATCGCCCGCGCGCTGATCGAGGTCGACCCCGAGGACCGCCCGCCGCTGAAGAAGGCCGGCTTCCTCACGCGTGACCCGCGCGTCATCGAGCGCAAGAAGTACGGCCTCAAGAAGGCCCGCAAGGCGCCCCAGTACAGCAAGCGCTGAGCATGGGCGAACGACGTCTCTTCGGTACCGACGGCGTTCGCGGACTGGCCAACGGCGAGCTCCTCACCCCGGAGCTCGCCGTTGCGCTGTCCGCGTCCGCCGCGCGCGTGCTCGCCGAGCGCGACCGGACCCACCGTCCGGTCGCGGTGGTCGGGCGCGACCCCCGCGCCAGCGGGGAGATGCTCGAGGCGGCCGTCGTCGCCGGGCTCACGTCGGCGGGGGCCGACGCCGTGCGCGTCGGGGTCCTGCCGACGCCCGCTGTGGCGCACCTCGTCGACGCACTGGGTGCCGACCTGGGCGTGATGATCTCCGCCTCGCACAACCCGATGCCCGACAACGGCATCAAGCTGTTCGCCTCCGGCGGGCACAAGCTGGCCGACGCGCTGGAGATCGCCGTCGAGGACGGGATGCGCGGTCCCTGGCCGCGCCCCACCGGCGCCGGGATCGGCCGCGTCCGCGACCTCCCCGACGCCGCCGAGCGCTACACCGCCCACCTCGTCGACGGCACGCCGTCGTTGGCGGGGATCCGTGTGGTCGTCGACTGCGCGCACGGGGCCGCGTCCACGGTCGCACCCGACGCCTACCGGCGCGCCGGTGCCGAGGTCGTCGCGCTGAACGCCGACCCGGACGGGCTCAACATCAACGACGGTGTCGGGTCCACGCACCTCGGCCCGCTGCAGGCCGCGGTCCGCGAGCACGGGGCCGACCTCGGCATCGCCCACGACGGCGACGCCGACCGGTGCCTTGCCGTCGACGCCTCGGGGGCTGTGGTCGACGGCGACCAGATCATGGCCGTGCTCGCCGTCGCGATGAAGGACGCGGGCGAGCTCGCGCAGGACACCCTGGTCGCCACGGTGATGAGCAACCTCGGCCTGCACCTGGCGATGGAGGCGGCCGGGATCGCGGTGCGCACCACCGCCGTCGGCGACCGCTACGTGCTCGAGGAGCTGCGGGCGGGCGGGTTCACCCTCGGCGGCGAGCAGTCCGGGCACGTCGTTCTGCCGACGCGGTCGACCACCGGCGACGGGCTGCTCACTGCGCTGCGGCTGATGGCCCGGATGGCCGGGACCGGATCCTCGCTGGCCGAGCTGGCCGGGATCGTCACGCCGCTGCCGCAGGTGTTGCAGAACGTCGTCGTCAATGACAAGGGTGCGGTGGCCGCGTCCACGGCCGTGCGCGACGCCGTCGAGGCGGCCCAGGTGGAGCTGGGCGGCACCGGACGGGTGCTGCTGCGCCCGTCGGGCACCGAGCAGCTGGTCCGGGTGATGGTCGAGGCCCCCACCGAGGAGCAGGCCCGCGACACCGCCACCGCGCTGGCCGAGGTCGTCGCCGCGGCGGGCTGAGTTCACCCGTTCCGCCCCGCGGCGGGGTGCCGGTCGGTCAGGATCTGGCCATGGCGCCCGAGCTGCACCTCGATCCCGACCGGCTGCACCTGCACGGGTGGCGGTTGTCGGAGCTGCTGCCCGACCTGGTGCCCCCGCCCGCCCTCGATGTGGCGACCCGTGCCGAGCTCGTCACGACGCCGGGCGGGCCCGCGGTGCTCGCCGAGCTCGACCGTGCCGCGTCCGCCGTCGACCGGACGGGCCGGGAGCTGGCCGGGCTGGTCGCGGCGCTGCACGTCACCGCGTACGCGGCCGCGGCGGCCGACGCCGCAGCCGCGGTCGGGCTGTCCGCGCTCGCGGACGGGCCGTGAGCGCGGAGGAGGCACTGCTGACCGCGGCCGGGCTGCTCGCCGTCACCGCCGCCCGGCTGCAGAACGCCCTGCCCGCGCTCGGCCGGGTGATCGCCGACGTCGAGTCCGACTGGCTCGACGATGCGGGCCGGGCGTGGGTGGAGCGGGCGGGGCTGGTGCAGCGGGAGCTGGACCGGGAGGCCGACGCCGCGCTCGCCGCGGGGCGGCTCGTGGCGTCGGCGATGGAGCGGCTGGTGGCCATGCCGGACGGTCGGCCGCCCGACGACCAGTCGCCGGACGGTCTGCTGCCGGATGGACGGGCGGCGGACGGACGGACATCGGAAGGGCGGCCGCCGGACGTGTCCCCGGGGGACGGCGCGGTCGTCGCACGGCGTTCCGGCACCGGACCGCGGTTGGGCGGCACCGACGCGCGCCGGGTCGACGACGAGCGGGGGATGAACCTCGCCCGGCTCTCCGATGACGGGCCGTGAGCGGTGACCGGCTCCCCCCGTGGGCGCCTGCCCGGTGGCCGGGTCGTCCCGGCCCGGATCAGGATCGGGCGACGACCTCGGTGCCCGCGACCTTGCCGTCGACCAGTTCGTCGAGCGGCGCACCGGTCTCGTCGCACAGCTCGCGCAGCAGGAACGCGGTGACCAGGCCGCGGGTGAGGCGGCGGGTCTTCGCGTCGGGGCTGCCGGAGAGGAGCAGGTCGCTCCAGTGGATGCCGTCGAGGAAACCGGTGTGGGTGGCCTTCTTCAGCGTCCGCAGCACGACCGGGCCGCCCGCGGCCATGGCGACCGGCTCGGCGTGGCCGGTTGCGGGGGAGACGGTGTCGTTGCCCGCGGCGAGGTGCAGCGTCGGGACCGTGACCGTGCGGGCCGCGTCGAGGGCCGACGGGCGGGTCTGCGCGATCGCGATCGACACGACCGCCCGGACGCGGGAGTGCCCGGCGGCCGCGAGGATCGCAGCACCGCCGCCGATGCCGTGGCCGGCGAACGCGGTGCGGCGGGCGTCGACGCTGATCCGGCCGTCACCCAGCCGCACCCCCGCGCAGACGTCGAGCGTGGTGCGCAGGTCGGCGGCGAACCCGGCGTGGCTCGGCAGCGCACCGCGGTGGCTGCCCGGGGCGGCCGCGACGATGCCCCAGGTGGCGAGGTGGCGCAGCAGGTCGGCGTAGCGGTCGGCGGGCTGGAGCCAGTCGTGCCCGAACGCGACGGCGGCGAGGCCGAGGCCCTCCTCCGGCGCGAAGACGACGCCGGGGATGCCGACCATGCCGAGATCGCCGCGCAGCGCGGTGAGGGGCCCCGGGCGGGAGAGCTGGTCGAGCGCGTCCTTGCCGCCGCGCAGCCCGGAGAGCTGCGCGTGCACCGCGTCGGGCGAGGACGATCGGGTCCGGGTCACAGCGCAGAACCGTAGTACCGCGGCCCGCTCGTCGCCGGTCCGGGACGGGCGTGACCCGATCGTGTCGACGGCGGTGACCCCCGACGGGACCGGCCGACGCCCGCAGGCGCGCCTACTGTCGCCCCCATGTGGGGTGTGTGGACGGCCGACCAGATCCGGGACGCCGAGGCGTCGATGATGCGGCGGGTCCCGGGCGAGACGATCATGCGGCGCGCCGCGTACGGGCTCGCGGTGCGGGTGCGCGTGGAGCTCGGGCCCGCCGTCACCGGCCGGCACGTGGTGCTGCTCGTCGGGGCGGGACACAACGGCGGCGACGCCCTGTGGGCCGGGTACGAGCTGCGCCGCCGTGGCGTCGCGGTGACGGCGGTGCTGCTCGTGCCGGACCGCGCGTACGAGCCGGGGCTGGCGGCGCTGCGGCGGGTCGGGGGCCGGGTCGTCGGGGTCGTCGGGGCCGCGGAGCTGGTGGGACGGGCCGACCTGGTGGTCGACGGGATCGTCGGGATCTCCGGACGCGGTGCGGTGCGGGAACCGGGGGCCGGGCTGGTGGCCGCGGCCGCACGGGCCGGCGTGCCGGTCGTGGCCGTGGACCTGCCCAGCGGCGTCGACACCGACACCGGCGAGGTCCACGACCCCGCGGTCCGCGCCACCGCGACCGTGACCTTCGGGGCCCGCAAGCCGGTGCACGCGCTGGCCGCACCGTCGTGCGGGCCGGTGCACCTCGTCGACTTCGGGCTGGGACCGCACCTGCCCGAGCCGCACGCGCAGGTGCTCGAGGCCGCCGATGTCGCCGCCCGCTGGCCGATCCCCGGCCCGGCCGACGACAAGTACACACAGGGTGTCGTCGGAATCGCGGCCGGCTCGGCGGTCTACCCGGGGGCGGCCGTGCTCGCGGCGGGTGCCGCGGTGCTCGCGACCAGCGGGATGGTGCGCTACGCGGGCACCGGGGCCGAGGCCGTGCACGCACGGTGGCCCGAGGTCGTGGCGACCCCGGACGTCGACGGGGCGGGGCGGACCCAGGCCTGGACGGTCGGGCCCGGCTCGGGCACCGACGACGCCGGGCGCGCCACCGTCCGCGCCGCCCTGGACCGCGACGTGCCCCTGTGCCTCGACGCCGACGCGATCACCCTGCTCGCCGCGCACGCCGACCTGCGCGACGCCGTTCGCGGCAGACCGGTCGTGGTGACCCCGCACGACCGCGAGTTCGCCCGACTGGCCGGGGATGTGGGCGCCGACCGGATCGGCGCGGCCCGGCGCGCGGCCGCCGACCTCGGCGTGACGGTGCTGCTCAAGGGCCACGCGACGGTCGTCGCGGCCCCGGACGGGCGCGCGCTCGTGCACCCGTCGACGACGTCGTGGGCGGCCACGGCGGGGTCGGGAGACGTGCTGTCCGGGATCATCGGGGCGCTGCTCGCCGCCGGGCTGGAGCCGTGGTGGGCGGCGGGGTGTGCCGCGTTCGTGCACGCCCGCGCCGCCGGGCTCGCCGCCGACGGCGCGCCCGCCCCGGCCTCGCTGCTGCAGGCCGCCATCCCGGCGGCGGTCCGCTCCCTGTTCCGGACGTCCGCCGCCCAAGATCGTGCGCAGTGAGGCGGCGCACGCCCTCCGGGGGACCCCCGGCCCCGGCCGGTGATGCGATGATGCCGTCGTGACTTCGTCGGGGACGGCCCGGGTCGAGGCGGTGATCGACCTCGACGCCGTGCGCCACAACATCGGGGTGCTCACCGCTGCAGCCGCGGATGCCCAGGTCATGGCCGTGGTCAAGGCCGACGGGTACGGCCACGGAGCCGTGCCGGTAGCGCGGGCCGCACTGTCTGCCGGGGCGACGTGGCTGGGCGTCTGCACGATCGAGGAGGCGCTGGAGCTGCGGGCGGCGGGCGTCACGGCGCCGCTGCTGTCGTGGCTGCACGTGCCCGACGACGACTTCGCGGCCGCGATCGCGGCCGACGTCGACCTGTCGGTCGCCTCCCGCGAGCACCTGGCCGCCGTGCTGGCCGGGGCGCGGACCGCCGGTCGCCCGGTGCGGCTGCACCTCAAGATCGACACCGGGCTCTCCCGCAACGGTGCGCCCGCCGCGGAGTGGGGCGACCTGCTCGACGACGCCGCGAAGGCCTCCGCCGACGGCACCTGCGAGGTGGTGGCCGTCTGGTCGCACCTCGCGCACGCCGACGCCCCGCACCATCCGACGCTGGACCGGCAGGCCGTCCGGCTGAACGAGGCCTGGCAGGCCGCGCGGGACCGCGGGCTCGCCCCACTGCGTCACCTCGCGAACTCCGCGGCCACCCTCACCCGCCCCGACCTCCACTTCGACATCGTCCGGCCGGGCATCGCCGTGTACGGGCTCGACCCGCTCGACCGGCCCGTCGAGGAGAGTCCGCTGCGCCCGGTGATGACACTGCGGGCCCGCGTCGCACTGGTGAAGCGGGTGCCCGCCGGGGAGGGCGTGTCCTACGGCCACGAATGGACCACCCCGGCGGAGACGACGCTGGCGCTGATCCCCGCGGGCTACGCCGACGGGGTGCCGCGCCGGCTGAACCGCAACTCCCGGATGCAGGTGCTGCTCGGGGGCCGGCTGCGGCCGGTGGTCGGACGGGTCTGCATGGACCAGGTGGTGGTCGACTGCGGCCTCGACAGCGACGTGCGGGCGGGTGACCACGCGGTGCTGTTCGGGCCGGGCGACGACGGCGGACCCACCGCGCAGGACTGGGCCGACGAGCTCGACACGATCCACTACGAGATCGCCACCGGCGTGCACGGCAACCGCGTGACCCGCACCCCGGTGGGGTCGCCGTGAAGCGGCCCGGGGTCTGGCAGACCGTCGGTGTGGCGGGCGGCGTGGTCGGCGCGGCCGCCACGGGTGTGGCGGTCGGCGCGGCCGCCCGCAAGCGCAAGCAGATCTCCACGGCGCGGCGCAGGCTCGCCACCCAGATGTCGGAGGGCAGCTCCGAGCCGGGCGTGCTGCCGCCGGGGGAACCGTCGTCGGTGACGGCCGACGACGGCGTGCGGCTGTCGTGCGAGGAGATCAACCTCTCCGAGGGCCCCGACGACGCGCCCGTGCTCACCGTCGTGCTCGTGCACGGGTTCGCACTGGACCGGCGCACCTGGCACTTCCAGCGCAGGTCGTTGGCCGAGCTCACCGACCCCGCCGTGCGACTGGTCCTGTACGACCAGCGCAGCCACGGGCGTTCCGAGCGCGCCTCGCGGGAGAGTTGCACGATCGAGCAGCTCGGCCACGACCTCGACGCCGTGATCCGCGCACTGGCCCCGGAGGGCCCGCTGGTGCTCGTGGGGCACTCCATGGGCGGGATGACGCTCATGGCGCTGGCCGAGCAGCACCCGGAGCTGTTCACCGACCGCGTGCTCGGGGTGGCACTCGTCGCCACCTCGGCGGGCGAGGTGGCGAGTGCCGGCCTGCAGGGGGCCCTGCTGTCGCGGCGCAACCCGCTGACCCGCGGTGTCGGCCTGCTCGCCCGGCTGCAGCCCACGCTCGTGGACGTGGTGCGTGGCGTGGCGGGCGACCTGATCTGGGCGATCACCCGCAGCTTCGCGTACGGCGACCGCAGCGTCGCCCCCTGGCTGGTCGACCTGGTCGACACGATGATCAGCTCCAACGCGGTGGACGCGCTCACCGACTTCGTCGACACCGTGGGCACCCACGACCGGGTGGCGGCACTGCCCGCACTCGCGGGCTGCGAGGTGCTCGTGGCCGCGGGCGAGGCCGACCGCGTGATCCCGTTCGCGCACTCCGAGCGGATCGCGGCCGAGCTGCCCGATGCGGCGCTGGTGCGCTTCCCCGGCGTGGGGCACCTGCCGATGCTGGAGCGGCACGAGGTGATGGACCAGGCGCTGATCGCGCTGCTGCAGCGCAGTGCGGCCCGCATCGACGACGGGTCGGCCACCGACACCGGCCAGGGCAGGCCGCGGCGGTTCCGGCGGCGGGCGTGAGCGCGGCCGGGGTGCCGGTCGACACCGCCCTGGAGCTGCCCGACGTCGCCGACACCGAGGCGCTGGGCGAGCGCCTGGCCGCAGGGCTCACGGCAGGTGACCTGGTGGTGCTGTCGGGCCCGCTCGGCGCGGGCAAGACGGCGTTCGTGCGGGGGCTCGCCCGCGGGCTCGGGGTGACCGGCCCGGTGACGTCGCCGACGTTCGTGATCGCCCGTGAGCACCGCGCCGGACCGCGCGGGGTGCCGCTGGTGCACGTCGACGCGTACCGCCTCGGGATGGCCGCCGACGTGGCCGCGGAGCTGGACGACCTCGACCTCGACACCGACCTCGCCGACGCCGTGGTGGCCGTGGAGTGGGGCGAGGGCGTGGCGGAGCGGCTCTCGGCGAGGCACCTGCTCGTGCGCCTGCACCGCCGACCCGACGACGTGCGCGTGGCGACCGTGGTGCGGGTGGAGGCCCCGTGACGATCGAGGCCGTGATCTTCGACTGGGGCGGCACGCTGACGCCCTGGACCTCCCTGGACCCGCACGACGCGTGGCGCGCCTATGTGAGCACGCGGCACGCGGACGACGACGCGCGCGCGGCGGAGCTCGCGGTGGCGCTCGCCACGGCCGAGGCGGCCCGGTGGGCCACCGTCCGCGACTCCCACCGCGCGTTCACCACCGCGGAGCTGATCGCCGACGCGGAGGCCGGTCACGACCCGTCGGCGCTGGAGGCGTACCGCGGGTTCTGGGTGCAGGCCACGCGCACCGACCCCGAAGCCGCGCCGATGCTCACCGAGCTGCGCGAACGCGGCCTGCTGCTCGGCGTGCTCTCCTCCACGGCCTGGCCCGCGCAGTGGCACGAGGACTGGTTGAGCCGCGACGGCGTGTTCGACCTCTTCGACGCCTGCGTGTGGAGCAGCGACCTGGCCTACACCAAGCCGCATCCCACGGCGTTCCGCGCCGCGATGGACGCGCTGGGCATGGCGCACCCCGAGCGCTGCGTGTACGTCGGCGACCGACCCTACGACGACATCAGCGGTGCCAAGAGCGTCGGGATGAAGGCGGTGCTGGTGCCGCACTCCGACATCCCGGCGGTGCAGCAGGTGCCGGTGGACGTGCACCCCGACGGCGTGATCGCGAGCCTCGCCGACCTCCCGGAGCTGCTCGCCGACTGGTGAGGCGGCGCTCACGGCCCGGACGCCGTCCACGGCGAGCCGTACGGCCGGTCGTCGGGTTCGTCCCACTCCCACGGGTCCTGGGCCGGGGTGGGGCCGGCCCACCGCGCGGCGCAGCGCATCGAGCGGATCACCCCCGGACCGCTCAGCCTGCTGCACCAGTTCGCCCAGCAGCTCCGTGGTCTCCCGGTAGGGCAGGAAGCACTCGCACCCGACCTGCCGCGGTTCGCCGTCGGGCAGCGCCCGGCCGTCCTGGTCGAGCCCTCCGAAGCAGATGAGGGGCTTGCGCAGCTCCGCGAGCGGATCGCTGTCGGGATCCAGGCGCCCGGTGGCGTGCAGGAAGTCGAACCAGTCCCACACGGCGTCGACGATCTCCGCCGGGCACGGGCACCGGTTGCGCGAGCACCGGTTCGGGATGCCGCGGCGCACGACGCCGTAGGTGCCGGTGCGGGTCCACCGCCTGGTCGTGGCCTCGGGATCGGGCTCGGTGGCCGCACAGAGGAGGGCGAAGTGGTCGGGATCGGTCCGGCGTTCACGCCCGGACTGCCACGCGATCGCGGCGTCGATCAGCTCGCGGTGCCGCTCGCGGGCCGCGGCGACGGCAGTGGACAGGGCGACGGTTCGGGGTGTCTCGGTCATGGCGCCGACGATCCGACCGGGCCCCGACAGGACCCGGCACGGGCCCCGACCACGATCGCGAGTTGTCCACATCGACGAGAGTTGTCCACAGGTCGGCGGCCCGTCGGCACGGGCCGGAACCGACGCTCGTAGCCTGGGCGGGTGCTCGTGCTGGCCCTGGACACCGCGACGACCGCCGTCACGGCGGGCGTCGTCGAACTGACCCCCGACGCGGTCGTGCCCCGGTCGGTGCGCGTCGTGGACGATCCCCGCAAGCACGCGGAGCTGCTCATGCCGGGCGTGCTCGGCGCGTGTGCCGACGCCGGGATCGCGCTGCAGGAGATCGACGCGGTCGTCGTCGGCACCGGGCCGGGCCCGTTCACCGGGCTGCGGGTCGGGATGGTCACCGCCGCCGCGCTGGGCGACGCGCTCGCCGTTCCCGTGCACGGGGTGTGCACCCTCGACGCGATCGCCGCCGACGCCACGGCTCCGGACACCGCGTCGCTGCTCGTCGTCACCGACGCCCGGCGCCGCGAGGTCTACTGGGCCGCCTACGACGGGTCCGGGGCGCGGGTGGACGGCCCGCACGTGGAGTCCCCGGCGGCGCTGGTCGGGCGCGGTCTGTCCGTGACCGCCGCGGCGGGCGGGTCGGCCGCGGGGCTCGGGTGGCCGGTGCGCGAACCCGCCGCGCCGTCGCCGCGGGGGCTGGTTGCCGCCGCCGCCGCGGCGGTGCGGTCGGGGGTCGATCCCGGGCCGTTGGAGCCGCTGTACCTGCGCCGTCCCGACGCCCAGGAGCCGGGAGCGCGCAAGAAGGTGAGCGCCCGATGACCACCGACGAGCTGCGCGAGGACGACGCCCCCCGCTGCGCCGAGCTGGAGAAGCTGCTCTTCCCCGAGGACGACCCGTGGAGCGAGCGCGCCTTCCGCGACGAGGTGCGGATGGGGCACCTCTACCGCGCCGCGCGCGACGGCGACATGCTCGTCGGCTACGCCGGGCTCGCCTTCGTCGCCGGGCCGCCGCAGGCCGAGGCCGAGATCCACACGATCGGCGTCGACCCGTCGCACCAGGGCCGCGGGATCGGCCGCACGTTGCTGCGCGAACTGCTGGAGGTGGCCGACGCGGAGCGGGCCACGGTGTTCCTGGAGGTCCGCACCGACAACGAGCCCGCGCGCACGCTCTACGAGTCGGAGGGCTTCACCGTGGTCGGCCTGCGCAGGCGCTACTACCGGCCCAGCGGGGCCGACGCCCACACGATGCGGAGGGACGCCCGATGATCGTCCTGGGCATCGAGACCTCGTGCGACGAGACCGGCGTCGGGATCGTGCGTACCGAGGGCGGCGCGGTCGCGCTGCTGGCCAACGAGGTTGCGTCCTCGGTCGACGAGCACGCGCGCTTCGGCGGGGTGGTGCCGGAGGTCGCGTCCCGCGCCCACCTGCAGGCCATGGTGCCCGCGGTGCGCCGTGCGCTCGCCGCGGCCGGGATCGCCGCCCGCGACGTCGACGCCGTGGCCGTCACGGCGGGTCCGGGGCTCACCGGCGCTCTGCTCGTCGGGGTGGCGGCCGCGAAGGCCTACGCCACCGCCTGGGACGTGCCGCTCTACGGCGTCAACCACCTCGCCGCGCACGTCGCCGTCGATACGCTGCAGCACGGCCCGCTGCCGCCGTGCCTCGCGCTGCTGGTCTCCGGCGGGCACTCCAGCCTGCTCGACGTGCCCGACATCGCAGGGCCCGTCACCCCGCTCGGCGCCACGATCGACGACGCGGCGGGGGAGGCGTTCGACAAGATCGCCCGCCTGCTGGGCCTGCCGTTCCCCGGCGGTCCGCACGTCGACCGCGTGGCCCGCGACGGCGACCCGCGCGCGGTCGCGTTCCCGCGCGGACTCACCGGCCCCCGCGACGCCTCGTTCGACTTCTCCTTCTCCGGCCTCAAGACCGCGGTGGCGCGGCACGTCGAGGCGCTGGAGCGGGCGGGCACCCCGGTGCCGGTGGCCGACGTCGCGGCGAGCTTCCAGGAGGCCGTCGTGGACGTGCTCACCGCGAAGGCCGTGCGCGCGGCCCGTGAGCGGGGTATGGAGACGCTGCTGCTCGGCGGGGGAGTCGCGGCCAACTCGCGGCTCCGCGCGCTCGCCCAGGAGCGCTGCGACGCCGCCGGCATCGTCCTGCGCGTGCCGCGCCCCGGCCTGTGCACCGACAACGGGGCGATGGTCGCGGCACTGGGGGCGCACCTGCTCGCGGGCGGGGCGGCCGCCAGTCCGCTGGACCTCCCGGCCGACTCGTCGATGCCGGTCACCGAGGTGCTGGTGGGTAGCTAGACGCCGGCCGCGGTGAGACGGGCCAGCTCGTCGGCACCCAGCTCCAGGGTCAGCGCCGGGAGCAGGGCGGTGAGCTGTTCCGGGGTGCGGGCACTCGCGATCGGTGCGGCGACCGTCGGCTGTGCCGCGAGCCAGGCCAGCGCGACCGCCGCCACCGGCACGTCGTGCGCGACGCCGATCTCGTCGAGCGCGGCGAGTACCGCGGTGCCGCGGTCGTCGAGGTAGGCCAGCGCCCCCTCGGCCCGGACGCTTGCGACGTCCGGCCCGCCGGTCCGGTACTTGCCGGTGAGGAAACCCTTGGCCAGCGCGTAGTACGGCAGGCACGCGATCCCCTCGGCGGCCAGCAGCGGGGCCAGCCCGGCTTCGAACTCCGCGCGCTCCATCAGGTTGTAGTGCGGCTGGGCGGCGACGTAGGACGTGGTACCCGCGGAGAGGTCGAGTGCGCTGCGCAGCCGGTCGGCGGAGAAGTTGGAGGCGCCGATCTCGCGCACCGACCCGATGCGGACGAGCGCGTCGAACGCTCCGAGGGTCTCCTCCTGCGGGGTGTCGGGGTCGTCCTTGTGGGCCCAGTACAGGTCGATCCGGTCGGTGCGCAGCCGCCGCAGCGAGTCCTCGCACGCCGCGCGGATGTTCGCCGCCGACAGGCCCGGGCGGGTCGGGAGCGAGCCCACCTTCGTCGCGATGACGACCTCGTCGCGGTTGCCGCGCTCGGCCATCCAGTCGCCGATGATCGTCTCGGACTCGCCGCCGGAGTTGCCGGGGACCCGCCACATGTAGGAGTCGGCCGTGTCGATCACGGTGCCGCCCGCCGCGACGAAGCCGTCGAGCACCGCGAACGACGCTTCCCGGTCGGCCGTCCACCCGAACACGTTCGCGCCCAGGCAGAGCCGGGACACCTCCAGAGAACCGATCCTCTCCATGCCGCCGACGCTACGCCGGGCGCAGCAGGTTCACGATCGCCACGACCCCGACGACGACGATCACGCCGCGCAGCACCGGCTGGGGGAGCCGCCGACCGATCCGGGACCCGATCAGCCCGCCCACCGACGACCCGACGGCGATCAGCCCGACGATCCGCCAGTCGACCCGATCGGGGGCGACGATCAGGAAGGTGACGGCCGCGACCGCGTTGACGCAGGTCACGAGCCCGTTCTTGAGGGCGTTGAGGCGCTGCAGGGTCTCCGTCATCACCGTGCCCAGCAGCCCGACGAGCAGGATGCCCTGCGCGCCGCCGAAGTAGCCGCCGTAGACACCGCACGCGGCGGTGGCGACCAGCGCCGCCGGTCCGACGTCGCGCCGCCCGGCCCGCTCGGGCCGCCGCGCGAGTGCCCGCGCGATCCACGGGTGCACGGCGACCAGCAGCACCGCGAGCCCGATCAGTACCGGCACCACCGCCCGGAACGCCGTGGCGGGAAGCACGAGCAGCAGCACCGCCCCCGCGGTGCCGCCGACCACCGACATCGACCCGAGCACGAGCAGCCGCCGTCGCTGGTCGGCGAGCTCGCGACGGTATCCCCACACGCTCGCGGCCCCGCCGGGCACTAGCCCGATGTTGTTGGAGACGTTCGCGAGCACCGGCGGGAAGCCGAGCGCGAGGAGCGTGGGGAACGTGATCAGCGACCCGGACCCCACAGCGGCGTTGATCGCCCCCGCCGCGGTTCCGGCGAGCAGGATCAGTACGGCGTCGAGCGCGGTCATCGGGCCCCCTCCCGGCGGGCCCCGGTGCCCGCTCCGGCACCCTCCTCCGCGATCGGCGGGAGCGGTTAGGGCGCACGCCACCTCAGGCGGGGTTGAGCCCCGGCCGCCGGTCCTCCACCACGAACGTCGCGCGCGTCTCGACCGGCGCCCCCGCTTGCTGGACGTAGGGCAGCACGCGGAACTCGGCCGTCAGCTCGTCGGCGGTGAACCGGGTGCGGACGTAGCCGCGGCGGTTGTTGAAGAACCGGATGTGCGGGTTGTCGGCGAGCTGCCCCGCGGTCTCCTCGTTCGTCTCCGAGCCGTCGCCGCCCGAGGTGACCGAGCTCGACACCAGCTCGGTGCCCACCACCGGCGACCCGGGGTCGTCGAAGCGTCGCTTGACGTCGGCGGCCCAGTGCGCGTGCACGTCCCCGGTGAGGACGACGACGTTGCGCGACCCCGCCTCCACCCACGAGTCGACGACCCGGTCGCGCGATGCGGTGTAGCCGTCCCACGCGTCGGGGTTGAACCCCCGCGCCTCGCCGGGTACGTAGTCGACCTGGGAGAAGAACACCTGCTGGCCGAGCACGTCCCAGCGGGCGCGCGACTGCGCGAAGCGGTCCGCGAGCCATGCCTCCTGCTCGGAACCGGGCAGCGACGCGGCCTCGTCGGACCGCGCGTCGCAGGTGGCCGGGAACGTGTCGTCGCACGGCTGGTCGCTGCGGTACTGGCGGGTGTCGAGCATGTGGAACGCGGCGGTGCGACCCCAGCCGACGGTCCGGTAGAGCCGCATGTCGACGCCCGAGGGGCGCTGGGCGGCGCGCAGCGGCATGTTCTCCCAGTACGCCCGGAACGCCGCGGCCCTCCGGTCGGCGAAGTCGCCGCCCGGAGGGTCGAGCGGCAGCTCGCGCACGTCGTCGGCCCAGTTGTTCTCGACCTCGTGGTCGTCGAACACGACCAGCCACGGGGCGACGGCGTGCGCGGTCCGCAGGTCGGCGTCGGTCTTGTACTGCGCGTGGCGCTGGCGGTAGTTCGCGAGCGTCGAGGTCTCCGGGCCGACGTGGTCGCGCACGTTGCCCGGCTCGGTCACGTAGTCGTTCGCGACGTACTCGTAGAGGTAGTCGCCCAGGTGCAGCACCAGGTCCGGCTCGTCCTCGGCCAGGCGCGCGTAGGCGGTGAAGAATCCGTGCTCGAACTGCGAGCACGAGGTGAAGCACATCGTCAGCGGGGCCATCGACGACGGCGGCGGCGCGGTGCGGGTGCGCCCGGTCGGGGACACCGCTCCGTCGGCACGGAAGCGGTAGAAGTACTCGCGGCCCGGACGCAGTCCGGCGAGCTCGACGTGGATGCTGTGCCCCAGCCCCGGACCGGTGGTCTCGACGCCCCGGCGCACGATCCGGCGGAACCGCTCGTCCTCGGCCAGCTCCCACTCGACGTCGGTGTGCCGGTCGCCCATCCCGCCGAGGCCGTCCTCGGCCAACGGGTCGACCGCGAGGCGGGTCCAGAGCACGAACCCGTCGGACGCGGGCTCCCCGGACGCGACGCCGAGGGTGAACGGGTCGCCCCGGCGGGCCGACGCCGCGGCGGGCGCGGCCGTCAGCAGGCCGGTGGGGACGGCCAGCACGGCGGAGGCGGCGACCCCGGCGAGCAGGACGGATCGGCGGTCGGTGGAGGTGCGCGCGTCGACGGTCACGTCCGGCAGCGTGTGTCACCCGGCCGTGCGCGGCGTGGACCGGAGGGCACGACCCGATGAACGCCGGGCCACCGTTGAGGGATTGGCACTCTCATGGGTAGAGTGCCAACGCACGCCGAGATCGACCGTCGGCACCCCGGCACCCGCGGCGGCGGGGAGCCCGACCGGTCTCGCGTCGTATCCGATCAGAGCCGATACACGTACACCCCGAAGGGGAGGTCATCGTCGTGGCGAACATCAAGCCGCTCGAGGACAAGATCGTCGTCCAGGCCAGCGAGGCGGAGACCACGACCGCGTCCGGCATCGTCATCCCGGACACCGCCAAGGAGAAGCCCCAGGAGGGCAAGGTCCTCGCGGTCGGCCCCGGCCGTATCGACGACAACGGCAACCGCGTCCCGCTGGACGTAGCGGTCGGCGACGTCGTCATCTACTCGAAGTACGGCGGCACCGAGGTCAAGTACAACGGCGAGGAGTACCTCATCCTCTCCGCGCGCGACGTGCTCGCGGTCGTCAACTGACGCAGTAGTTCTGCAGTACCGCCGCCCCGGTGGTCCCTCGACCGAGCGGGCCACCGGGGCGTCGGCATTTCTTGAAGTAACCCAGAGAGGCAGGACATGCCGAAGCAGATCAGCTTCGACGAGCAGACCCGCCGCGCACTGGAGCGCGGGGTGAACCAGCTCGCCGACGCGGTCAAGGTCACCCTCGGCCCGCGTGGCAGGCACGTCGTCATCGACAAGAAGTTCGGTGGTCCCACCGTCACCAACGACGGGGTCACCATCGCCCGCGAGATCGACCTCGAGGACCCGTTCGAGAACCTCGGGGCCCAGCTCGCCAAGACCGTCGCCACCCGCACGAACGATGTCGCGGGCGACGGCACCACCACCGCCACCGTGCTCGCCCAGGCCATGGTGGCCGCGGGCCTGCGCAACGTCGCCGCGGGTGCGAACCCGATGGCGCTGGGCAAGGGCATCTCCGCCGCCGCCGACGCGGTCGCCGCCTTCCTCAAGGAGAAGGCCGTCCCCGTCGACGACAAGGAGCACATCGCCCAGGTCGGCACGATCGCCTCCCGCGAGGCGGAGATCGGCAACCTGATCAGCGAGGCGCTCAAGGCCGTCGGCAAGGACGGCGTGATCACCATCGAGGAGGGCTCCACGCTCGCCACCGAGCTGGAGATCACCGAGGGCCTGCAGTTCGACAAGGGCTACCTCTCCCCGTACTTCGTGACGGACTCGGAGTCGATGGAGGCGGTGCTGGAGAACGCCTACGTCCTGCTGCACCGCGACAAGATCGGTGCCATCGCCGACCTGCTGCCGCTGCTGGAGAAGGTGCTCGCCGACGGCAAGCCCCTCCTCATCATCGCGGAGGACCTCGAGGGCGAGGCGCTCTCGACCCTGGTCGTCAACTCGATCCGCAAGACCGTCAAGGTCGCCGCGGTCAAGTCGCCGTTCTTCGGTGACCGCCGCAAGTGGTTCATGGAGGACCTGGCCATCGCCACCGGTGGCACGGTCATCAACGCCGAGGTCGGGCTCAAGCTCTCCGAGGCCGGGCTGGACCTGCTGGGCACGGTGCGCCGCGTCGTCGTCACGAAGGACGCCACCACCCTCGTCGAGGGCGGCGGCTCCAAGGACGCGGTCGACGACCGCGTCGCGTTGCTCAAGCGCGAGATCAAGGACGCCACGTCCGACTGGGACACCGAGAAGCTGCAGGAGCGGCTGGCCAAGCTGGCCGGCGGCGTCGCGGTGATCAAGGTCGGGGCGGCCACCGAGACCGCGCTCAAGGAGCGCAAGCACCGCATCGAGGACGCGGTGTCGGCCACCCGCGCCGCGGTCGAGGAGGGCATCGTGCCCGGCGGCGGTTCCGCGCTGGTGCAGGCGGCCAAGACGCTGGAGAGCGGCCTCGGCCTCACCGGCGACGAGGCCACCGGTGTCTCGATCGTCCGCAAGGCCCTGTCGGCCCCGCTGTTCTGGATCGCCGCCAACGGTGGCCTCGAGGGCTCGGTCGTCGTCAACAAGGTCGCCGAGCAGGAGTGGGGCCACGGCTTCAACGCCGCCACCCTCACCTTCGGCGACCTACTGGCCGACGGCGTCATCGACCCGGTGAAGGTCACGCGCTCCGCCGTGGTCAACGCCGCGTCGATCGCGCGCATGGTGCTCACCACGGAGAGTGCCGTCGTCGACAAGCCCGCCGACGCCCCGGCGGCCCCCGCCGGTGGCGGTCACGGCCACGGGCACGGTCACTAGCAGTACCCCGCACGACGAACGGGCCACCTCCGGAAGGAGGTGGCCCGTTCTGCTTCACGGAACCGACGTGGCCTGACGCGACGCCGGACCCGGCGTCATCGGGGTGCGTGCACCACCGGTGCGGGATCGGCCATCTTGAGCGTGCGCTCCCGGCCGCGGATGATGTCGTCGCGCTCGGACTCCGAGAGCCCGCCCCACACGCCGTACGGCTCGTGGACGGTGAGCGCGTGGCGCCGGCACTGTTCGAGGACCGGACAGGTCAGGCACACCTGCTTGGCGCGCACCTCGCGGTTGACCCGCGCCGGGCCCCGTTCACCCTCCGGGTGGAAGAAGAAACCGCTGTCCATCCCGCGGCACGATCCGTGCATCTGCCAGTCCCAGATGTCGGTCACCGGGACCGGGAGCCTTCTGATGTCCGCCACGACTGCATCTCCTCAACGACGACCGTCTACCAGGTCGGAGTCCCCATCGTAGAACCGCTTCAAACCTTGTTCAAGTATGCGGAGGTAGGGGATGCGGTTGCCCTTCGTGCAGCGGGCCCGCACGATGGTCCAATGCACTCCGAGCCGACGGCGGCCGCACCGGTCCCGCCGCCGGTCACCGCTGATCAGGACGACCCCCGGGTCGACGAGCCGGCGTCCGCTGTCGCGGCCGAGGTGGACGGGCGGGTGCCGCAGCTCACGGTCGCCGCCGTCGCCCGCCGGCTCGGTATCGCCCCGTCCACGCTGCGCACCTGGGACCGTCGCTACGGCATCGGCCCCGGCGCGCACGAGCCCGGCCGTCACCGTCGCTACGCGGCCGACGACGTCGCGCGCCTGGAGCTGATGCAGCATGCGCTGCTGCGCGGGGCGTCACCCGTCGACGCCGCGGAGTACGCCCGCACCGCCCGGCTGCCCCGCCCCGACGCCGACGGACCCCGGCGGCTGCCGGCCGAGTCCGGGACCCCTCCCGACGCGGACGAGCCCGACGTGGGCGGGCCGCTGCTGCTCGCCGACGACACCGGCGACGGTCGGGCCGCCACCCGGGTCCGGGTAGGCGGCCGGGCGCTGCGGCTGCCGGGCGCGGGTCGTAGGGCCCGCGGGCTGGGCCGGGCGGCGTTGGCCCTCGACGCAGCGGCGATCCGGAAGCTGCTGGAGGAGTCGATCGCGGCGGACGGGGTCGAGGACACCTGGGACGCCGTGGCCCGGCCCGTGCTGTCCGCGGTGGCCCAGCGGTGGGCCGACACCGGAGCCGGCATCGAGATCGAGCACCTCATCAGCGAGTGCGTGATCGCGGTGTTCGGGCGGCACGCCACCGAGGCCGCCCCCGCGCGCAATCCCCGGCCGGTGCTGCTCGCCGGGATGCCGGGGGAGTACCACACGCTGCCGCTGACGGCACTCGCCGCGTCGCTGGCCGACCGGTACGTGGAGTGCCGGTCGCTGGGCTCCAACCTGCCCTCCGACGCGCTCGTCGCCGCGATCCGACGGACCGCGCCGGCCGCCGTCGTCCTCTGGTCGCAACTCCCGCAGAGTGCCGACCTGGGGCTGTTGCGGTCGTTGCCCCGCACCCGTCCGCGGTTCCGCACGTACGTCGCCGGGCCGGGCTGGGCCGGGGCGGAGCTGCCCCCGCGCGTCGGGTCGTTGGTCTCGCTGTCGGACGCGGGTCGACAGCTCGCCGCGGCGGTGCTGATCTGACCGCGGCGGCCGGGCTCCGCGACGCCGCGTTCGGTGCGTCACCGGGAGCGGCGGTCCGCGTCGGTCCCGGCGCGACGCCCGCCGACCGCTGGTGCGCTGCCGTCGTGCTCGGCGGGCAGGGCCGCTTCGCCGCGGCCGCGGCGCTGTTGCAGCGACTGCTGGCCGACCCGTGCACGCCGGTCGGGATCGCCTCGCACGCCGCGGTGACGCTCGCCTCGCACCTGAGGCAGCGGGGTGGCCACGCGCTCGCCCGACCCCTCGACGCGCGCGGACTGCGACTGGCCGCCATCGCGCCGGGCGACCCGCCGTGCCCGGACGGTACCGACGCCGCGGCGGCGGGGGTCGACGCGCTGGTCGGGCTCGCCGCCGACGCCCTCGGGGTCGGCGACCCGGTGGCCGACCGCCTGCTCGACGCCGCAGAGGCGCTGCGGCACCCCTCGTGGCGGACCGCGGTGCGGATCGACTGGGTGCGGGCGGAGTCGGCGCTGTACACGGGCCGGGCGGCGGACGGGGAGGATCCGGCACGGCGTGCGCTGGACCGGGCCCGGGAGGCGGGCTCGGTGCGGCACGTCGTCAAGTCCCGGCTCGTGCTCGCGGTCGTCCGCGCCGTTGCTCACCCGAACGGCGCAGTTCTCACTGAACTGGACGCGGTGGCCGAGGCGGCCGACCGCGCGGGTCTGCTTCCCCTGTCGGTACCCGCCCGATGGGCCGGAGCTGATCTGTCGGGGGACAACCTGTCGCCGTCCGTGACCAGATCGACACCGAACGCAAACGACGATGCGGTGAATCGATCGCACGAAGCGGCGAACGGCAGGGTGAGCGGTCCGGCGCGCCGACGACACGCCGCGACACTCACGGCGAGCGTCCTCTACCAGCTCAGTGACCCCGTGGGCAGGGGCCTGACGGGGGAGCCGGTGTCGGGTGCTGCACGGACCTCAGTAATGTAATTACTCCATTCGGAACTTCGTCACCCACATGACGAGTGCCACTCGGCGCAACCCGCCCGAATGGAGGGCACAAAAGGGCCCTGATCGTGTCAAGGTGGAGCGGTCACCCGCCGATGCGTGGGGTGACACATCACCCGGCTGCAGGAAGCTGCAGGAAGGAATCGTCGTGACGACGGTACTCATCTGCGACGATCGTCGTAGCGTCCGCGAAGGCCTGACCCGCGTGATGTCCGCGGTGCCGGGGGTGCACCGGATCGATTGCGTTGCGCACGGGGACGAGTTGCTGGCCCGGTTCTCCCGGCAGCCGGTCGACGTTGTCCTGGTAGGCACCCAGCGTGCGGTGCCCACCGGGGTGGAGGCGACGCGACGTCTGGTCGCCGCACACCCCCAGGCCAACGTCATCGTGTTCGGAGCCCCCGACGATGCGGGCAGCATCGCCGCGGCCATCGCGGGCGGCGCGCGCGGTTACCTGCGCTGGGACGCCTCGCGTCCCGAGCTGGTGGCCGCACTCGCCCACACTCTGGCGAGCACGGCCGTGCCCACGCCGAGGGCCCCGACGGACCCCGGCGTGCAGCTCACGGAGCGCGAGCTCCAGGTGTTGCGGGGCATGAGCCAGGGCAAGAGCAACGGCCAGATCGGGCGCGAGCTCTATCTGTCCGAGGACACGGTCAAGACCCACGCCCGCCGGCTGTTCCGCAAGCTCGGCGTGCGTGACCGGGCCCAGGCCGTCGCGCACGGCTTCCGTCGCGGTCTGGTCTCCTAGCTCCACCAGCACGTCCGGGTGCGTGGCCGCCGTATCGGCGGCCACGCACCCGTTTGCATGTCCGGCCCGTGTCGACATCCGGGCAACCCTTCTCCGCTCCCGTGCGTCCCCCTGTCGAGGTACCCGCTCCAGCGGTCTCCGGCTCTTCGCTACGGTGGACCGCACTGAGGACACGGTTGAACACTCTCCGTGGTCGCCCTCACGAACGGATGAGATCGAAGATGCTGCGTAACACCCGGACGACACAGTGCGATGAGTGAGACGACAGACGTTCCCGACGAACTCGTCACCCGCGCCATGGCGGGCGATCGAGTCGCCGTCGGGCACGTGCTCGCCATCATCCGGCCCTTGGTCGTGCGCTACTGCCGTGCGCGCCTGGGTCGGGAGCGTTCGTTCGCCTCGGCGGACGACGTCGCACAGGAGGTGTGTGTGGCCGTGCTGACGGCCTTGCCCGGGTACCGGGTCCAGGGGCGCCCCTTCCTCGCGTTCGTCTACGGCATCGCGTCACACAAGGTGATCGATGCCCACCGCGCCTCGACCCGCAACAAGTCCGATCCCTTCGCGGATCTCCCGGACTCGGTCGAGACCGCCGACGGACCGGAGCAGCGCGCCCTGCGCGTGGAGCTCTCCGGCGAGATGGCGCGGCTCCTCGAACAGCTCCCGGAGAAGCAGCGGGAGATCCTGGTGCTGCGCGTGGTGGTGGGTCTGTCGGCCGAGGAGACGGCCGAGGCCGTCGGTTCCACGCCCGGAGCGGTCCGGGTGGCACAGCACCGGGCCCTGGCCCGGCTCCGCAAGTCGATGCCCGAGGAGGTGGTCTAGATGCAGGACGAACGACGCGGTTTCGGCGAGACGAGTCCTCGCCACCGCCGCACCAACGGCACCAACGGCTTCCATCCGGACAAGATGCGCACGCAGCCGATCCCGTTCAAGGACGTGTCGGAGGAGCCGATCGACCTCGTCGCGGTGCAGGCCGACGACGAGCTGATCAGCGCCCTCGCCGCCGGGATGTCCGTCTCGGCCCCCGGTGTCGGCGGGTACGACGCCGACGACCACGTCGCCGCCCTGCTCGCCTCCTGGCGGGCGGAGGTCGATTCCGAGCCGCTCCCCGAGCTCGTCGACCTCGACACGGCGATGGCCACGATCCAGGCGGCATCCCGCCCCCCCGGTCGGCGCGCCCGGCACCTGTTCCCGCTCGCGGCCGCCGCCGCGATGATCGTCTTCACCGTCGGTGGTGTGTCCGTCGGTGCGTCCGACGCCCGGCCCGGTGACACCCTCTGGGGTGTCTCCCGCGTGCTCTACAGCGAGCGGGCGGAGTCGGTCGAGGCCGCCGGGCGCGTCGAGTCCCGGATCAACGAGGCCAAGGACGCCCTGACGCGCGGTGAGCCCGACGTCGCCGCCGCCGCGCTCGCCGCGGCGGAGGAGGACCTCGTCGCCGTCCGTGCCGAGGAGGGTCTCGCCGAGCTCGCCGAGGTGCAGAGCTTCCTCGAGGCGAAGGCTGCCGAGACCCCGCCGGGCAAGCCGGTGCAGCCCGGCACGCCGCTGGCCGCCGACCCCCGCCGTCCGGTACCGCCGCGCGCGGCCGCCGAGGGCGCCCCGACGACGCCCGCCCCGGCGCCGTCCGGCGCAGTCACGACGACGGCTCCGACGTCGCCGTCCGATCCGGCGGTCAGCCCGCTCAGCGCCGACGCGACCCCGTCGCCGGCCACGCCGAGCGTCGAGCCGACCACCGGCACCACCCCGTCCAGCGAAGGCGGGTCCTCGTCCGCCACCAGCGAGGGCAGCCCCGACCCGACCACCACCACCTCCGGTCAGGGCCTCGGCCCGACGGCCACCGAGGAGGGCACGCCCACCGCGGCGGGGTCGGAGTCGGAGCCGACCACCACCAGCTAGTCGGTACGACGCCGAACGGCCCGGCCCCGTGAGGGGACCGGGCCGTTCGGCGTGGCGGGGGTCAGGAGTCGGAGAGCACCGCGTCGGCGTAGCCGCGGCAGTACTCCCACGTGACGTAGCTGCTGGGGTCGGGATCGAAGGCCGGCTCGTGCGGGCGCATCTGCCCCTCGTCGAGCAGCTGCTGCAGGCTCGCGCGCAGCAGGCTCCACTCGTGGAAGTGCTGCTCGCCGCAGTCGCCGCAGTCGACCACGATGCCGCGGACCCCACGGACCTCCAGCAGCGCCTGGTACACGGCGAGGTCGGCGATGTCGGCGACGATCTCGTCGCGCTCGGCGTCGCTCAGCTCCTCCGCCTCCTCGGGCTCGGGGCCGTCGAGCGACAGCGCGGGGTCGAGCGGATCCCCGGCGAAGGGGTCCGGCGGCAGCGCGTCAGGTGGCACGTCCCCGATCGTACTCGGGACGGGTGACGGAATCTGTGGGCAGGCACTCGTGCGACCCGCGCGTCGCGGCGTCCCGACGTGGATACGATGGCTCTCTGCGATGACGAGCCGGAGGATTCGATGACGAGCGAGGCCGCCGGTCTGCCGCCCAAGTTCGCGATGCTGGGCCTGACCTTCGACGACGTGCTGCTGTTGCCCGCCGAGTCCGACGTGGTGCCGTCGTCCGTCGACACGGGGACGCAGGTCACCCGCCGCGTCCGGCTGAAGGTGCCGCTCGTGTCGTCGCCGATGGACACCGTCACCGAGTCGCGCATGGCCATCGCCATGGCGCGCGCGGGCGGGCTGGGCACCCTGCACCGCAACCTCTCGCCCGAGCAGCAGGCCGCACAGGTCGAGGTCGTGAAGCGGTCCGAGGCGGGGATGGTCACCGATCCCGTGACGTGCTCACCCGAGGCCACCCTCGCCGACGTGGACGCGCTGTGCGCGAAGTTCCGTATCTCCGGCGTGCCGGTCACCGACGCGGGCGGCAAGCTCGTCGGGATCATCACCAACCGCGACATGCGGTTCGAGATGGACCACACGCGGCCCGTCCGTGAGGTCATGACGCACGCGCCGCTGATCACCGCGCGGATCGGCGTGTCCGCGGAGGCCGCGCTGGGCCTGCTGCGCCGGCACAAGCTGGAGAAGCTGCCGATCCTCGACAACGACGGCATCCTGCGCGGGCTGATCACGATCAAGGACTTCAACAAGACCGAGAAGTACCCGCTGGCCACGAAGGACCCTGACGGCCGGCTGGTCGTCGCGGCCGCGGTGGGCGTGGGCGAGGAGTCCTACGCCCGCGCGATGGGGCTGGTCGAGGCCGGCGTCGACGTGCTGATGGTCGACACCGCGCACGGGCACTCGCGGCGCGTGCTGGAGATGGTGGCGAAGCTGCGCGCCGAGGTCGGTGACGTCGACGTCGTCGGCGGCAACGTCGCCACCCGCGCGGGGGCGGCAGCGCTCGTCGAGGCCGGGGCGGACGCCGTCAAGGTCGGGGTCGGGCCGGGCTCGATCTGCACCACGCGCGTCGTCGCGGGGGTGGGGGCGCCGCAGATCACCGCGATCTACGAGGCGTCGCTGGCCTGCGCCGCGTCCGGCGTCCCGGTGATCGGCGACGGCGGCATCCAGTACTCCGGCGACATCTCCAAGGCCATCGCGGCCGGCGCGTCCACCGTGATGCTGGGCAGCCTGCTCGCGGGCACCGCGGAGTCGCCGGGCGACCTCATCCTCGTCGGCGGCAAGCAGTACAAGACCTACCGCGGCATGGGTTCGCTCGGGGCGATGAGCGCGCGAGAGGGCAGCAAGTCCTACTCCAAGGACCGCTACGCCCAGGACGACGTGCTCAGCGAGGACAAGCTCGTGCCGGAGGGCATCGAGGGGCGCATCCCGTTCCGCGGGCCGCTCTCGCAGGTCGTCCACCAGCTCACCGGCGGGCTCCGCTCAGGCATGGGCTACGCGGGCGCCAACACGATCCCGCAGCTGCAGCAGGCGCAGCTCGTCCGCATCACCGCGGCGGGCCTCAAGGAGAGCCATCCGCACGACATCACGATGACGGTCGAGGCGCCGAACTACGCGGCGCGCTGACTGTCTAGGGTTGGCCCGTGCGTGACCACGTGGAGATCGGGATGGGCCGGGAGGCCCGTCGGAGCTACGACCTGGGCCAGGTCGAGATCGTGCCCTCGCGGCGCACGCGGAGCTCCCAGGAGGTGTCCACCGCCTGGCAGCTCGACGCGTACCGCTTCGAGATCCCGCTGATCACCCATCCGACCGACGCGGTGGTCTCGCCGGCCAGTGCGGTGACCGTCGGGAAGCTCGGCGGGCTCGCGGTGCTCAACGCCGAGGGGCTCTGGGCCCGGCACGCCGACGCCGACGGCGAGCTCGCCCGGGTGCTCGAGGCCGCCGAGTCCGACGACCCGGCCGCGGCCGTCCGGCTGCTGCAGGAGCTGCACGCCGCCCCGATCCAGCCGGCGCTGCTGGCCGAGGCACTGCGCACCGTCCGCGAGGCCGGGGTCACTGTCGCGGCGCGCGTGAGCCCGCAGCGCGCCCGCGAGCTCACCCCCGACCTGCTCGCGGCCGGTGTCGAGATCCTCGTCGTCCAGGGCACGATCATCTCCGCCGAGCACGTCTCCGACGGCGAGCCGTTGAACCTCAAGGACTTCATCGCCTCGCTCGACGTCCCCGTCGTCGCGGGCGGGGTGGGCGACTACCGCACCGCGATGCATCTCATGCGCACCGGCGCGGCGGGCGTCATCGTCGGGTACGGGGAGTCGACCGCCACCACCACCGACGAGGTGCTGGGGATCGGGGTGCCGATGGCCACCGCGATCGTCGACGCCGCCGCGGCCCGCCGCGACTACCTCGACGAGACCGGCGGCCGCTACGTCCACGTCATCGCCGACGGCGGCATGACCGGCTCCGGCGACCTGGCCAAGGCCATCGCCTGCGGAGCCGACGCCGTCATGCTGGGCGAGCAGCTGGCCGACGCCACCGACTCGCCCGGTCACGGGCTCTACTGGACCTCATCGGTGGCCCACCCGTCGCTGCCCCGCTCGGAGGTCACCGGGTTCGGTCCGGGCGACCGGAACCTCGAGCAGGTGCTGTTCGGTCCGGCGTCGAGCCCGTACGGCACGGTCAACCTGTTCGGTGCGCTGCGCCGGGCGATGGCGAAGACCGGCTACTCCGACCTCAAGGAGTTCCAGCGCGTCGGGCTGACCGTCCGCGGTTGAGGCCCTGCTCCGTCACAGACCGACGGAGTCGGCACCGTGGCGGGCCTGCTCGGAGGTGAACCCCTCGAACTCGAGCTGGTCGATGAGGCCGGACCGGGAGAAGGAGGTGAAGTCGAGGTAGCTCTGTGCCGACTTCTCCGCCTGCACCATCCAGTCGACGTCCACGGTGTCGACGGCGAACGTGGCGTCGGCCGTCGAGAACCCCTCGAACTCCAGCTGCTTGATGAGCCCCGACCGGGAGAACGCCATGAAGTCGAGGTAGCTCTCGGCCGAGCCGACGGCGTTCTGCTGACTGACCGACATCGTGGGCTCGGCAGGTGCCGGGGGCTCGGTCACGGGCGCCGGGAGCTCGACCACGGGTGCGGCAGCGGGAGCAGCAGCGGCGATGGGCGCCTCGACGGCCGGGACGGCGGCAACGGCCGGGGCCGGGGCCGGGGCCGGGGCGGGGGTGCTGCGGCCGCCGATCGAGGACCCGACGACCAGCAGCACCAGCAGGCCACCGACGACCCACGGCCAGCGGCGCCGCTTCCTCGGCGGGCCGGCGAACGGGGCGGGCGGCGGTCCGGGGAACGGGGCGGGCGGTCCGGCGGGGTGGTGCTGGTGCGGGATCCGGACCGTCTGCTCGTCGGGCGCCCAGGCCGGCGGCCACGCCCCGGGGCTGGGCTGCGGCGGGTTCGGGTAGGGCTGGGTCATGTCGCGCACTCCGATGGGCTGGACGGGGCCTGTGTCACCTCCCGGATCGCCCGGTTCGTCCCGGCCGTTAGCGGTCCCGCGACGCACGTCATCAGTTCTGATGACATCTCACGGACCGGGGTCATCGTCGATCGACCAGGGCGTGGACGAAGCGGAGCTTCTCCAGCACCCGCGGGCTCAGGACGAAGGGGTAGAGGTCGTCCTTGCCCATCGCCCGGTTGACGGCGTTGAGGGCGTAGGTCAGCGGCAGCCAGGTGGCGATCAGGTCGTCGAAGCCGGTGCCGTCCTGCTGCGGGACGGCACCGGGCAGGGCCAGGCCGAAGGCGGCGGCGCTCTGCAGGGTGTCGCGGATGTGCAGGTAGTGGGCGAACGACTCGGCCCAGTCCTCCCACGGGTGCGCCGTGGCGTACGCGCTGACGTGCGTGGACTCCCACCCCGGTGCGGGGGCACCGGCGTAGTGGCGGTCCAGCGCGCCGGCGTAGTCGGCCCGCTCGTCACCGAACAGGGCGCGGAACGGCCCGGGTGCCGGCTCGACCAGGACGGTCCAGTACCAGTGACCGGTCTCGTGCCGCAGGTGGCCGAGCAGGGTGCGGTAGGGCTCGGCGAGCTGCACCCGCAGGGCCTCGCGGTGCCCGTCGTCGCCCTCGGCCAGGTCGATGGTGACGACGCCGTCGGCATGCCCGGTGACCACCGGACCGGCCGAGAGCAGGTCGAACACGACACCGGAGGTGGGCAGGGCGAGGTCGTCGAGCTGGTAGACGAGCCGGCGCTTCGCCGCCTCGGCGCGGCCGAACGCGCGCATCCCGTCGTGGTCGGAGTCGGCGGGCCGCGTGCGGGTGAGCACGCAGCTCCCGCACAGCCCCTCGCCGGGCGCGACCAGCCAGTTGCAGCCGGCGATCCCGGCGTTGGCGCAGCGGACCAGCCCGTCGACCGCGACGAGGTCGTGCGACGCACGGGCGAACCCCAGCGCGGTGCCGCAGTTGAGGCAGGCGGAGTTCTCGAAGAACACGAGCTGCCGGCAGACCGGGCAGGAGAAGGAGCGCACCGGTCCCTCTACCCGTTGTCGAGCCGGATCATGTCGACGGCGACGGTCAGCTCGCTCCCGGCCCCGCCGCTGGAGAAGATCACCCCGCGTAGCGGCGGCACGTCGGCGTAGTCGCGGCCGTGCGCGAGCTCCACGAACGAGTCGTCGACGGCGCGGTCGTTGGTGGGGTCGACGTCGTACCAGCCGTCACCGGTGGACCCCGACACCCCGGTGGACCCCGACACCCCGGTGAACACCGACACCCACGCGTGCGACGCGTCCGCGCCCGCCAGCTTCGGACGACCCGGCGGCGGGCGCGTCTCCAGGTAGCCGCTGACGTAGCGCGCCGCCAGCCCCATCGACCGCAGCCCGGCGACGGCGAGGTGCGCGAAGTCCTGGCAGACGCCCTCGCCGCTCGCGAACAGGTCGGCCACCGAGCTGCGGACGGTGCTGGAGCCGCTGACGTAGCGGAAATCGCGGTGGATGCGAGCGGACAGGTCGAGCGCGGCGTCGGCGATCGCGCGCCCGGGCGGGAAGGAGGGGAGGGCGTACGCGGTGACGGCCGGGTCGGGACCGAGCCGGGGCGAGGGCAGGGCGTACCCGCGGGCGTCGATGTGGTCGGGGTCGGTGCGCAGGCCGTCGCGCACGTCCTCCCACGCCCGGGGCGACGGCGCGACGGCGGGGGCGACGGCGACGGTGCTCTCGGCGAGCACGGTCAGCTCGCGGTGCGCGGAGGTGACGGCGAAGTAGGTGGAGCGGTTGCCGAAGGCGTCGGTGTGCTCGTGCTGCTCGGCGGGGCGCGGGGTGACGATGACGGCCGCGTCGACGCAGGTCTGGCGCGGGCGGTCGGACGGCAGCAGGTGGGCGCGTCCGAAGCTGGTGGAGACCTCGCCGCGGTAGACGTAGGACGTGCGGTGGGTGACGCGGTAGGTCCGCACCTCAGGCCACCGTCCCGAACGGGCGCGGCGGCACCCCGGGGGCGAAACGGCCGCGTTCGAGCACCTCGGCGAACCAGGCCAGGTCGTCGCCCAGCCCGACGACGAGCTCGCGCAGCTCGGCGCGGGTGCCGGCGGGCCCGCGGTGCACCGGGGGCGGACCGTCGGCCAGCCGCCGCTCGACGGCCTCCAGCGCCGCCTCGACGCCGGCGTCCGGCCCGGGGACCCCGGCGACGTCGGCACGGAGCCGCTCGAGCTGGTGCGCGACCGAACGGGGGTTGGTCCGGTCGGTGAGCAGCAGCCCCACCGCCGCCGCGACGCCGGTGCGGGGGAGCCGCCGGTAGGTGATCACGCTCTCCGCGGCGATCAGCACCGACTCGAGCACGAGCGCGTCGGCGGCCGGGCGGGGGCGGTCGCACAGGGTCGCGGCGACCAGTGCGCAGACCCCGATGGCCCGCTCCACGCGGCGGCCCGCGTCGAGCAGGCACCAGCCGGCGTCACGCACGTGGCTCTCCGCGGCGAGCCCGGCCATCGCGAGCAGGCCCTCCAGCACGCGGGACAGTGCACCGGAGACGTCGGGGGCACCGGAGACGTCGGGGGCACCGGAGACGTCGGGGGCACCGGAGACGTCGGGGGCACCGGACGCGGCCAGCTCGCCGAGCACCGACTCCAGCCGGCCCAGCACGAACCAGGTGTCCGCGGAGAGCTGCTCGCGCACCGCCTGCGCGGAACCGGTGAGTCGGTGCACGGCGTAGGCGAGCGACCCGGGCCGGTCGCGGTCGGTGAGCAGCGACAGCAGCTCCGGGCCGGGGGCGGCGAGCCGGCCGACGGCACCCTCGCCGAGGAAACCGGGAGCCGTCAGCGTCACCGCGGTGGTGGCCCGGAGCAGCACGTCGAGGGCATGGCGTCCGCCGGGCTCGGGTCCGACCTGGAAGTCGGCCCGGCGGTCCACGACGGCGCGCAGCAGGCGCGCGGTGTCCTCCGCGCGCTCCGCGTAGCGGCCGAGCCAGAACAGGTCGGCGGCGACTCGGGGGCTCAGCGCCCCGGCCGGGGCGTGCGGCGGGCCGTCGAAGGTGCGCGGGGCCGTCCGGGTGCCGGGATCGACGACCCAGACGTCCTTGGCGCGGTCACCGGCCAGCGCGAGACCACCCGCGAGTACCTGGAACCGTCCACCGTCGGCCGCCGCGAACGCCTGGAGCGTGACCGGCTGAGCGGTGAGCCGCCCGCCCGGGCCGATCGTCGGCACGGTGCTCGGCGTCAGGACCTCCTGGCCCGTCCACGCGTGCGGCTCGGCCGTGATCCGCGCGGCCAGCTCGGTGCGTTCCGCGGCCGTCAGGTCCGCCCCGGTGATGGTGTGCCGGTCCTCGTCCCGCGCGATCGGTTTGACGAGCAGGTCGGGCAGCCGCGCCAGCACGTGGGAGAGCCCGGCCGGGTCACCGCACCACCAGGTCGGCGCGGCGGGGAGGGCGAGCGGCTCGTCGAGCAGTGCCTGCGCGAGCGCGGGCAGGTACGGGAGCAGGCCGGGGTTCTCGGCGACCCCGCTCCCCAACCCGTTGACGACGGTCACCGCGCCCCGCCGCGCCGCCTCGAGCAGCCCGGGGACGCCGAGCTGCGAGCCCGCCCGCAGGTCCAGCGGATCGCACCAGGCGGCGTCGACGCGGCGCAGGATGACGTCGACGGGCTCGGGGCGGCCGAGCGTGCGCTGCCAGACCCGGCCCTCGCGCACCATCAGCTCCGACCCGAGCACCAGCGGGAACCCGAGCTGCGAGGACAGGAACGCCTGCTCGAAGGCGGTCTCGCTCTGCGGGCCGGGGCTGAGCAGCACCACGCGCGGCGCGTCGGGCCCGGTGTGCAGCCCCTCCAGTCCGCGGCGCACGGCGTCGAGGAAGGGGCGCAGGCGCCGTATGCGGGAGCGGCGGTGCACCGGCGCCAGCACCCGTGCGACGACCCGGCGCCCGGCCATCGCGTACCCCGCGCCCGACGGGGCCTGCACGCGGTCGCCGAACACCCGCCACCCGTCGGCGGTACGGGCGAGGTCGACGCCCGCGAGGAACAGCTCGCGGCGCGGCGGCGCCCCCGGCGAGCGCGCCCAGCCGCGGACGTAGCCCTCGTGGCCCAGCACGACCTCGACCGGCAGCAGACCGGTGCGCAGCGTGAGGCGCGGGCCGTAGAGGTCGGCGAGGAGCCGGTCGAGCAGCTCGGCTCGCTGCGCGACGCCCCGTTCCAGCCCGCTCCACTCGTCGGCGGTGAGCAGCAGCGGCACGGGGTCGAGGGCCCAGGGCCGCTCGTCGTCGGCACCGGGCGGGCGGTAGCCGACGCCGTCCTCCGCGAGGAGCCTGCGGGTGTCGACGTCGCGGGCGGCGCGACCGGCCGGGCCCGCGCGGTCCAGCTCCACCGCGAGTGACGACCACGCGCCCCGGACGGCTCCGTGCCCGTCGAGCATCTCGTCGTGCCCGTCCGGTTCGTAGCCGGCGACACGGCCGGCGGCGACGGTCACCCGGGCCGGCCCGGGCGCGGGCAGCCGGCACGGGTCGTCACCGGGCCATCCTGCGCCATCCGCGGCGTGCGCGGGAGATGTGGTGACCCGTGCGACGACGGCCTGCGCCACCACGTGCGGGTCCTCACGGTCGCCGGCAGCACCGGCCGGGGGGAGGAGTGCGCCCGGGACCTCGAGGTCGGGTTGCTGGACGAGCTCGACGTCGGGAACCCGGCTCCGGTCGGGTCGGTGGTGCCCTACGAGAGCGGACCGGGCGCCGGCCGGCGCCCGGTCCGCCGCCATCGCCGAGCGAACCGAGACCGACCCGGTGCGGCAGCTGGAGCCGGAGCTGTCGGCGTCCTGTCAGCGCGGGGCCCGGACCGGCGCGGTGTCGAGCGCAAGCCGACCCGGGCGCGCCGCCTGATCGGCCGGCCCGTCGCGCTCGCCCGTGCCGTCGCGCGCCGGTTCGTCGACGAGTCGATCGCGGGGCCCGCCGCCGAGGGTCTCCTCACCCTGCGTCGCCGAGACGCCGGACGCGGCTCCGGTCCTGTTCGGCGAGTACGTCCGGCAGGTGGTTCGCCGATCGGCCGGACGCGGGCCGACGCAGCGGCTCCACTGGCCCGTCGGGGTGGTCGGCGCCGCCGTCTAGCCTGGTGGGGTGCAGCCACCGACCGTCCTCGTCGTCGACTACGGCGCCCAGTACGCCCAGCTCATCGCCCGCCGCGTGCGGGAGGCGCAGGTGTACTCCGAGATCGTGCCTGGGGACACGTCGGTCGAGGAGATCGTGGCGCGCAAGCCCGCCGCCCTGATCCTGTCCGGCGGGCCGTCGAGCGTGTACGCCGACGGCGCACCCGTCGTCGACCCGGGTCTGTTCACCGCGGGCATCCCCGTGCTCGGGCTCTGCTACGGGTTCCAGGCGATGGCCAGGGCACTCGGCGGGGAGGTCGCGCCGGACGGCACCCGGGAGTACGGGCGCACCGAGCTGA
Source organism: Pseudonocardia abyssalis (assembly GCF_019263705.2). Taxonomy (NCBI): domain Bacteria; kingdom Bacillati; phylum Actinomycetota; class Actinomycetes; order Pseudonocardiales; family Pseudonocardiaceae; genus Pseudonocardia; species Pseudonocardia abyssalis. The sequence continues at coordinate 5,795,397 of NZ_JADQDK010000001.1, forward strand.
CGGTCACCGACCCGGGCGCGCTGCACGGCGGGCTGCCGACCACCCACCCCGTGTGGATGAGCCACGGCGACTCCGTGGTCCGTGCGCCGGAGGGGTTCACGGTCACGGCGTCGAGCGAGCGGGCGGCCGTCGCGGCGTTCGAGGACACCGACCGGCGGCTGGCCGGTGTGCAGTACCACCCCGAGGTCGGGCACTCGCCGTACGGGCAGCAGGTGCTGAGCCGGTTCCTGCACGAGGTCGCGGGCATCGCGCCGGGCTGGACCACCTCGTCGATCATCGACGACACCGTCGCCGCGGTCCGCGCGCAGGTCGGTGACGGCCGCGCGATCTGCGGGCTGTCGGGCGGCGTCGACTCCGCGGTGGCCGCCGCCCTCGTGCAGCGCGCCATCGGCGACCAGCTGACCTGCGTGTTCGTCGACCACGGCCTGCTGCGGTCCGGGGAGCGGGAGCAGGTCGAGCGCGACTTCGTCGCCGCGACGGGCGCGAAGCTGCACACCGTCGACGTGGCCGACCGCTTCCTCGCCGCGCTCGCGGGCGTCACGGATCCGGAGACCAAGCGCAAGGTCATCGGGCGGGAGTTCATCCGGGTGTTCGAGGCCGCCACCACCGAGGTGGCCGCGGAGGAGCACGTCGGGTTCCTGGTGCAGGGCACGCTCTACCCCGACGTGGTGGAGAGCGGCGGGGGATCGGGTACCGCGGTGATCAAGAGCCACCACAACGTCGGCGGGCTGCCCGACGACATCGAGTTCGCGCTGGTGGAGCCGCTGCGCGCGCTGTTCAAGGACGAGGTCCGCCGCGTCGGACGCGAGCTGGGGCTGCCGGAGGGGATCGTCGGGCGCCAGCCGTTCCCCGGCCCGGGCCTGGGCATCCGGATCATCGGCGAGGTCACCTTCGACCGGCTGGAGACGCTGCGCGCCGCCGACGCGATCGCCCGCGAGGAGCTCACCGCGGCCGGTCTCGACGACACGATCTGGCAGTGCCCGGTGGTGTTGCTGGCCGACGTCCGCAGCGTCGGCGTGCAGGGCGACGGGCGCACCTACGGGCACCCGATCGTGCTGCGGCCGGTGAGCTCCGAGGACGCGATGACGGCCGACTGGACCCGCCTGCCCTACGAGGTGCTGGAGCGGATCTCCACCCGCATCACCAACGAGGTGGCCGAGGTCAACCGCGTGGTCCTCGACGTCACGAGCAAGCCGCCGGGCACGATCGAGTGGGAATGACGGACACACGGGAATGACGGACACACGGGAATGACGGCGGGCGGTCACGGGTCCCCCGACCCGTGACCGCCCGCCGTCCGCTGCCCGCCCCGATACGCTCCCCAGCTCCCGGGACGGACTGTTCTAGTCGCGCCGGTTGCGCAGGCTCCCCACCAGGAGTACCAGGCCGACGGCCGCCGCGCCGCAGGCGAGCAGCCAGCGCGGGTCGATCGCGGGCAGTTCGCCGACGAAGGCGAACACCGACAGGACGAGTGCGAGGACGCCGGTCACCAGCGTCAGGGCGTCGGGCCGGTGGCGGCCCGTCTCCAGCTCAGCCACGGAGCACCTCCACGTCACCGGCACCGGCGTTCACCGTGATCTGCAGCGGGCGACCGCCCGCGACACCGTCCGCACCCAGGTCGGTGACGGTCAGGCTGCCGTCGATCCCGTCGCGCCGCTCGTCACCGGCGCGCACGGCACCGACCCCGGTGGAGCCGGTGAAGGTCAGGTCCGCGTCCGGCGGGACCGTGATCGTGACGTCGCCGACGCCGAGCTCCACCTCGGTGACCAGCGGGGCGCCGGGTGCCGACAGGTCCAGTACGGTCAGGTCGAGGTCGATATCCCCCGCGCCGTGGGAGTACAGCGGCTGGAGCTGGGCCGCGGTCGCCGGGCGGAGAGTGAGGTCACCGACGCCGCCCTCGGGCCACTCGAACGACGACGCCGCGAGGGAGCCCCAGGTCAGCAGGCCGACGAGCACGGCGACCGGGACGAGCCCGCGCCCCGCCCGCAGGAACGACCCGACGAGCAGCCCGAGGCCGAGCACCGCGAGCACCACCCCGAACAGCACCGGGGCGTTCGAGAACGACAGCACGCCCAGCGCCAGCATCAGCAGCGCCGTGGCCCCGCCCGCGAGCAGCGCGACGCCGAGCGTCACGGCCGTGACCGGCGGGCGGCGCCGCGCCGGGACGGGCGGTGGACCGCCGGGTTCGGGCAGGTCCCACGCGAAGGGGGCGGCGCCGAGGGGGTCCCAGGCGGGCGGTGTGCCCTTGACGAGCGAGACCGTGCCCGGCTCGTCCACCGGAGCGGCGGCGGCCGGGGCCACGGCGGTGCGGCCGCCCCGGCTGCGGTGCAGCAGGAACAGCAGCCCGAATGCGACGACCAGCGGCAGGATCCCGTAGCCGTTGTCGTCGAACAGCGATCCGAACGCGATGGCGCCGAGGATCGCCAGCCCCACCAGCGCGACGCCGCGCGGCCGGTTCCGCGTGGTCGGCACGTCCGTGCCGTCGGGCAGCGCGATCCAGCCCGCGACGTAGAGCAGGACGCCGACCCCGGAGAACGCGGCGACGACGAACGCCACGCGGATCAGCACCGGATCCACGTCGTAGCGGTGCGCGATCCCCGCAGCCACGCCGGCGACGTGCCGGCCTTCCCGCGGCCTCGCCGGCCGCGTGTCCCACATGTCGCGGAGGCTCGTCCGCAGCTCTGTCCCGTCCATGTCCACCACCCTGCTCGCCCCGCGACCCCTGAAGCATGAGGGATGACCCCGGCCCACCCCCGACTTCTCCCCGATGTCCACCCGCTCGGTGCGTGTGACGATGGTGCGGTGAACACACCGACCCCTCCGCTCGCGCGCCGTCGCAGCGGCCGGCTCGTCGCGGGCGTCGCGGGCGGGGTGGCCGACCATCTCGGCCTCCCGGTCACCTGGGTCCGCGCCGCCTTCATCGCCCTCGCGGCGATGTGGTGGGCGGGCGCGCTGGCCTACGGGCTGCTCTGGGTCTTCGTCAAGCAGGAGGCCGCCGACGTCGAGCGCACCACCCCGCAGCGGGAACGGCAGCAGGCACTCGGCCTCGCCGCGCTCGGGGTCGCCGCCGCGCTGACGGCCGCCGCGCTGGGCAACGACCTCATCGGCTGGATCGTCGGGCCGCTCGGCGTGGCCGCGGTGGGTGCCGCGGTGGTGTGGCGCGAGGCCGACGAGGCGCAGCGCCGCCGCTGGACCGGTACCGGGGGGCGCAACGCGCTGTGGCGGACCGTCGCCGGCGCGGTGTTCGTCGCCGCCGGGATCGCGGTGTTCCTGTTCGGCCAGCTCCAGCTCGGGCAGGTGCAGTTCGCGCTGCTCGCCGTGCTCGTCACGCTCCTCGGCGTCGGGGTGCTCACGGTGCCGTGGTGGGTGCGGCTGGTCCGTGAGCTCACCGAGGAGCGCCGCGAGCGGATCGTGGAGACCGAGCGCGCCGAGATCGCCGCGCACCTGCACGACTCCGTGCTGCAGACCCTCGCGCTGATCCAGCGCCAGTCCGACCAGCCGCGCGAGGTCGCCCGGCTGGCCCGCGGCCAGGAGCGGGAGCTTCGGTCCTGGCTCTACGGGGCGGGCGGCTACGGCCGGAGCACCGGCGCCGCGCTCGACGAGGGGCTGACCGCCGCTCTGGCCGCGGCGGCCGCCGAGGTCGAGGACACCTACGCCGTGACGGTCGCGCCGGTCGTCGTCGGCGCCGACCGCCCCCTCGACGACCACCTGCGCGCCCTCGTGCTCGCCGGCCGCGAGGCGATGGTCAACGCGGCCAAGCACGCGGGCGTCGCCGAGGTGTCGGTGTACTGCGAGGTGGAGGACGACGAGGTGAACCTGTTCGTCCGTGACCGCGGGGCCGGCTTCGACCCCGACGACGTGCCCGAGGACCGGCACGGGCTCGCCGACTCGGTGCACGGCAGGATGGAACGGCACGGCGGCACCGTCCGCCTGCGCAGCACGCCGGGCGAGGGCACCGAGGTGCACCTGGCGATGCGGGTACGCACCCACGAGGAGGCGGCGACATGACCGAGCCCGACGATCAGAAGATCATCAAGGTCTTCCTGGTCGACGACCACGCCCTGTTCCGCTCCGGCGTCCGCGCCGAGCTGGACCGCGCGGTCCCCGACGTCACCGTCGTGGGCGAGGCCGGGTCCGTCGACGAGGCGGTGGCCGCGATCCGGCACCACCGACCCGACGTCGTGCTGCTCGACGTCCACATGCCCGACGGCGGCGGTGCGGAGGTGCTGCGTCAGCTGCGGCCCGAGCTGCCGGACGTCGTGTTCCTGGCGCTGTCGGTCTCCGACGCCGCTGAGGACGTCATCGCGGTGATCCGCGCGGGCGCGCGTGGGTACGTCACCAAGACGATCTCCGGGCGCGAGCTGGCCGACGCGGTGCGCCGCGTGCACGCCGGTGACCCGGTGTTCTCGCCGCGGCTGGCCGGGTTCGTGCTCGACGTGTTCTCGCAGAAGCCCGGTGCGGCCCCGCCCGGCGACCCGGAACTCGACCTGCTCACCCGCCGCGAGCGCGACGTCCTGCGCCTGCTGGCCCGTGGGTACGCCTACAAGGAGATCGCCGGGGAGCTGTTCATCTCGGTGAAGACGGTGGAGACACACGTGTCGTCGGTGCTGCGCAAGACCCAGCTGTCCAACCGCTACGAGCTGTCGCGCTGGGCGTCGGACCGCCGGCTGGTCTAGCTTCCGCGGCGTGGCCGCTACGAGCTGTCGCGCTGGGCGTCGGACCGCCGGCTGGTCTAGCTTCCGCGGCGTGGCCGCTACGAGCTGTCGCGCTGGGCGTCGGACCGCCGGCTGGTCTAGCTTCCGCGGCGTGGCCGCTACGAGCTGTCGCGCTGGGCGTCGGACCGCCGGCTGGTCTAGCTTCCGCGGCGTGGCCGCTACGAGCTGTCGCGCTGGGCGTCGGACCGCCGGCTGGTCTAGCTTCCGCGGCGTGGCCGCTACGAGCTGTCGCGCTGGGCGTCGGACCGCCGGCTGGTCCAGCTTCCGCGGCGTGGCCGCTACGAGCTGTCGGGTTGGGCGTAGGTCCGGCGGCTGGTGCAGCTCAGAGCAGGCCGCCGGCCAGCCCGCCGACGACGCTGGGGCTGCCGCCACCCAGCGCGTCGCCGACGCCGCTGACGGCCCTGCCGAGGTCGCCGACGAGGGGGACCCCCGCCGCGTCGCCGACGTTCTGCACGGCGCCGCCGAGGCCGGAGCGCTCGTCGGAGGCCCCGGGGTCCTCGTCGCCACCCTGGTCGCCGGAGCCGGAACCGCCGCCGGAGGGCGACTCCACGGGGGTGCCGGTGCCGCCGGTGGTGCCCCGGTCGGTGCTCGTCGAACCGGAGGAGGAGGCCGCAGGTGCGCCGCCGCCCGTCGGCGCCGAGGAGGACGCGACCGGGGGAGCGGCCGGGGTGCCGGACCCGGCGCCGGGGAACGCGACGCCGGTCCACGACATCGGCGCGGCCTCGCCCGGGTCGAGCGGGTTCGTCTGCGCGGTGTTGTCGACGACGGTGGGGATCGCGCGGCCCTGGCCCGGCAGGAGGTCGAGACGGCCCTCGCCCGCGTACTCACCGGATGAACGGGAGTCGTCGGCGGTGTCGGTGACCGCGGACTCCGTCATGACGGCTGCGCCGAACACGGAACCCGCGGCGAGCAGGGTGCCGGCCGCGATCGCGCTGCGTCGGACGAGTGCGCCGGAGCCGCGACGGGGCTCGTCGTCCTCGTCACGGGCGCGGACCGGGCGGTCGACGGCGTGCGGGGCGCGGCCCTCGCGACGGAGCAGCGTGCCCACGGACACGGGCCCGGTGGAGGGTTCCGCCTCGATCAGCGGGTCCGGCGCGTAGCGGTTCAGCAGATCGGCGACCGAGACCACGCCGGTGGGCGGGGTCAGGGTTCCGGCGCGGGACACCATCTGGGTCACGGCGGCGTCGTCCTCCCTTGGAGTGAACGGGTTGCGGTCTGTCTACCGGATGCCGCACCCATCGACCAAGTGCTACTCACCCGCTCGTCCTCGTTCACTCGTTCGGATCAGCGCCGTTCGTCGAATGTGACGGACCGTTCATCCTGTTGCCGGGTTCAGGACTGCCCGCGGAACCGGCCCCGGGTCTGGTCGAGTGCCCCCTTCGCGACCACCCCGGCACCGCCGGCGACCAACAGGCCGAGCACGTCGAGGGGCAGGCCGCCGCTGGTGAGCAGGAGCCCGAACGCGGCCGCCGCGGCCGTGCCGCCCGCGACCTTCCAGCGGCCCGACACGTAGTCGGACGTCGCTCCGCCCGCGACGCCGCGCTTGGTGGCCGCACTGTTGAGCATCGCGAGGTAACCGACGTGCCCGAGCGCGACGAGCAGGCCGGCGAGGGCCACGAGGAACGCCACCAGACCGAACACATCACCCATGGCGTCCAGAGTGCCACGGTGAGCCGGGCAGGGTCAGCGTCCGCCGAGCCGGCCGCGTCCGAGCCGGAGCAGCAACATGCCCAGCTCGCGCCCCTCGACCCCGAGGTCGCGGAAGCGGGCGAGCACCGCCATCTCGCGGTTGTAGACGATGCGCGGGCCGCCCGCGGCCATCCGGGCCCGGCCGATCCGCTGCGACACCTCGCTGCGGCGCATCACCATCCGCAGGATCTCCGCGTCGAGGTGGTCGATCTCCTTGCGCAGCTCCTGGATCTCGGCCTCGGCCGGGATGTCGTCCTGGGGTGGGGTCTGTTCGACGCTCATGGTCACGGTCTCCTCCTCGTCGCCGGTGCTCGGTCCCGAGACACGAAGAAGCCCCGGGTCACGTGGACACCGGGGCTCGTGGGTCGTTCAGCGCGGAGCTGCCACGGGCACCGGAACCCGGCACCCGTAGGGAAATCGCGAGCTCTGCGACCGCACCGTCGGAGTGTGCCACAGCGGGGCGCTGTCCGGGGGCGGCGGTACTCTTCGAACACGATGAGCGCGCTGTTCGAACTGCCCCAGACCACCGTCACCACTCCCCGCACGAAGCGGGGCGCGGCGCTGCTGGAGGGGCTCAACCCGCGCCAGCGCGACGCCGTCGTGCACGCGGGCTCGCCGCTGCTGATCGTCGCGGGGGCCGGCTCGGGCAAGACTCGCGTGCTCACGCACCGGATCGCCTGGCTGCTCGCCGAGCGTGACGTGCACCCGGGCGAGGTCATGTCGATCACCTTCACCAACAAGGCCGCGGCCGAGATGAAGGAGCGGGTCGACGCGCTGGTCGGGCGCCGCGGCAACGCGATGTGGGTGTCCACGTTCCACTCGATGTGCGTGCGGATCCTGCGCCGCGAGGCCCAGCACCTGGGCGTGCGCAGCGCGTTCTCGGTCTACGACGCCGACGACACGCGTCGGCTGATCGGGATGGTCACGCGCGACCTGGAGATGGACCCCAAGAAGTACGCGCCGCGCGCGGTCGGCGCCCAGATCTCCAACCTCAAGAACGAACTGCTCTCCGCCGACGACGCCGCGGAGCGCGCCACCAACGAGTACGAGCGCAAGGTCGCCGAGGTCTACGGCGTCTACCAGGCGCGGCTACGCACCGCCAACGCGTTCGACTTCGACGACCTGATCATGGAGACGGTCTCGCTGCTGGAGCGGCTGCCCGCGGTCGCGGAGTACTACCGCCGCCGGTTCCGGCACGTGCTCGTCGACGAGTACCAGGACACCAACCACGCGCAGTACGCGCTCGTCCGGGCGCTGGTGGCGCCGGCCGTCGAGGGGGCGGCACCGGCCGAGCTGTGCGTCGTCGGCGACTCCGACCAGTCCATCTACGCCTTCCGCGGCGCCAACATCCGCAACATCGTCGAGTTCGAGAAGGACTTCCCCGACGCCCGCACGATCCTGCTGGAACAGAACTACCGCTCCACGCAGACGATCCTCACCGCGGCCAACACCGTCATCGCCCGCAACCCCGACCGGCGCGACAAGCGCCTGTGGTCCGAGGCGGGCGACGGCGAGAAGGTCGTCGGCTACGTCGCCGACAACGAGCACGACGAGGCCGCGTTCGTCGCGCAGGAGATCGACCGGCTCGTCGACACCGGGGAGTTCCGCAACTCCGACATCGCCGTCTTCTACCGGACCAACTCCCAGTCGCGTGTCTTCGAGGGCGTGTTCGCGCGCGTCGGGATGGCGTACAAGATCGTCGGCGGGGTGCGGTTCTACGAGCGGATGGAGGTGCGCGACGCGCTCGCGTACCTGCGGGTCCTGTCCAACCCCGACGACACGGTGAGCCTGCGCCGCATCCTCAACGTGCCCAAGCGCGGGATCGGGGAGCGCGCCGAGGAGATGGTCGCGTCCTACGCCGACCGCGAGCGGATCTCCTTCGCCTCGGCGCTGCGCACCGCGGCCGAACAGCCGGAGCGGGTGCCCGGACTGGTCACGCGCTCGCAGCGGGCCATCGCCGGGTTCGTCCGCATCCTCGACGAGCTCGGCGAGCTGGTGGAGCGCGGCGAGGAGACCGCGGAGCTGCTGGAGGCCGTCTACGCGAAGACCGGCTACACCGCGGAGCTCGAGGCCAGCGAGGACCCGCAGGACGGCTCGCGCCTCGACAACCTCGCCGAGCTGGTCACGGTCGCGCGCGAGTTCGCCGGCGACGCAGCGGTGGCCGACGCCGCCGTCGCTCCCGAGTACGACACCGGCCTGCCGGAGCCCGGCGTCCCGGACCCGGGGTCGCTCGCCGCGTTCCTGGAGCGGGTGGCGTTGGTCGCCGACGCCGACTCGATCCCCGACGACGACCAGGGCATGGTCACGCTGATGACGCTGCACACGGCGAAGGGGCTCGAGTTCCCCGTCGTGTTCCTCAGCGGCTGGGAGGACGGTGTGTTCCCGCACATGCGGGCCATGGGCGACCCGGCGGAGCTGGCCGAGGAGCGGCGGCTCGCCTACGTCGGCATCACGCGGGCGCGGCAGCGGCTCTACCTGTCCCGGGCGATGATCCGGTCCTCGTTCGGCCAGCCCAACGCCAACCCGGCGTCGCGGTTCCTCGCCGAGGTGCCCGACTCCCTGGTCGACTGGCGCCGCGCCGAGCCCGAGCGCTCGGCACCGGTGGGCCGGTTCGGCTTCGGTCGTCGCGGCGCCGCCGGCTCCGGGGCCGCCGACCGCGGCAGCTGGAACGTCCCGAAGGCGTCGATGGCGCCCACGCTGAGCCTCGACGTCGGCGACCGCGTCAACCACGACAAGTACGGCCTCGGCACCGTCACCGCGTCCGACGGCACGGGGGCGCGCGCCACCGTCACCATCGACTTCGGCAGCTCGGGCACCGTGCGGCTCATGCTGATCGGCGGCGTGCCGTTGCAGAAGCTGTAGACGTGGGCACGGACGCCGCCGCGCGCTACGCCGCCGTCGTCGAGGCGTTCGACGGCGACCCGCACGTCGAACCACCACGGCCGGGTGCCCGTGGGTTCGGGTCGAACGCGCTGCGCACCGGTGGGTCGATCTTCGCGATGCTCGACGTCTACGGGCGCTTCGTCGTCAAGCTCGACGCCGCGCGCGTGGCGGAGCTGATCGACGATGGCGTGGGGGCGCCGTTCGACAACGGCCATGGGCGGTCGTTGCGCGCGTGGCTCGTACTCGGGCCCGAGCAGGACTGGCTCGCGTACGCCCGGGAGGCGCGGTCGTTCGGGGGCGGCGACGCGACCCCGTGATCACCCGGTGATCGTGCAGGACGGTCAGTAGCCGTCCACGCCGTGCTCGTCGAGCCAGGGGCGCGGGTTCATCGGATTGTCGTTCGCGTCGTGGATCTCGAAGTGCAGGTGCGGGCCGGTGGAGAAGCCGCGGTTGCCGAGCTCCGCGATCTGCTGGCCGGCGGAGACCTCCTGGCCGACCTGCACGAGCGAGCGGTTGATGTGGCCGTAGACCGACTTGGTGCCGTCGGCGTGCCGCAGCACGACCCAGAGCCCGAATCCCGACGCCGGGCCGGACTTCTCGACGACGCCGTCGGTGACCGCGTAGATCGGAGTGCCGATGGCGTTGGCGATGTCGATGCCGTTATGTGAGGTGCCCCAGCGGCCACCGAACCCGGAGGTGAACCGGCCGAGCGCGGGCTGCACGAACGCCTGGTCGCCGACGAGGTGGGCGAGCGGGGCACCGAAGGACAACGCGGAGGTCAGGATCGCGTCGCGGCGGGCCAGCTCCTGACCGATCTGCACGGCCTTCGTGAGGTTCTCGACGTCGACGGCGGACTCGGCGTCGAGCCCGGCGACCGACAGCGACTCGGGGAGCAGCTGGTCACCGCCGATGGCGTCGACCGCGAAGGTCGCGGTGCTCACCTCGGCGACCGGGAGTAGCGCGCTGAGCGCGACGGGCGGGGCCTCGGTGGCCTCGAGCAGGGGGGCGACGGCGGTCTGACCTGCCGCTACGACGGCTCCGGTGGCGACGGCGGCGACCGTCACCCGCCCACGGATGGACGCGGTGGGTGGCGAGGGCAACCGGTGCACCCCTGCGACGGCGACCACGCGCAACGGCGTGGTCGCGTCGGCGAGGTGGTCCGGTGCGCCGCTGGGGGAGCGATGGCGCGCCACGACCTGCCCTTCTCGACGGATGTGGTCCGCCCGCCCCGCGACCCGGTCGGCGTGGGCTGGGGAACCCGCCGGACATCTCGGGGGATGTCCTGCTGCCGTCGTGACCGGTCCGTGATGCGGACGGGCGAAACGTAGCGGTGGTCACGCGCCGTAGGCAAATCGGGTGGCGGCGTGTCGGCATCCGAGTTGCGGAACTCAGGACGCGGGCGACGACCGCTCGCCGTACGTGGTCACCGGCCGTCGATCGGCGGCCTGACCTCGGCGGAACGGGTGACGTCGATGGTCCGAACGGGCGAGGGCGCTGACCACCCAGTGCACGGATCGGGGATCGATCGGGAGCGAGAGGTGACCGACGTCACGCAACTCCAGGTGTTCGACATGCAGGTCGTCGTGCGCGAGCCGGGCGTTGCGCTGCGGCACGATCATCTGGTCCATGCGGCTCCACACCACGAGGAACCGGGTGGGGCAGCCGGGCGCCGGCTCCGCGAGCTCCGTGAGCAGGTCCGACCCCGGGCGCAGCTGTGCGGCCAACGGGGTGGGCATGAGGTAGGCGCTGAGCGTGCCGGTGTGCGGGCTGCCCAGCGTGACCAGGGTGTCGACGACGTCGGAGCCGCCGAGGCACTGCACGTAGTAGCGGGCGATCATCCCGCCGAGCGAGTGGCCGACGATGTGGACGTGCTCGGCGCCGGTGAGCTCGCGCAGCCGCTCGACGTGGCCGCGCAGCTCGTGGGCCGCGGTGCGGACGTCGCCGGTGAACAGGCTGTAGTTGACCGCGTGCACCGTGCCGAACCCGCGACGGCGCAGCGCGCGACGGAACACCGTGAACACCGAGCGGTTGTCCATGATCCCGTGCACCAGCAGGACGGGGTAGCCCGCGCCCTCCACGTCGGCGACGAGACGGCCGCGACGCTCGGGCGGGAGCGTGTCGGTGCGGTAGCCGTCGCCGGTGGCCACGAACGTCTCGTGGACGAGCCCGGCCGGGTAGACCGCCATGTGCGCCGCGAGCCAGGCCCACTCGACGGCCAGGCCGCGCAGTCCGGCGGGGCTTCCGAAGGTGCGGGCGGTGTAGACCCCCGCCCGGCCGACCTCGGCCGCGGTGCGACCGACCGTCCCGGCGGCCGTCGCCAGGCGGTCGAGTCCCGTGCGGACCAGCGCCATGGACCGACGGTAGATGAGACGCGGGCGACACGCCCGTCGGGAACGGCGCGGACCCCCCGAACGGACGGGACACGGTGGAACGGGGGACAGGGTGACAACGGTCACCGGGGCAGGTCAGGGCGCCTGCGGCCGGCGTCGCTAGGGTCGTCGCAGCAGCGTTTCCGCGAGCCGGAGAGCGGCTCGCACGCACAGCGTCGTGACAGATGAGGGAGCGGGACAGCCCATGGATCTCTACGAGTACCAGGCGAGGGACCTCTTCGCCGCCCACGGTGTCCCGGTGCTGCCGGGAAAGACCGTCGAGACGGCCGAGGACGCGAAGGCGGCGGCGGCCGAGATCGGCACCGCGGTCGTCGTCAAGGCCCAGGTCAAGGTCGGCGGGCGCGGCAAGGCCGGCGGCGTCAAGCTCGCGGCCACACCGGACGAGGCGGCCGAGAAGGCCACCGACATCCTCGGCCTCGACATCAAGGGGCACATCGTGCACCGCGTCCTGGTCGCACAGGCCAGCGACATCGCGGAGGAGTACTACTTCTCCTTCCTGCTCGACCGCTCCAACCGCACCTTCCTCGCCATGGCGAGCGCCGAGGGCGGCGTGGAGATCGAGCAGCTCGCCGTGGAGCGCCCCGACGCGCTCGCGCGCATCCCGATCGACGCGATCGCGGGCGTCGACCGCGCGAAGGCCGCCGAGATCGTCGCGGCCGCGAAGTACCCGGCCGTCGTGGCCGAGGAGGCCGCCGACGTCATCGTGAAGCTCTGGGAGACCTTCGTCTCCGAGGACGCCACGCTGGTCGAGGTCAACCCGCTCGTGCGCGACCCGCAGGACAAGGTCATCGCGCTCGACGGCAAGGTCACCCTCGACGAGAACGCCGGCTTCCGGCACCCGGAGCACGCGGCGCTGGTCGACCAGCGCGCCGAGAACCCGCTCGAGGCCAAGGCCAAGGCGAAGGGCCTCAACTACGTCAAGCTCGACGACGGCCAGGTCGGCATCATCGGCAACGGCGCGGGCCTCGTGATGAGCACCCTCGACGTCGTCGCGTACGCGGGCGAGAAGCACGGCGGCGTCAAGCCCGCCAACTTCCTCGACATCGGCGGCGGTGCGTCGGCGCAGGTCATGGCCGACGGCCTCGACGTCATCCTCGGCGACCCCGACGTCAAGTCGGTCTTCGTCAACGTCTTCGGCGGCATCACCGCGTGCGACGCGGTGGCCAACGGCATCGTCGAGGCGCTGAAGATCCTGGGCGACAGCGCGACCAAGCCGCTCGTCGTCCGGCTGGACGGCAACAACGTCATCGAGGGCCGCAAGATCCTCGACGACGCCAACCACCCCCTGGTCACCCAGGTGGACACGATGGACAACGCGGCCGACAAGGCCGCCGAGCTCGCAGCGGCGGGGGCCTGAGACATGTCGATCTTCCTGAACGAGAACAGCAAGGTGATCGTGCAGGGCATCACCGGTGGTGAGGGCACCAAGCACTCCACCAAGATGCTCGCGGCGGGCACGAACATCGTCGGCGGCGTGAACGCGCGCAAGGCCGGCACGACCGTCGAGATCGGCGGGAAGAACCTCCCGGTGTTCGGCACCGTCGAGGAGGCGATGAAGGAGACCGGAGCCGACGTCAGCGTTGCCTTCGTGCCGCCGAAGTTCACCAAGGACGCCGTGATCGAGGCGATCGACGCCGAGATCCCGCTGCTGGTGATCATCACCGAGGGCGTGCCGGTGCACGACTCCGCGTACTTCTGGGCGCACGCGGTGGCCAAGGGCAACAAGACCCGGATCATCGGCCCGAACTGCCCCGGGATCATCTCCCCCGGGAAGTCCAACGCCGGCATCATCCCGGCCGACATCGCGGGCCCCGGCAAGATCGGGCTCGTCTCGAAGTCGGGCACGCTGACCTACCAGATGATGTACGAGCTGCGCGAGATCGGCTTCTCCACCGCCATCGGCATCGGCGGCGACCCGGTCATCGGCACCACGCACATCGACGCGCTCGAGGCCTTCGAGGCCGACCCCGAGACCGCCGCGATCGTCATGATCGGCGAGATCGGCGGCGACGCGGAGGAGCGGGCGGCGGCCTACATCAAGGAGCACGTGACCAAGCCGGTCGTCGGCTACGTCGCGGGCTTCACCGCCCCCGAGGGCAAGACGATGGGCCACGCCGGCGCCATCGTCTCCGGTTCGGCGGGCACCGCGCAGGCGAAGAAGGAGGCCCTCGAGGCCGCCGGGGTCAAGGTCGGCAAGACGCCGAGCGAGACCGCCGACCTGATGCGGGAGATCGTCGCGGGCCTGTAGTCGCACCCGTTCCGCTGAGAGAGCCGCGTCCCGATCCGGGGCGCGGCTCTCTCCGCGTCAGGGGAGGGCGCCCGGGGTCGATGGTCTAGCGTTCGGCACGCCCGTACGCCGGACCGCGGGAGTCCGCACGGAGGGGAGCACCTGACGATGACGCAGCAGCCCGAGTCGAGCACGACGGCCGCACCGAAGACCCACCAGCTCGCACCCGGACCGGCGCGGCTGCTCGCGCTCGGCGCCGCCGCGCTCGTGGTGGTGATCTACATTCTCGGCTTCTTCGACGAGTTCACGTTCACCGGCAGCCTGGCGGGTGCGCTCGTGATCGGCGGCGGTCTGCTCGCCGGGGCCGCGGTGCTGCCCAAGGTCGGCCGCGTGCTGGTCCCGGCGGTCGTGCTGCTCGCGACGGGCACGCTGCAACTGCTGCAGGCGGTCACCGGCACTGCGGGCCAGGAGTTCGGCGACGGCCCGGGCGCGGTCCTGATCGTCGGCCTCGTCCTGTCGTTCATCGCACTGGCGCTGGCCGTGGGCGCGCTGCTCATGGATGCCGGCATCATCAAGGCCCCGGCGCCCCGCCCGGCCACGCCGCCCGGCTACGGCCAGCAGTACGGCGGCTACGGACAGCAGCCCGGCTACGGCGGCCAGTACGGGGCGTACGGGCAGCAGCAGCCCGGCTACGGCCAGCAGACCGGTTACGGCCAGCAGCCCGGCTACGGACCCGGCTACGGACAGCAGCCCGGTGCACAGCCCTCGGGTGCCCAACCGGCCGGCCAGCCCGCGTACGGCCAGGGCTACGGCCAGTCCTACGGCGCCCCCGCCTACCCGGCCGGGTACGGCGCGCCCGGGCAGCCGGCCGACCCCGGTCAGGGGTCCTCGGAGGCCACGACGTCGATGGCGACCCCGGCTCCGGGCACGGGCGAGGCGGGTCAGGGCTGGTACAGCGGGACCGGTTCCGCCGCACCGTCGGGTGCGCCCGAGGTGTCGTCGTCGGCCAGCACGCCGGCGTCCGGATCGCCCGTCACACCGTCCGAGGGGGCGCACGCCACCGTCGAGCAGCCGGCTGAGCCCGGTCAGGACCGGGTCGAGGAGACGCGCTTCATCACGCCGGGCGAGCAGTCCAAGCCCAGCTGAATCACCCGGCCGACGCTCCGCGCGCCTGCTCGATCCGCGCGGGCCGCGCTGCGACCCTGCTGGGGTGACTCGCACCCTCGACGCCCCCGATCACGAACCGGGTGACGTCGTCGCGCGGCCCGATGCCGACGGGTTCGACCGGCTCCGCGTCCTCATGGCCGGCGCGATGGGCACGGTCATCGTCAGCTACGCCCTGCTGGTGCCCGCTGCGGCGGCCGTGGTGCTCACCGCCGGGGCCGGGATCTCGATCGACGGCGCGTTCGCCGCGGCGATCCCGCTGTGGCTCGCGGCCCACCTGATCCCGCTGGTGCTCGGTGGCCAGCCGCTCAGCGTGCTACCGCTGCTCCCGACCGTGGTCGTGGTCGGCGTCGTCGCCGCCGGTGCCGGCTGGGCCGTGCGCCGGCTCGGCGGGCGGTGGCGGGCCGACGCGGGCGCGGTGCTCGCGACGTTCGCCGGGGCGCACTCCGCCGTCGCCGTGCTGGGCAGCGCGCTGCTGCCCCGGGCCGCCGAGGTGGCGGCGGCGCCGTGGGCCGCCCTCGTGTCGTCCGGGCTGGTCGCCGGCGGTGCCGCGACGATCGGTGTCGTGCGGGTGTGCGGCCGCCCCAGCGACCACCGGATACCGGCGTGGACGGGCGACGCCCTGCGGTCGGGGGCCGTCGCGCTCACCGGGCTCCTCGCGCTCGGCGCGCTCGCCCTGTTCGCCGCCCTCCTGCTCGGGGCCCCCGCCGTCGGCGAGGCCTACGCGGACCTGGCTCCGGGCCTCGGTGCCGGGGTCGGGGTCACGCTGCTCGCGCTCGCCTACCTGCCGAACGCCGTGATCGGCGGGCTGTCCTGGGTCGCGGGGCCCGGCTTCACGGTCGGGACCGCCGTGGTGTCGCCGTTCGGGGTGACCGCGGGCGAGCCGTCGGTGTTCCCGCTGCTCGCCGCACTGCCCGCCGGATCGCCCCCGGTGTGGGCGGCGCTCGTGCTCGCCGGACCGATCGCCGTCGGCGTGCTGACCGGGATCGTCGCCCGTCGCTCCGGTGACGACGCGATGCCGGTGGCCGGGGTCGCGGTCGCCGGCGCGACCGTCGTCGTCGGGTTGCTGGGGGCGCTGGCCGGTGGCCGGCTCGCGGCGGGACCGTACGACCCCGTCCGGATCCCGGTGGAGCTGCTGGTGCCGTCGGTGCTGCTGCTGGTCGGCGTGCCCGCGTTGCTGGTGGTGTTCCTCGGGAAGGGCCGGGCGCCCGGGGAGGACCCGTACGAGTACGAGGACGACTACGAGGACGACTACGGGGACGACGCCCTCGTGTGGGAGCCGGCCGGGGGTGGCGGGGTGCGAGTCGTGGCGGGCACCGGGTCGCGCGACGTGTCGCAGGACGAGGGTGCAGCGGGTGACGTCGCGGGGTCCTCCGTTCCGGGGTCCTCCGTTTCGGAGTCCTCCGTTTCGGAGGCCGGAGGCGGGCCGGCCCCGGAGTCGTCGGCCCTTGACTCGCCGGCTGGTCCGTCGGTCGCCGACCCATCGGCTGCCTCTTCCGTCGCCGATTCGTCCGTCACGGGCTCGCGGGTCGCCCAGCCGGTCGATGTCCAGCCGGTCGATGCCGAGCCGGTCGATGCCGAGCCGGTCGATGCCCAGCCGGTCGATGCCGAGCCGGTCGATGCCCAGCCGGTCGATGCCGAGCCGGCCGACGAGGTGGTGGGGTCCGGTGACGTGGCGGACGCCGCGACCGCCGATGCCGCAGAGGCCGAGGAGAAGGGCGGGGCGGACGCACCTTCGGCGGCACGTGCCGGGGGAGTCGGATCCTCGGGTCGCCGGGACGTCACCCCCGCGGCGGACCCGGAGGAGGCGGCGCCCGTCGAGGCCCCCGTACGGAGCCGGGCCGTCGACCGGATCACCAGCCGGCGCCCCCCCGTCCGCGACCGCCGCGGTATCCGCGAGCGGTCCGGAACCGCCGCCCGCACGGAGGACGGGACGGTCGAGCCGGCCCCGGCCGGGGCCGGCCCGGATCCGGATCGGTCCGACGAAGAGCAGCCCGGCACCGGTCGGTCCGGCACCGGTCGGTCCGATACCGAGCGGCGCGGCGCGGGGCGGTCCGGAACGGAGCAGCCCGGTGCCGCGGAACGGCCCGGCCGGGCCCGGCCGACCCGACGCTTCGGCCGTGGCCGCAGCGCTGCGGCACGCGACGACCGCCGCGGGGACACCGGCGGGCGGGGCACCGCCCGGGACGACAACGCCGTGCCCGACCGCGCCCGGCCCCCCGCGACGTCCCCGGCGGCGTCCGACGCGACGGGCCCGGCGCCGCGCACGGTCGGCGAACTGGTGGCCCAACGGGCCCGGGAGGCCGCCGAGCGCGCGGCCCGCGACGGGTCGGGCGACGGGTCGGCGGGCTGACGCCGGGGGGCTCCGGCATCGGTGTGACCTGCGCCGCCGCCTAGGCTGGGCGGGTCCCGCCGATCACCGCCGAACCGCGAGGAGCCCCTGCGTGTCCGTGTCGCCGAGTTCTGCGCCACGCAGGATCGAGATCCCGGATCCGGCCCGCGTCGTCGTGCTGGTCTCCGGGTCCGGGACCCTGCTGCAGGCCCTCCTCGACGCCGGGACCCAGGTCGTCGCCGTCGGCGCCGACCGGGCCGACATCGAAGGTCTCGCCCGCGCCGAGCGCGCAGGCGTCCCGACGTTCGTCCTGCGCGTCGCCGACCATCCCGACCGCGCCGCGTGGGACACCGCACTCGCGACGACCGTCGTCGCGCACCGCCCCGACCTGGTCGTCAGCGCCGGGTTCATGAAGATCCTCGGGCCGGGCTTCCTGTCCGGCGTCGGCGTGCCGGTCGTCAACACGCACCCCGCGCTGCTGCCGTCGTTCCCCGGGGTCCACGGGGTCGCCGATGCGCTCGCCTACGGCGTGAAGGTCACCGGTGCCACGGTCCACCTCGTCGACGAGGGTATGGACACCGGACCGGTGCTGGCCCAGGCCGCGGTGCCGATCGAGGACGGCGACACCGTCGACACGCTGCACGAACGCATCAAGATCGAGGAGCGGCGGTTGCTCGTGGGCACCGTCGCCGCGCTGGCCCGAGACGGGGCCACCGTGACCGGACGAGAGGTGACCATTCCGTGAGCGAGCTTGCGAGCGAACCATCAGTGCAGCGACTCTGCGCTGAGACGTCCCGCTGCGGGACGACCGAGCGCAGCGAGGTCGTTCGATGAGAAGGCCCGTGAAACGCGCTCTGATCAGCGTCTACGACAAGGCGGGCCTGCTGGAACTGGCCACCGGGCTGCACGCGCTCGGGGTGGAGATCGTGTCCACCGGCTCCACCGCGCAGCGCATCGCCGACGCCGGCGTGCCGGTCACGCCCGTCGAGCAGCTGACGGGGTTCCCGGAGTGCCTCGACGGGCGGGTCAAGACGCTGCACCCGCGCGTGCACGCCGGCCTGCTCGCCGACACCCGCAAGCCCGAGCACCTCGCGCAGCTCACCGAGCTGGGGATCGCCCCGTTCGACCTGCTCGTGTCGAACCTCTACCCGTTCACCGAGACGGTCGCCTCGGGCGCGACCCCGGCCGAGTGCGTCGAGCAGATCGACATCGGCGGGCCCGCCATGGTCCGCGCGTCGGCGAAGAACCACGACAGCGTGGCCGTCGTCGTCGACCCCTCCCGCTACGAGTGGGTGCTGGAGCAGCTGAAGGACGGCGGGTTCTCCCTGGAGGACCGGCGCTTCCTCGCCGCCGACGCGTTCCGGCACACCGCCACCTACGACGTCGCCGTGGCGTCCTGGATGGGCAACGTGCTGGCCCCCGACCCCGACGGCGGCATCTTCCCGTCCTGGGTCGGCGCGAGCTGGGAGCGCGCGGCGACGCTGCGCTACGGCGAGAACCCGCACCAGGCCGCTGCGCTCTACGTCTCCGGCGGCCCCGGCCTCGCCGCGGCCGAGCAGCTGCACGGCAAGGAGATGTCCTACAACAACTTCGTCGACGCCGACGCGGCCTGGCGTGCGGCGCACGACCACGGTGACGTCCCGACCGTCGCGGTGATCAAGCACGCGAACCCGTGCGGGATCGCGGTCGGCGCCGACGTCGCCGAGGCGCACCGCAAGGCGCACGCCACCGACCCGACCAGCGCGTTCGGCGGGGTGATCGCCGCCAACGTCGAGGTCACGGTCGAGATGGCCGAGCAGGTGGCGGAGATCTTCACCGAGGTCGTCCTGGCCCCGTCCTACGCCGACGGCGCGGTGGAGGTGCTGACCCGCAAGAAGAACGTGCGCGTGCTGCGCCTCCCGGCCGCCCCGTCGCGTACCGGTGCGGAGCTGCGGCCGATCACCGGCGGGCTGCTGCTGCAGCAGCGCGACGCCCTCGACGCGCCCGGTGACGACCCGGCGTCCTGGACCCTCGCGTGCGGAGACGCCGCATCCCCCGAGGTGCTGGCCGATCTCGCGTTCGCCTGGCGGGCGTGCCGGTCGGTGAAGTCCAACGCGATCCTGCTCGCCGCGGGCGGCGCGGCCGTCGGGGTGGGGATGGGGCAGGTCAACCGGGTCGACGCGGCCCGCCTCGCGGTGACCCGCGCCGGCGACCGGGCCCGGGGCTCGGTGGCCGCGTCCGACGCATTCTTCCCCTTCCCGGACGGGCTCGAGGTGCTCCTGGAGGCGGGCGTGCGGGCGGTCGTGCAGCCCGGCGGCTCGGTGCGCGACCCGGAGGTCACGGCAGCCGCGGAGGCCGCGGGCGTCACCCTCTATCTGACGGGCACGCGCCACTTCGCGCACTGAACACAGCGACTCGCGGGTCCGGAAACAGCGACTCGCGGGTCCGGAAACAGCGACTCGCGGGTCCGGAAACAGCGACTCGCGGGTCCGGAAACAGCGACTCGCGGGTCCGGAAACAGCGACTCGCGGGATCTCGCTCCGCGAGTCGCTGTTCTTCCGCTCGTGAGTCGCCGGTCTCAGGCCGTCGGGCAGGGGCCGGTGAGCAGGGTGGTCGGGGTGCCCTCGCCCGCGATCCGGCGCAGGGCGACGTCGGGGTGAGTCGTCGCCGTCGAGGTCGCCGGTGCCGCTGATCACCTGCTCGCCCGCCTCGCGCCGTCCGGTCCGCCCCGCACCGCCACCGCGACGACGGACTGCTCGCCCGCCCCGGACGTGACGATGCAGGTCTGCCCGCCGCACGCGGCGTCCTGGGCGTAGGCGGACTCGACCGGCTCCACCGGTGTCGGCCCCTCCCCGGGCACGACGCGGGTGAGCAGCGCGCGCGGGAACCCGGTGTCCGGGGCGGACCCCTGCAGCCCGACGAGCCGCGCACCGTCGGCGAGCGCGACGTCGACGACGACCCCGCACCCGTCCTCGCGGCCCGGGACGGTGACCGGGTCGAACGTGGCCGGCGTGGCTGCGGCCGCCGGCGCCCGGCGACCGTGGGCGTGGAGCAGGCGGTGCAGACCAGCGCCGCGGCCCCCACAATGACGGCGATCGACCTACCCATGATCGTCGTGCTGGCGCGCCGCGGTTAACCGGTGGCGGCCGCCCTAGGTGTACTGCCCACAGAGGTTGAGAACGACACGCGACAGATGATCTTGGCGTAAGGGAGGGCCTCCAGGTCCGGTGTGGATAGCGACATCTGCACCCGACCCAAGGAGGCCCTCGTGCTCCACCGTAACGCCCCGCTGTCCGAGACCGGCCGGCTCCGCCTCGCCCGCTGCGTCGTCGAGGACGGGTGGCCACTGCGCCGCGCCGCGGAACGGTTCCAGGTCTCAGTCGGCACCGCGAAGCGTTGGTCAAGCCGCTACCGCACCGAAGGCCCAGCCGGGATGGTCGACCGTTCCTCCCGCCCGCACCACAGCCCGAACCAAACCCCGACCCGCACCGAGCGACGCATCATCAAAGTCCGGGTCCTGCGCCGCTGGGGACCGGCCCGGATCGGGTTCCTGCTCGGCATCGCCTCCTCCACCGTGCACCGGGTCCTGACCCGCTTCGGCATGGCCCGTCTGGCCCACCTCGACCGCACCACCGGCCAGACCGTCCGCCGCTACGAACACAAACAGCCTGGTGACCTGGTCCACGTCGACATCAAGAAGCTGGGCAACATCCCCGACGGCGGCGGCCACAAGACCCTCGGCCGCGCCGCTGGCCGCCGCAACAGAGGTAGCCGAAAGATCGGCTACAGCTACCTGCACAACGCCCTGGACGACCACTCACGCCTGGCCTACACCGAGATCCTGCCCGACGAGCGCAAGACCACCGCGGCACAGTTCTGGGCCCGCGCCGCGGCCTGGTTCCACGCACAAGGCATCGAGAACATCGCCCGCGTCCTGACCGACAACGGGTCCTGCTACCGCTCCCGCGACTTCGCCCAAGCCCTGCACAACACCGACACCGTCCACAAACGGACCCGCCCCTACCGGCCCCAAACCAACGGCAAGGTCGAGCGGTTCAACCGCACCCTGCTCGACGAATGGGCCTACGCCCAGCCCTACCGCACCGAGACCGCCCGACGAGCCGCCTTGCCCGACTGGCTGCACTACTACAACCATCACCGCGGACACACCGCGATCGGCGGCCCACCCGCCACCCGAGTCCCCAACCTCACGGGACAGAACACCTAGGGTCGTCGGTACGGGTTGCGCCTCGACACGGCTGCGCCGCGTCCCCCGGACGTCGCACCGCTGATCCGCCCGCTCGCACGGGCCTCCGCCGTGCCCGACGTCCGATCCGGAATCCCCTTCCCGATCGACGCGGAGCAGGTACCCCATGTCCCGGTCCCACCCGTCCGGTGGCCGCCACGAGCTCGGCCAGAACCACCTCGTCGACGAGCGCCTCACCCGGCGCATCGCCGCACTCGTCACACCCGGGGCACCGACCCGGCACCTCGTCGGGCGGGCCGACCCGGTCACCGGCGTCCGGCCGCGTGACCTGACCGCGGAGCACCGGACATCCCTGCACCGGACGGCTCGATGACGGGTCAGCGCTCCCGGCGGGGGATCAGGCGCACCGCGGCGAACCCCGCGGCCAGCAGCGTGCACGCGGCGACGGCGTACCAGAGCGTGCCGAGCCCGTCGGTCGCGAGCGCGCCGGCGGGGAGCGCGAGGAACGCGGTGGAGCCGAGTTTGCCGTACACGCTCAGGCCTCGGCCGGGACCGGGGCGACGCCGTGGTGCCAGCCCGCGGCACGGCGGGCGAGCAGGTCGACGGCCGCGCGCAGGAACACGGCCTGCTGCACCAGGTCGTAGCCGAACTCGACGACGACCGGCGCGGCGAGCAGCATCGCCCACACCCCGCGGCGGCGGACCGTCACCACCCGCTCGACGACGAACAGCACGGTGATCACGAGCCACGGGCCGCGCGGCGGACCCAGATCACCGCGCGCCGCGAACAGGGTCGTGGCCAGCAGGAACAGCGCGACGGCGACGATCCCGGCGTACATCGCGGCCTGTCGCAGGGCGTACGGCGCGGTGACGCGGGTGAGCCCGTAGGCGCGCAGGTTCTCCAGCGCGCCGCGCTGCCAGCGCAGCCGTTGGCGCCACAGATCGGACCAGGTCGTCATCACCTCGGTGACGACGACGCACTCGCGCGGCGACACGGTGCGGTGCCCGAGCGTGCGGATCGCGAGGGTGATCTCGTTGTCCTCGGTGAGGGCGGCGGGGTCGTACACAGCGCCCGGGCGGCCCGGCAGCGTCCGGCCGCGGGCGTCGGCGACCTCGCGCAGGACCCGGGTGCGGAACAGGGTCGCGGTGCCGGTGAGCACCCGGGCCTCGCCCCGGCGGCGGCCGACCTCGCGGGCGTAGCGCGCGTACTCGTTGCGCTGCAGTGCGCCGACGAGCCCGCCGCCGTCGCGGCCGGTGAACACCCCGCCGACCGCCCCGATCCCGGGGTCGTCGGCCAGTCGGGTGACGGCGGCGGCGAGGAACCCGGGGACCAGGGCGGAGTCGGCGTCGACGACCAGGACGAGGTCGTCGTCGGTCGTCACCGGGAGCAGGGGCCCGAGGGCCTGGTCGAGCGCGCCGGCCTTGCGGTCGGTGTTGTCGACGGTGGTGACGACCTCGACGCCCGCCGCGGCGGCCACGGCGGCGGTGCGGTCGGTGCAGCGGTCGGCGATCACGATGACCCGGTCGGGTGGCGGGGTCTGGGCCCGCAGCGAGGCGAGGGTGTCCGGCAGACTGCGTTCCTCGTCGTGCGCGGGTACGAGAGCCGTGACCCGTTGAACCATGCAGTCCATTGTGTACGGCTGTTCGGTCTACTCCCAGACTTGTTCTTACGTCGTGCGTGCGCTACCCGGACTTGAAGTAGGTGCGATCTCTCGATACTGTTCGAACAGACGTTCGAGCACGCCGACTTCCCCCCGGCGCGAGTTCCGCTACATCGTGACGGGGAGGCATGTCGTGGCCGAGGCCGCTGTCCGACGCATGCCCGGGGATCCTCCCCGGGCCGACGCCGCGAGCCGGTTGGAGCTGGCCCGCGGGGTGCTGCGCGGCCTGGAGGACCGGGCCGCCGGCGTCCGGCCCGTCGCGGGTCCCGAGGCCGACGGGCGCGTACTGCCGGTGTCCGGCCCGTTGGCCCGGTTGCTGCCGGCCGGCGGGTTGCGTCGGGGGTCCGCGGTGTCGGTGCTGGGCGGTCCGGGGTCCACCTCGCTGCTGTTGGCGCTGGTCGCCGAGGCGTCGGCGGAGGGGGCGTGGGTGGGGGTCGTCGGACGTCCGGAGCTCGGGCTGGTCGCCGCGTCCGAGGCGGGCGTGCGGCTCGACCGACTGGCACTGGTGCCGCGGCCGGGTCGCGACCTGCTCGCCGTCACGGTGGCCCTGCTCGACGGGATGGACGTCGTCGCGGTGGCGGGAGGTGGGGTGCGCGCGGGCGACCGGCAGCGGCT
This sequence comes from Pseudonocardia abyssalis, assembly GCF_019263705.2. Taxonomy (NCBI): domain Bacteria; kingdom Bacillati; phylum Actinomycetota; class Actinomycetes; order Pseudonocardiales; family Pseudonocardiaceae; genus Pseudonocardia; species Pseudonocardia abyssalis. Next base: position 5,819,258 of record NZ_JADQDK010000001.1, read on the forward strand.
CGTCGCCCGGGCCCGCCAGCGGGGTGCGGTGCTGGTCGCGCTGGGGCAGTGGCCGGGTGCCGACGTCGAGCTGAGCTGCGCCGACGCCCAGTGGCAGGGTCTGGGGACCGGGGCCGGGCGGCTGTGCGCGCGGCGGCTCCGGGTGGAACTGCGGGGGAAGGGGCTCGGTCCGGGGAGGGGTGGGCGGCTGCTGCTGCCGGCCGACGGTGGAGGCATGGGCGGCGCGCCCGAGATGGTCGTGCCGGCGCCGGTCGCCGCGGTGGCGGGATGAGGGCTCTCGCGCACCTTCCGTCGCTCCGCGCATGGTCGAGGGTGCGCGCGGCGCTGGGAGGTGCGCGGTGGGACCGGGTGTGCGGGCGGATCCGGGAAGGTTGCCGCTCATGATCGCCAGGGGCGGCCCACAGGTGTCGCCCGTGAACCCTCCGCACCACTCCCGGCGATCATGAGCGCGCCGGTGCGGGTGCTCGCGCTGTGGTCGCCGGACTGGCCGGTCGTCGCGGCCGCCCGCGCGGAGGGGGTGGCGCCGCACCGGCCCGCGGCGGTGGTGGCCGCCAACCGGGTGCTGGCCTGCTCGGCGGTCGCCCGCGCGCACGGGGTCCGACGCGGGTTGGGACGTCGCGAGGCCCAGTCCCGCTGCCCCGAACTGGTGGTGCTGGCCCGCGACCCCGACCGCGACGCGCGCGCGTTCGAACCCGTCGTCGTCGCGGTGGAGGAGCTGGCACCGGGCGTCGAGATCGTCCGGCCGGGGCTGCTGGCGATGCCGGCGCAGGGGCCGGTCGGCTGGTTCGGCGGGGAGCAGGCCGCGGCGGAGCGGCTGGTCGACCAGGTGGCCGCGCGCACGGGCGTCGAGTGCCAGGTCGGGGTGGCCGACGGGCTGTTCGCCGCCGTGCTCGCGGCCCGGCGCGGGCTCGCGGTGGGCCCGGGCGACACGCCGCCGTTCCTTGCCCCGCTCGGCGTCGAGGAGCTCGACCGCGAGCCCGACGCCGGGCGCGCCGATCTCGTCGATCTCCTGCGCCGCCTCGGCCTGCGCAGCCTCGGCGCGTTCGGGGCGCTCGACGCCGACGACGTCGCCTCCCGGTTCGGCGCCGACGCCGTGCTCGCCCACCGCCTGGCCCGCGGCCTCGACCCACGCCCGCCGCTGCGCCGCCGCCCGCCCGAGGAACTGGCCGTCGAGATCGAGCTGGACCCGCCGGTCGACCGCGTCGACGCCGCCGCGTTCGCCGCCCGCGGGCTCGCCGAGCAGCTGCACGCCGCACTGGCCGGGCACGGGCTGTCCTGCACCCGCCTCGGGATCTCCGCCCGGGGCGACGACGTGCGTCTGCACCGCATCTGGCGCTGCGCCGAGCCGCTCACCCCCTCCGGCACCGTCGACCGCGTCCGCTGGCAGCTCGACGCCTGGCTCGCGCGCGGGAACGCGGGGGCGGTGCGGTGGCTGCGGCTGACGCCGGAGGAGACGGTCACGGCGGGGGCGCTGCAGCTCGGGCTGTGGGGCGAGATCGGGGAGGCCGACGCGCGGGCGGGGCGGGCGATGGTGCGGGTGCAGGCGCTGCTCGGGCCCGACGGCGTGGTCACCGCGGTGCTCGCCGGTGGGCGCGATCCCGCCGAGCAGGTGCGGCTGGTGCCCTGGGGCGACGAGCGAGAGACCGCCGCCCCGACTGCCGGCGCGCGGGTGTCCGCCCGCCGGGCCGCCCGTGCTGCCGGGCGGCGATCCGGGGCGGGCGGCGATCCGGGTCGGGTCGGGGAGGCCGGGTCGGTGGATGGGGCCGGGTCGGTGGACGGGGCCGGGTCGGAAGGGGGTGCGGGGCCGGTCCGGGCGGCCGGGGAGGAGGGGCCCGAGCTGGGGGCGTGGTCGTGGGGGAAGCGGCCGGGCGACGGCGGACCGCGCCGGGCCCCCGCGGGCTGGCCCGACGACGTGCTGCGCGCCACCGGGCGGGTGAGTGCGGTCGACCGTCCCGAGGACGGGCACCCCCGCCCCAGCAACGCGCGCCGCCGCGCGGTCACGCGGTCGGCGCCGATCGGCCGCTCCGCGGTCCCGGAACCGCCGCCGTCGTGGCCGGGCCGGGTGCCGGCCCCGTCCCCGGCGACGGTGCCCGTCGAGCCGCTGCCGGCCGAGCCCGTCGACGTCGACGGCGCCCCGGTCGGGCTCGCCGACCCCGACCGGCTCACCGCGGCGCCGCACCGGGTCGCGGTCGACGGTGGCCCGGTGCGCGAGGTGCGGGGGTGGGGCGGTCCGTGGCCGCTGGAGCAGCGCTGGTGGGCGGGCGCCGAGCCCGTCAGCCGGATGCAGATCGCCCTCGACGACGGCACGGCGCTGCTGCTGGCCCACCGCGGCGGGAGGTGGTGGGTCGTCGGCGTCTACGACTGAGGTGCCTGACGGGGGTTGTCAGGGACCGCTGCCAGCGTGGGGTCATGAGGATCGCCGTCACCACACCCACCGGGAACGTCGGCCGGCACGTCGTCGCGATGCTGGTGCGCGCCGGCCTGCGTCCGGTCGCGCTGCTGCGCGATCCCGCGCGCCTGCCCGAGGCCGTGCGTGACCACGTCGTCGCTGTCCGGGTCGACCTCGACGACGCCGACGCGGTCGCCGCCGCCACGGCCGGGGTCGATGCCCTGTTCTGGGTGAACCCGGCCGGTCCGGACGGGGACCCGGTCGCCCACCACGCCCGCCTCGGTGCGCACGCCGCCCGCGCCGTCACCGAGAACGGCATCGTCCGCACGGTGTTCCAGAGCAGCGTCGGCGCCGAGCTGAGGCACGGCGTCGGGGAGATCGACGGGCTCGCCCGCACCGAGGAACTGCTCGACGCCACCGGCGCCCCGGTGCTGCACCTGCGCTGCGGCTACTTCTTCACCAACCTGCTCCTGCAACCCCTGTCCGACGTCGTCCCGGTGGTGCTGCCGGTCGACCGGCAGATGCCCTGGGTCGCACCGCGCGACATCGCGGAGGTCGCCGTGCACCGCCTGCTCGCGGGCTGGACCGGCCGGCGGGTCCAGGCGGTGCACGGGCCCGAGGACCTGAGCTGGGAGCAGGCGGCCGCCGTCGTCGCGCGGGCGACCGGCCGTCCGCTGCGCGCCGAACGCATCCCCGACGAGGAGATGCGCGGGATGCTGCGCGGCGCGGGGCGGGGGGTGGCGCAGGTGGAGTCGATCATGGGGATGTCGACCGGTATGCGCGACGGGTTCGTGCCCGAGCAGCCCCGCGACGCCACCACGACCACCCCCACGACGCTCGCCGCATGGGCCTACGCGGAACTCCGGGCTGGCCTTGACGTCGACGTACGGGTCTAGCGTCGCCGTCATGCGGATCGGGGAGCTGGGGCGGCGCGTCGGCGTCAGCACCCGCACGCTGCGCCACTACGAGTCGCTCGGCCTGCTGCCCGCGCGGCGCGACGGCCACGGCCACCGCCGCTACGACGACGCCGACGCGCGGGCCGTCACCGAGATCCGGGCGCTCGTCGGGCTCGGGTTCGCGCTGGAGGAGACCCGCCCGTTCGTGGAGTGCCTGCGCGCCGGGCACGCCACCGGCGGGAGCTGCCCGGACTCGATCGCGGTGTACCGGGCCAAGCTCGACGAGGTCGACGCCTACCTCGCCCGGCTGCACGACGTCCGCGCGGAGCTGCGCACGCAGCTGAACGCCGCACTGGCGGCCCGCGCCCCCGAACCGCGGTGCGCGCTCGACCTCCCGGAGGGAACCCGATGATCGTCCTGACCGATCCGACGTTCGACGAGCTGGTGCTGCGGTCGTCGCACCCCGTGCTCGTGGACTTCACCGCCGACTGGTGCCCGCCCTGCCGGATGATCAAGCCGGTGCTCCGCGAGATCGCCGCCGAGCTGGAGGGTCGGCTCGTCGTCGCGCAGCTCGACGTCGACGCGAACCCGCTGACCGCCCGCGCCGCCGGGGTCATGGGCATGCCGACGCTGAACCTCTACGTCGACGGTGTCGTGGTGGCGCAGGTCGTCGGCGCCCGGCCGAAGGCGGCGTTGCTGCGGGCGATCGAGCCGCACCTCCCGGCTCCGGTGCGGGCGCCGTAGGACAACTCGCCGGGCGGCGTAGGACAACTCGCCGGGCGGCGTCGGCAAACTCGCGGAGCGGTGTCGGCAAACTCGCGGGGGTGGGGGGCGTGACGTTGAGCTGATCTCGAACATGTGTTCGACTGGACGGCATGGGCTGGAACAACCCGGACGTCCCGTGGTCGGTGCTGGAGGCGGCGCTGTCCGGGCGTACGCGCGACGGATCGACTCTCACCGGCGGGCCGGAGGTCGACGGAGGCGACTCACCGGCGTGGTCGCGCAAGCGCGGCCCGTACGAGTCGCCCGACCTGGAGCGGCCGGAGGTGCGCGTCCCGTTCGCCGAGCTGCACTGCCACTCCAACTTCAGCTTCCTCGACGGCGCGAGCCACCCCGAGGAGCTGGTGGAGCAGGCGGCGCGCCTGGGCCTCGACGCGCTCGCACTCACCGACCACGACGGTATGTACGGCGTGGTCCGCTTCGCCGAGGCCGCGGCCGAGGTGGGGATGCCGACGGTGTTCGGCACGGAGCTGAGTCTGGGCCTGTCCGCCCCGCAGAACGGCGTGGCCGACCCCGAAGGCGGGCACCTGCTGCTGCTCGCCCGCGACCCCGAGGGCTACGCCGCGCTGTGCCGCTCGGTCAGCGCGGCGCAGCTGCGGGGGGAGGAGAAGGGGCGCCCGGTCTACGACCTCGACGAGGTCGTGGCCGAGACCGCGGGCCACGTGATCGCGCTGACCGGCTGCCGCAAGGGCGCGGTGCGGCGTGCGCTGGAGACCGGCGGTGATCCGGCGAAGGAGCTCCGCCGGCTCACCGGGTGGTTCGGGGCGGACGGGGTCGCCGTCGAGCTCACCCACCAGGGCCTGCCCACCGACTCCGAACGCAACGACGCCCTCGCCGCCCTGGCCCGCGACGCCGGCCTGCCCACGATCGCCTCGACGGCCGCCCACTACGCCACGCCCGACCGGTTCCCGCTGGCCACGGCGCTGGCCGCGGTGCGCTCCCGGCGCAGCCTCGACGAGATCGACGGCTGGCTGCCCCCTGCCGGCACCGCCCACCTGCGTTCGGGGGCGGAGATGGCGGCCCGGTTCGAGACGCGGTACCCGGGCGCGGTCGGGCGGGCGGCGGAGTTCGGGCGGGCGTGCGCGTTCTCGATCCGGCTGGTGGCCCCGGACCTGCCGCCCTTCCCGGTGCCGCCGGGGGAGACGGAGACGAGCTGGCTGCGGCAGCTCACCTGGCGCGGGGTGGCGCGGCGCTACGGCAGCCACGCCGAGTACCCCCGGGCCGTCGCCACGGTGGAGAAGGAACTGGAGATCATCCAGGCCAAGAACTTCCCCGGCTACTTCCTGATCGTCCACGACATCGTGCAGTTCTGCCGTCGCGCCGACATCCTCTGCCAGGGGCGGGGGTCGGCGGCCAACTCCGCGGTCTGCTTCGCACTGGGCATCACGAACGTCGACGCGGTGGCGATGGGGCTGCTGTTCGAGCGGTTCCTGTCCCCGGCGCGCGAGGGCTACCCCGACATCGACCTCGACATCGAGTCCGGGCGCCGCGAGGAGGTCATCCAGTACGTCTACGCCACGCACGGGCGGTGGTGCGCGGCGCAGGTGGCCAACGTGATCACCTACCGGCCGCGGTCGGCGGTCCGCGACATGGCGGGTGCGCTGGGGTTCTCACCGGGTCAGCAGGACGCGTGGAGCAAGCGGATCGAGCGCTGGAACGGCGCGCCGGTCGTCGAGGGCATGCCCGACCAGGTCGCCGAGCTGGCCGGGCAGCTGATCGGCTTCCCCCGCCACCTCGGCATCCACTCCGGCGGCATGGTCATCTGCGACCGGCCGGTGGCGGAGGTGGTGCCCGTCGAGTGGGCGCGGATGGAGGGCCGCACCGTGGTGCAGTGGGACAAGGACGACTGCGCGTACGCCGGGCTCGTCAAGTTCGACCTGCTCGGGCTGGGCATGCTCACCGCGCTGCACCTGATGATCGACCTCGTCGCCGAGCACACGGGGGAGAAGATCGAGCTGCACGAGCTGCAGCCCACCGACGCGGGCGTCTACGAGATGCTGTGTCGCGCCGACTCCGTCGGGGTGTTCCAGGTGGAGTCCCGCGCGCAGATGGCCACGCTGCCCCGGCTCAAGCCGCGCACGTTCTACGACCTGGTCGTCGAGATCGCGCTGATCCGCCCCGGCCCCATCCAGGGCGGCTCGGTGCACCCCTACATCGCCCGCCGCAACGGCGCGGAGTGGCGCCACGACCACCCGCTGCTCGAGAACGCGCTCGACAAGACCCTGGGCGTGCCGCTGTTCCAGGAGCAGCTCATGCAGGTCGCGGTCGACGTCGCCGGCTTCACCCCGGGCGACGCCGACGAGCTGCGGCGCGCGATGGGCTCCAAGCGGTCGACGGAGAAGATGGAGAAACTGCGCGCGCGGTTCTTCGACGGGATGGCGGCCAACGGGATCACCGGGGAGATCGCGGACGGGATCTTCGCCAAGATGCTGGCCTTCGCCAACTTCGGCTTCCCGGAGAGTCACTCGATCAGCTTCGCGTCGCTGGTCTACTACAGCGCCTGGTTCAAGCGGTACCACCCGGCGGCGTTCTGCGCGGCGTTGCTCAACTCCCAGCCGATGGGGTTCTACTCACCGCAGTCGCTGGTGGCCGACGCCCGCCGGCACGGCGTGCTCGCCCGCGGCCCGGACGTCAACCACGGCCGGTCCGAGGCGCTGCTGCAGCCCGACCCGCTCAGCGACGGCGGGTTCGCGATCCGGCTGGGCACCGCGGAGATCCGCGGGATCGGGCCCGACCTCGCCGAGCTGATCGACGCCGAGCGCGGCCTGCGCGGCCCCTTCCGCGACCTCGCCGACCTCTCCCGCCGCGTCCGGCTCACCGTGCCGCAGGCCGAGGCACTGGCGACGGCGGGGGCGTTCGGGTGCTTCGGAGTCGATCGGCGCTCCGCGCTGTGGGCGGCCGGTGTGGTCGCGTCGGTGCGCCCGGACCAGCTCCCGGGCACCGCGGTGGGTCTCGACGCGCCCGCGCTGCCCGGCATGACCGACGTCGAGCTCACCGTCGCCGACGTCTGGGCCACCGGCGTCTCCCCGGACAGTCACCCGCTGCAGCACGTGCGCGAGCGGCTCGACCGGCTCGGCGCGCTGCGCATCGACCGGCTCGCCGCGCTCGACGCCCCGACCGACCCGGAGCGGCGTCCGCCCCGCGTGCTGGTCGGCGGGGCCGTCACGCACCGGCAGCGCCCGGCCACCGCGAAGGGCGTCACGTTCCTCAACCTGGAGGACGAGAGCGGGATGCTCAACGTCACCTGCTCGGAGGGGCTGTGGGCGCGCTACCGCACGGTGGCCGTCGGCAGTGCCGCGCTGCTGGTGCGCGGGCGGCTGGAGCGCAGCGAGGAGGGGGTGCTCAACCTCGTCGCCGACCGGTTGCAGCGCCTCGACCTGGCGGTGGCGGTGAAGAGCCGCGACTTCCGGTGACCCGGCCGGGACACGAACGGAGGCCCCGCCGCACGGTGTGTGCGGCGGGGCCTCCGGGGTCGAGCGGGTACTGGTACTTCGCGAGGGGCTGCTACTTCTGGATCGGGCTGCCCAGCGACATCGCCGGCCCGCCGAGCTCCTGGCCCATGCCGTCGATCCACACGTAGGCGAAGATCGCGCAGAAGATGAACACGCTCACCCCGGCCAGGGTGTTGAAGATCGCCGCGCCGGTCAGCGCGTTGGCGAGCACGAGGGCCACCGCGACACAGACGAACACGAAGCCGGCCGAGAAGGCCAGCGGGAGCCGCAGCGTCGCCAGCGTCAGCGCGACGAAGACGATCAGCCACGACAGCAGGAAGGTCGGCAGCGGGGTGCTCGTCGCGGTGAGCGCGAACCAGCCGTTGGTGACGGCCGCGAGCAGGATGCCCAGGCTGATCCAGAATGCGGAGAACGTGCCGAAGATGCCGGCGACCGCGCTGCCCCCGATCCGGGCGGCCCAGATGCTCGCGATCATCAGGAACAGGCCGTTCGAGAAGACCAGCGCGGGGATGATGCCGCCGACGTCACCGGCGGGCAGGTAGCCGACCAACCAGAGGCCGAGGGACAGGGCGCCGGGCAGGAACGTTGCAAGACCCAGCAGGGCCGGGTTACCGGCTGGGGCTACTGGGGCCGGCGCTGCGGCGGCGTGCGCTCCGGACTGGACGTCGCTCTCCACACTCATGGACCATGCCTCTCGTCGGTGGCTCGTCCGGCGTCTCTGCCGGTCACGGCGCCGATTGTGCGCGTCGTCACAAGGATTAGACACCTGCCCGATAGGCCAGAAGTGGACCTGTACCGGAATGAGACACCGTGACCGTGCCGAGATCATGACGGCCGGTCGTCTGGAAGGATGCAGACGTGACGGCGAGACTGATGGACGGCAAAGCGACCCTGGCCTCGATCCTCGACGAGCTGCGCGGCCGCGTCGAGAAGCTGACGGCCGCGGGGGCCACCCCCGGGCTCGGCACGGTGCTCGTCGGTGACGACCCCGGCTCCCACTCCTACGTACGCGGCAAGCACCGCGACTGCGCGCAGGTCGGGATCACCTCGTTCCAGCGGGAGCTGCCGGCCGACGCCACACAGGCCCAGGTCGAGGCCGTCATCGACGAGCTGAACGCCGACCCGGCGTGCACCGGCTTCATCGTGCAGCTGCCGCTGCCCCGCGGGCTCGACGCCGGTGCGGCGCTCGAGCGCGTCGACCCCGACAAGGACGCCGACGGCCTGCACCCGGTCAACCTCGGACGGCTGGTGCTCGGCGAGCCGGGGCCGCTGCCGTGCACGCCGCGCGGGATCGTCGAGCTGTGCGCGCGCTACGGCGTGGAGCTGCCGGGCAAGCGGGTCACCGTCGTCGGGCGCGGGGTCACGGTCGGGCGCCCGCTGGGCCTGCTGCTCACCCGACGCGCGGAGAACGCCACGGTCACGCTGTGCCACACCGGCACCCGCGACCTGGCCGCCGAGGTGCGCCGGGCCGACATCGTGGTCGCCGCCGCCGGTGTGCAGGGGCTGATCACCGCCGACATGGTGGCCCCGGGCGCCACCGTCCTCGACGTCGGCGTCACGCGCACCGAGCTGGGCCTGGTCGGCGACGTCGACCCCGAGGTGGCCGAGGTCGCGGGCCTGCTCGCGCCGATGCCCGGCGGCGTCGGCCCGATGACGCGCGGGATGCTGCTGACCAACGTCGTGGAGGCGGCCGAGAAGGCGGCGGGTCGGGGCTGAGCGTGCGCACCCGCCTGCCGGTGTGGGCCCCGACGGGGCTCGTGCTGCTGATCGCCGCCGCCGGGATGGTGCGCGTGCTCATGGAGCACTGGCGCCAGGGCGGGGTGCTGCTCGGCGGTGCCCTGCTCGTCGCCGCGACGCTGCGGGTGGCGCTCCCGCAGGACGAGGTCGGGCTGCTCGCGATCCGCAGCCGCGTCCTCGACGTCGTCTGTTACGTCGTGCCGGGCGTCGTGCTGATCCTGCTCGCGATCACCATCACCCGTGGCCAGCTCACCCTCGCCTGAGCGGCGTCTGTCGCCGCTGCTCCCCGCCGACCTCGACGAGGAGCAGCGGACGCTGCGTGAGAGCCTCGCGACCCCGGCCGGACGGGTCGAGATCGCGCCCGACGGCACCCTGCACGGCCCGTTCGACGCGATGCTCCGCGCGCCCCGGTCCGGCACGGCCCTGCAGGCGCTCGGCGCCGCCCTGCGCTACGACGGCGTCCTGCCCGACCGGGTCCGCGAGCTGGTGATCCTGCGCGTCGCGGCGCACCACCGCAGCGGCTACGAGTGGCACGCGCACGCCCCGGTCGCGGCCGCGCTGGGCGCCACCCTCGACACCGGGGATCCCGTCGAGCGGGCGGCCCTGGACGCGACGGCGGAGCTGCTCGCCACCGGCGACCTCACCGACGACGCCTGGACCCGTACCGTCGACGCGCTGGGTGAGGCCGGCGCCGTCGAGCTCACCACCGTCGTCGGCTACTACGCGCTGCTCGCGATGCAGCTGCGGGTTCTGCGCGTGCCTCTCCCCGACGGGGCTCCACCCGCTACGTTCGGCGCATGACCGACGCCTCCGACACCCGTTCGGCGCGCATCGTCGACACGCTGGTCGACGCCTTCGACGACCTCATGGCCGCGAACCCCGCCGCGTTCCGGACGAAGTTCCGCAAGATGGCCGCCGACCCGTTCGCGTTCTACCGCGGCAGCGCGTGCCTGTTCTACGCCGACGTCGCCGAGCAGGACGACCCGTGGGCGAACGAGCAGACGAGCCGGGTGTGGATCCAGGGCGACCTGCACGCGGAGAACTTCGGCACCTACATGGACGGCGACGGCGTCCTGATCTTCGACGTCAACGACTTCGACGAGGCCTACGTCGGGCACTTCACCTGGGACGTGCTGCGGTTCGCGGCGAGCATGGCGCTGATGGGCTGGCGCAAGGCGATCTCCGACGACGACATCACCGAGCTCGTCCGGGGCTTCGTGCGCGGCTACGTCGACCAGGTGCGCACGTTCGTCGACTCCGACGACGACCGGAGCTTCGCGCTGAACCTGCGCACCGCCGAGGGGGCGATCCACCAGGTGCTGCAGCTCGCCCGGCTGCGCACCCGGGTGGAGCTGCTCGACGGCATCACCGAGGAGGAGGGCTTCGACCGGATCCTGCGCGACGGGCCCGGCGTGCGCCGCCTCGACGACGACGAGCGGGCGAAGGTGGTCGACGCGTTCGGCCGCTACCTCGACTCGATCCCGGAGTCCAAGCGCTTCCGCGGCGTCGCCTACACGGTGAAGGACGTGATCGGCCGCTCCGGGTTCGGGATCGGCAGCGCCGGGCTCCCCGCCTACACCGTGCTGATCGAGGGGCTCAACGAGGCGCTCGACAACGACGTCGTCGTGTCGATGAAGCAGGGCAACGTCGCGGCGCCGTCGCGGGTGGTGACCGATCCGGAGATCGCGGCGGCGTTCCGGCACCACGGGCACCGCACCGCGGTCTCACAGCGCGCGCTGCAGGCCCACGCCGACCGCCTGCTGGGCTGGACCGACCTCGACGGCGTCGGGTTCGTCGTCAGCGAGGTCTCGCCGTATGAGAACGACCTCGACTGGAGCAACCTCACCGAGCCCGACGAGATCCTGCCCGTCGTGGGCTACCTGGGCCGGGCGACGGCGAAGGTGCACTGCGTCGCCGACTCCGACGCCGACCACACGCTGGTCCCGTTCCAGACCGAGGACGCGATCCTGGCCGTCCTCGACGGGCGGGAGGAGGAGTTCGCCGACTGGGTCGTCGAGTTCGCCCACTCCTACGCCGCCCGGGTCCGCGAGGACCACGCCCTGTTCGTCGAGGCGTTCCGGGGCGGGGCGATCCCCGGGGTCGCCTCGACGGGCCAGCTCAGCTGAAGGGCACCCGGTCCGGGGAGCAGGTCGCGCCCTGGACCGGAACCGTTCCTTCGGTCAGGTAGGTGCCCACCGCCTGCACCACGCACGTCGACTGCTGCGCGGCCACGTGCCCGACGCCCTCGTGCACCAGCAGCGCGCTGTTCGGCACCAGGTCGTGCAGGCGCTGTGCCGCGGCGAGCGGGGTGGCCGGGTCGAACCGGCTGTTGACGATCAGCACCGGCTCGTCGGTCGGCGCGGCCCACGGGCCGCGGTAGCCCTCGACGGTGACCGGCCACTGCGCGCACACGCTGTCGCCCCACGCCCGCAGCGCCCCGAAGTGCGGCACGGCGGTGTCGCGCCCGGCGGCCGCGGCTGTGAACGCGTCGGGGCCGTCGGGGGAGGCGTTCTCCGCGCAGTTGACGCCGAACGCGGTGGCGTTGAGCGGGCCGGCGTAGGGCGCGGCGATGAGGTCGGCGTCGTCGCGCAGGCTGATCAGGACCTGGGCCGTCGTGACGCCCGCCTCACCGGTGGGGTCGGCCAGAGCCTGCTCGGCGAGGGCCAGGAACGAGGCGCCCGCGACGGGCTGCTCCCACAGGCTCGGCTGGTAGAGCCAGTTGCCGGCCCACGACACCACCTCGGAGTACCCGAGCCGCACGGTGCGCCCGTCGGGCGCGGTGAGCTGCACGGGGGCCTCGCGCAGTGCCGTGGTGAGGCGGTCCCACGCACCGGCCGGGTCGCCCGCGCCGAACAGGCAGCGCTCGCCGCCCGCCGCGCACAGCCGTAGGAACTCCTGCATCGTCGCGGCGGTCGACACGTCGCTGCCCAGGCGGGTGCTGCGCAGCGGCTCGTCGCCGGTGATCTGGGCCGGGTCCACGACGCTGTCCAGGACGAACCGGCCGACGTGCTCGGGGAACAGGTTGGCGTACACCGTGCCGAGGAACGTGCCGTAGGACTGCCCGACGAAGCTCAGCCGCTCCTCGCCCAGCGCGCCGCGCAGCGCGTCCATGTCGCGGGCGGCCTCGTCGGTGGAGAGGTGGTCCATGATCTCGCCGGAGTTCGCGACGCAGGACCGCGCGTACGCGGCGTCGGCGGCGAGGCGGGCGTCGCGCTCGGCGTCGTCGACGGGGATCGAGGGGATCTCGGGGGCCGCGTCGGCGCACGCCATCGCGGGCTGCGACCCGCCCGCGCCGCGCTGGTCGAGCGCGATCACGTCGTAGCGGGCGTAGACCTCGGGTGTCAGGGGATCAGGGACGGCGCCCGCGCGGATGCCGGTGACGTAGTCGACGACGCTGTAGCCGGGACCGCCGCGGTGCAGGACGAGCGAGCCGATCCGGTTCGCGGGGTCACCGGCCGGGATCCGGACGACGGGCAGCGCGAACGTCGGGCCGTCGGGCTCGGCGCGGTCGACCGGCACGGTGAGGGTCGCGCAGTCCAGTGCGGCGTCGGAGGCGCAGTCGGACCACCGCAGCTGCGGGGCGGTGGCATCGGACCCGGGGGAGCCGGACGCCGGGGCGGCACAGGCCGTCAGGGCGAACAGCCCGGCCACGGCGGCGGCGAGGCGCGCAGATCGGATCATGGTCCGAGCATCGCGACCCGGGGGCGGCCCGCGGCAGTCCCGACGATCACGGGGATCGATGACACCTGTCACGAGGCGTACAGCGTCCGCACCAGGTCCTCGATCGACGGCTCGTCCACGGTGACGTCGCGGAGCTCCACCCGGCGCGCCACCTCGGCGATCAGCGCCGCCGCCGTGGTGGCGTCGGTGAACTCCAGGCGCTGGCGCAGCCCCTGCGCCTCGACGGCGACGCCGACGACCCCGGCCAGCCCCTGCAGCGGACCCGCGGGTTCCACCAGCTCGACGACCAGCGTGCGGTGCCCGGCGAAGCGGCGCCGCAGCGTCGTGAGGTCGTCGTCGACGAGGACGCGCCCCCGGTCGATGACGACGACGCGCCGGCACAGCCGCTCGACGTCGGGCAGGTCGTGCGTGGTGAGCAGCAGCGTCACGTCGCCGCGGGCGTTCACCGCGGACAGGAACGTGCGCAGCCGCTCCTTGCTGGCGAGGTCGAGACCGATCGTCGGCTCGTCGAGGACGAGGAGCTCGGGGGAGTGCAACAGGGCGGCCGTGACCTCGCCGCGCATCCGCTGCCCGAGCGAGAGCTGGCGGACCGGCGTGCCGAGGAACGCGGCCATGTCGAGCAGCTCGACGCACTCGTCGAGCCGTTCCCGGTGCTGCGCGGCCGGCACGCGGTGGATCGCGCCGTGCAGCGCGAAGCTCTCGGCGAGCGGCAGGTCCCACCACAGCTGGCTGCGCTGTCCGAACACCACGCCGATCCGCCGCGCCAGCGCCTTCCGCTCACGCACCGGGTCGAGCCCGCACACCCGCGCGGTCCCCGAGCTGGGCACCAGCACGCCGGTCAGCATCTTGATCGTCGTCGACTTGCCCGCGCCGTTGGGTCCGAGGAAGCCGACGGCCTCCCCGCGGGCGACGTCGAGCGTCACGTCGGCGACGGCGGTGATCCGGGCGCGGCGCACGCGGAACTCCCGGCCGAGCCCCTCTGTGCGGATGATCATGATCCCGTTCCCTGGTAGCGGCGGACCCCGGTCCGCCAGACGAGTGCCGCCCCGCCCACCGCGAGCGCGGCGACGAGCGGCGAGGCGTACTGCAGCGCCACCGGGAACCCGAGCGGATCCGGCCGGCCCAGCAGCGCGAGCGCCGGGAAGTAGGCGACGAACGCGCCGGGCACCGCGAAGCACAGGATCCGGCGCAGCCACGGCCCGTACACGGTGATCGGGTAGGAGGTGGCGAAGTTCGAGCCGTAGGTGACGGAGTTGGCGACCTCCCGGCCGTCGACCACCCAGAACGACACCGTGTTGGCCGCCACCCAGACCGCCGCGAAGATCACCGCGCCGGTCAGGGGCGCGGTCACCGCGACGAGCACCCGCACGGGCGTCCATTCGATCCCGCTGGTGGCCAGGGCGTAGGCCAGGGCGGCGAGCCCGGCGGCGACCCTACCCAGGCGCTTGAGGGCGACGTCGGCGGACAGGATCTGGGCGAGCGTGCCGAGCGGGCGCAGCAGCAGGACGTCGAGCTCCCCGGTGCGGATGAGGTTCGGCAGCTCCTCGACCTGGCCGACGGACAGGTCGGCGATCCCGAACGCGGTGGCGGCGAGGGCGTACATCAGCACGACCTCGTTGCGGTCGAACCCACCTAGGCTCGTGACCTGCGTGAACACGACGAGGATCGCCACCAGCTCGATGCTCTGCCCGATCAGCTGCGCGACGACGTCGAGCGCGAACGAGGTGCGGTAGGCGAGCTGGCTGCGGATCCGGGAGGCGATGATGCGACGGTGGACCGCGGTGCCGGTGTCAGCCACCCTGCACCACCAGCCGTCGCGATCCCCGGTGCAGCACGACCCGGCCGACGGCGAGCAGCAGCACCGCCCAGAAGGCCTGCCCGGCGAGCGCGCCCAGCGGATCGCCGCGCTCCAGGAAGACGTCGATCGGGGTCTGGAACAGCGACGGTGCGGGCGTGAACGCCAGAGCCGAGCGCGCCCACCCGGGGAACCAGGCCAGCGGGACCACCAGCCCGGACAGCACCCCGCCGACCACGCCCCACACGGCGAGGACGCCGCGCGCGTCGAGCAGCCAGAACGCGCTGGCGTTGAGCAGGAACCGCACGCCGAAGCTGACGACCACCCCGAGCAGCGCGGCCACGGCGAAGAACACCCAGGTGGCGGGCCGCTCGGGCCAGCGGATGGGGAACAGCAGCGCGCCGAAGACCATCGGCGGCACGAGCCGGGACAGCACGGCGAACCCGGCGCGTCCCAGGTCGGTGGCGAGCAGCGCGGCCTGCAGGTCCCACGGACGGCCCAGGTCGATCACGACGTCGCCGGTGCGGATCCGGGTGGACAGCTCGCTGTCGCCCCACAGCAGGACGACGGTGAGCAGCCCCTGCCCGAGCCAGACGAACGTGACCGCCGCGGCCACGTCGTACCCGGCCACGACCGGGCGCTGGTCCAGCACGGCGACCAGCACGGCGGCGCGCAGCAGCCCGAAGACGACGTTGGTGGTCAGGCCCGCGAGGGCGGCCTGACGGTAGGTGGCGAAGCGGCGGAATGCGGCGATCACGAGCTGCGGGTAGGGCGCGAGCACGTCAGTCCACGTTACGACCGCCCGCAACCGGTTTACCGCCCACCGCGAGTGTGCCGTCGGCGCGCACCGTCTTCGCCGATCGCGTACGCCCTTCGGCCAACACCCCGGACGCGAGCGGCGGACTCGGCGGGGAGGATGGGGGTGTGGAGGAGCCGCGCCCGATCGACCCCGTGGAGCACGCCCACCTGCGCGACGCCACCGGCTTCAGCCCCCCGGTGCACCGCTACGCGCCCGGGCCCGGGCTCGCCGACCTGGTGCGCCGCTACTGGGTGCCGGTCTGGTCGCTGCCGCCCGGCACCGTGTCGAGCCAGCGCGTGCTGCAGTACCCCGTGTGTCTGGTCGTCGTGGCCGACTCCTACGCCCGGCTCTACGGGGTGCGGACCGGGTTGTCGGTCGTCGAGCTGAGCGGCACCGGATGGGCGGTCGGGGCGATGCTGCAGCCCGCGGGCGGCTCGCTGGTGTGGGGCGGGGCGGTCACGGAGCTGACCGACCGCCACGTCGACCTGTCCGAGGTCCCCGGCGTCGACGGGTCCGGGCTGACCGGACGGGTCCGGGCCGCGATGGGACCGGCCCCGGACGCCGCGGGTCGTCTCGCCGCCGTCGCGCACCTGGAGCGGGAGCTGGAGCGCCTCGCACCCGTCGACGACGAGGGCCGGCTGGTCAACGCGATCGTCGAGTACGTGGAGGGCGACCCGGAGGTGCGGCGGGTGGGCCAGGTCTGCGCGAAGTTCGACATCGGCGACCGCACACTGCAGCGGCTGCTGGCCCGGCGCCTCGGGTTGAACCCGAAGTGGCTGATCCAGCGCCGCCGCCTGCAGGAGGCCGCGGCCCGGCTGCGCACCGGTCCCGGCACGCTCGCCCGCGTGTCCGCCGATCTCGGGTACGCCGACCAGGCGCACTTCACCCGCGACTTCCGCACGGTCACCGGCGTGACGCCCGGCGACTACGCCGCCGAGCCCCGCACCCCCTGACCGCCGAGCGTGCCGCAGACGCCCACCGTCTCGGCCGATCCGATGTGCACGATCGGCCACGACCCGGGCGTCGACGGCACACCCGCCGCGGGGTCAGTCGCGCGCGTCGGGCTGGTCGAGCGCCCACAGCCAGTGCCCGCCGGGTTGGCGCCGCGCCACCTCGCAGGTGACGGTGCCGTCGTCGCGGGCGGTGGACGTCAGAGCCAGGTTCCCCCGGCGCACCGTCGGCCGCGGCCGCCCGGGCGACAGCCGCGTGCCGTCCTCCACGAGCAACGCGTAGACCTCGCGGATCTCGGCCGCCCCGACGGCCGTCCCGCCGCCGGGGCGGCCGAGAGCGGCGTCGGGCTCGTAGAGGGCGACCGCCCCCTCCACGTCGCCGGTGTTGACGCGCTCGACGAGCAGCCGGCCCAGATCCTCGGGCGTGGCGGCCCGCCCGTCACCCATGCCGGTGGTCAGAACTCCGTGAGGGCCGCGGTGAACGTGGCGCTGGGACGCATGATCGCGTCGGCCTTCGCCTTGTCCACGTGGTAGTAGCCGCCCAGGTCGACGGGCTCGCCCTGCACCGCGGCCAGCTCGCCCACGATCGTCTCCTCGTCACCGGCCAGGCGGGTGGCGAGGTCGGTGAACAGGCCGGCGAGCTCGGCGTCGTCGGTCTGCGCGGCGAGCGCCTGGGCCCAGTAGAGCGCCAGGTAGTAGTGGCTGCCGCGGTTGTCGATCTCGCCGACCTTGCGCGAGGGCGACTTCCCGTTCTCCAGCAGCTTGCCGGTGGCGTCGTCGAGGGCCTTGCCGAGCAGCCCGGCGCGCGGGTTGTCGGTCTTCTCGGCCAGGAACTCCAGCGAGACGGCCAGTGCGAGGAACTCGCCGAGGGAGTCCCACCGCAGGTGGTTCTCCTTGACGAGCTGCTGCACGTGCTTGGGGGCCGACCCGCCCGCGCCGGTCTCGAACAGCCCGCCGCCGTTCATCAGCGGCACGATCGAGAGCATCTTGGCGCTGGTGCCCAGCTCCAGGATCGGGAACAGGTCGGTGAGGTAGTCGCGCAGCACGTTGCCGGTGACCGAGATGGTGTCCTCGCCGCGCTTCGCCCGCTCCAGGGTGTAGCGGGTGGCGGCGGCGACGTCGAGGACCTCGATCGTCAGCCCGTCGGTGTCGAGCTCCTCGAGCTGCGCGCGCACCTTCTTGAGCACCTCGGCGTCGTGGCCGCGGGTCTCGTCGAGCCAGAAGACCGCGGGCGAGCCGGTGGCGCGGGCGCGGGAGACGGCCAGCTCGACCCAGTTGCGGATCGGGGCGTCCTTGGTCTGGCAGGCGCGCCAGATGTCGCCGGCCTCGACGGTCTGCGACAGCAGGACGGTGCTGTCGGCCCCGACGACCTGGACGGTGCCCGCGGACGCGACCTCGAAGGTCTTGTCGTGGCTGCCGTACTCCTCGGCCTTCTGCGCCATCAGGCCGACGTTGGGGGTGGTGCCCATCGTCGTGGGGTCGAAGGCGCCGTTCTCCCGGCAGAAGTCGATCGTCTCGGCGTAGAGCGCGGCGTAGGAGGAGTCCGGGATGACGTACTTGGTGTCCTGGAGCTTCCCCGCGGCGTTCCACATCTGCCCCGACGTGCGGATCGCGGCGGGCATCGACGCGTCGATGATGACGTCGCTGGGCACGTGCAGGTTGGTGATGCCGCGGTCGGAGTCGACCATCGCGACCGACGGGCCCGACTCGTAGGTGGCCGTGATGGCCTTCTCGATCGACTCGCGCGTGGCGGCCGGGAGCTTCTCCAGCGCGGTGAGCACGCTGGCGAGGCCGTCGTTGGGGTTGGCGCCGACGGAGGCGAGGTCGTCGCCGTACTGCGCGAACACGTCGGCGAAGTAGGCGGTGACGGCGTGCCCGAACAGGATCGGGTCCGACACCTTCATCATCGTGGCCTTGAGGTGCACCGAGAACAGGACACCGCGCTCACGGGCGTCGGCGACCTGGGCGGCGAGGAACGCGTCGAGGGCCTCGCGGCGCATCACCGCGGCGTCGACGATCTCGCCCGCGATCACCGGGAGCTCCTCCTTGAGCACGGTGACGGTGCCGTCGGCGGCGACGTGCTCGATGCGCAGCGTGTCGGCGGCGTCGAGGGTGACCGAGCGCTCGGAGTGCCGGAAGTCGCCGTCGTCCATCGTGACGACGTGCGAGCCGGACTCGGCGGACCAGGCGCCCATCGAGTGCGGGTGGGCCTGCGCGAAGCCCTTGACCGACGCGGGCGCGCGGCGGTCGGAGTTGCCCTCGCGCAGCACCGGGTTGACCGCGCTGCCCTTGACGGCGTCGTAGGCGTCGTGCGGGTAGTCCGGGACGTCGAAGCCGGCCTTCTGCAGCTCGGCGATCGCGGCCTTGAGCTGCGGGATCGACGCGCTCACGTTGGGCAGCTTGATGATGTTCGCCTCGGGCGTCGTCGCCAGCTCGCCCAGCTCGGCGAGCGCGTCGGGCACCAGCCCGAACGCGGCGAGCACGCGGGCGGCGAGGGAGATGTCGCGGGTCTCGACGTCGACGCCGGCCTTGCCCAGGAACGCCTCGACGACCGGGAGCAGCGAGTGCGTCGCCAGTGCCGGTGCCTCGTCGGTGTAGGTGTAGATGACCTTCATCGGGTTCTGCGCCTGCCTCGGTGATCGGGTACGCGGGGACGTTGCCGCCACGCTATACCGTACGCCCGTTCTGTTAAAACCCGCCTGCGTGGGCGATGCCCGGGCCGTCACCGGGCGGCTACCGTGGGTCGGTGCCCCTGGGAATCAAGCGTCCGGCCCTCAAGCGCCCGGGCGTCGAGGCGTACCGCAGCTGGACGTTCGTCCTCATCCTGGGTGTGGTCCTCACGGTGTTCGCGATGATCGACCGCGGCGCGGGAACGGCGGGTGCCGACGGGTCCACGGGCTGTCAGCTGGAGGTCACGACCGACCAGCTCAACGTGCGTGCGGGGCCCGCTGAGGAGTCCGAGCTGCTCGGTGCGCTGGCCCGCGGCACGCTGGTCGACGGCACCCGGACCGTCACCGACGGCTTCCGTGCGCTGGAGGACGGGACCTTCGTCTCGGACACCTACCTGACCCCCGTGCCCGGCACCGACTGCGGCTGAGGGATTCTGCCCAGGTGGATCAATCGGGGCTGCTCGTCGTCACCTCGGTCAACGTCAACGGGATCCGGGCCGCCGCCGTCAAGGGGCTCGCGACGTGGCTCGCGGGCACCGCGGCCGACGTCGTCTGCCTGCAGGAGACGCGCGCGCAGCCCGAGGAGGTGCCGGCCGGACTGTTCGACGGCTGGCACGCCCGGTTCGCGCCGTGCCTGTCCGCGAAGGGTCGCAGCGGGGTCGCCGTCCTCACCCGCGCCGAGCCCGACGCCGTCCGCACCGGCATCGACGACGACGAGTTCGCCGGCTCGGGCCGCTACCTCGAGGTCGACCTCCCCGGCGTCACGGTCGGGTCGCTGTACCTGCCCAGCGGCACCGTCGGCACGCCGAAGCAGGACGAGAAGGACCGCTTCCTCGCCTCCTTCGCGCCCTACCTCGCGCTGCGGCGGGCGAAGGCCGCGGCCGAGGACCGCGAGGTGCTCGTCTGCGGCGACTGGAACATCGCCCCGGCGGAGGCCGACATCCGCAACTGGCGCGGCAACGTCAGGAACTCGGGGTTCCTGCCGCACGAGCGGGAGTGGCTGGCCGCGCTGGTCGGCGACGGCTGGGTCGACGTCGTGCGTGCGCAGCACCCGGGCGTCGACGGGCCGTACTCGTGGTGGTCCTACCGCGGCCACGCGTTCGACAACGACACCGGCTGGCGCATCGACCACCACCTCGCGACGCCGGGCCTCGGCGCCCGCGCCCGCTCCGCCGTCGTGGAACGGGCCCCGAGCCACGCGGAGCGCTGGTCGGACCACGCACCGGTGACGGTGGTGTACGGACCGTGATGCCCACGCGCGTCATCGGCGGCCGCTACGTCGTGCTGGCCGAGCTGGGCCGCGGCGGCATGGGCATCGTCTGGCGCGCGGAGGACCGCGTCATGGGGCGGCACGTCGCCGTCAAGGAGCTGCACCTGCCCGCCGGGCTGCCCGCGCAGGAGCGGCAGCTCTTCCGCGAGCGGCTGCTGCGCGAGGCGCGGACCGCGGGGCGGCTCAACGACCCCGGGATCGTCACCGTCTATGACGTCGTCACCGACGAGGGCGTCGACCACATCGTCATGGAGCTGATCGAGGCGCGGACGCTGGCGCAGGTCGTCGCGGAGTCCGGGCCGCTCGACGAGCGCGACGCCACCGCGATCGCACGCCAGCTCCTCGCGGCGCTGCGGGTGGCGCACGAGGGCGGGGTCGTGCACCGCGACGTCAAGCCCAGCAACGTCATGCTCGCCGCGGGGGGCCGGGTGAAGCTCACCGACTTCGGCATCGCCCAGGCCGCGGAGGACCCCCGCCTGACGACGACGGGGTCGCTGATCGGGTCGCCGGGGTTCATGTCGCCCGAGCGGCTCGAGAGCGGTTCGGCGTCGCCCGCGGGTGACCTGTGGGCGCTCGGTGCCACGCTGTTCCACGCGGTGCAGGGCCACGGCCCGTTCGACCGCGAGACGACGGCCGCCACGATCTCCGCCGTCCTGCACGGCGACCTGCCCACGACGCGCACCCGTGGCCCGCTCGGGTCGGTGATCACCGGGCTGCTGCAGCGGTCGCCGCAGGCGCGGCTGTCGGGGATGCAGGCCGAGGCGCTGCTGGCGTCGTCGGGCGAGGCCCCAGCCCCGGACGTCGCGACGACCCCGCTCGCGTCCGCCCCGCGGCGCAGCGTCCGTCCGTGGCTGATCGGGATCGCCGTCGCACTGGTGGCCGGGCTCGTCGGCGGGCTGGTCGGCGGGTTCGCGCTGGCGGGGCTGGGGGATCCGGACGTCCGCACGCTGACCTACGGCGAGGGCGGTGACATCGGCGTCTACGACGTCTCGTTCCTCTACTGCCTGCAGGTCCGTCCCGACCCCGGGCAGCAGATCGCGAGCAGCGCCACCGTGTCCTGTGACTCCCCGCACGCCGCGGAGGTGTTCGGCGTCGTCGAGACGTTCGCGAGCTCCGATGCCGTGCCCTACCCCGACGGCCTGGCGGAGTTCGCCGCGGCGGCCTGCGCCATGCGCTTCGACTCCGGGCTGGTCGCCGACCGGGAGGGGGTCGTCGTGACCGCCCTGCTTCCGTCGCAGGCGGAGTTCGGCCGCGACAGCGGCAGCGGCTCGTTCCAGGACCGGGACGTCTACTGCCTGCTCAGCTCCGCCGACGGCGCCTCCCAGCTCACCGGCTCGCGGCTGGCGACGTCGTGAGCGGGCCCGACGGGATGACGTCCGTGCACCGCAACGTCGAGCTCGTGACCGCCGCCCTGCGCACCGGCGGGGCCGACCCGGCCCGCGTCGCACGGCTGCAGGTCCTGTCCGACGCCGTCACGACCGCGGCGTCCGCAGCCGCCGCCCTCGGCGTCGAGGTCGGCCAGATCGCGAACTCGCTCGTCTTCTCCGCGGACGGGGAGCCGGTGCTGGTGCTCACCTCCGGCGCGCACCGCGTCGACACCGCGAAGGTGGCGGCACTCGTCGGTGCGCAGCAGGTGAGCCGGGCGTCGGCGGAGTTCGTGCACGCGGCCACCGGCCAGGTGATCGGCGGGATCGCCCCGGTCGGGCACCCGGCCCCGCTGCGCACTCTCGTCGACCGCGCCCTGTCGGCGTACGACGAGGTGTGGGCGGCCGGGGGCATCGCGCACGCGGTCTTCCCGAGCACCTTCGACGAACTGGTCGCCGTCACCGGTGGGCGGCCCGCCGACGTGGCCTGAGCGTCGTCAGCGGATCCGTGCGTAGCGCAGGTACACGGTGCCCGACCCGAACGTGCGCTGTTCGACCAGCCGCAGCCGCAGGTCGACGCCGAGCGGGAAGTACGGGGTGCCGCCGCCGGTGAAGGCCGGCACGACGGTCGCGCGGAACTCGTCGACCAGGTCCACCAGTGACGCGGCCAGACCGGCACCGCCGACGGCCAGGTCGCCGTCGGTCCCCGCCTTGAGCCGCGCCACCTCGTCGACCGTGTCGGTCCGGCGCACCAGCCGGCACCCGGGCGCGACCGAGGTCAGCGAGTCGGAGAACACGATCCGCGGCGTCGCGGCGTACGCGTGCGCGAACTCGGCCTCCACCGCGTCCCCGTCGGCCCGCTCCGGCGCCGTCCAGAAGTCCTCCATCACCTCGTAGAGGCCACGGCCGAACAGGAACACCGACGTCTCCCGGGCCTGCTCGTTGGCGAAGCGGTGCACCTCCTCGTCGGGCACGGTGAAGCCGATGCCACCGGCCGGGTCCTCGACGTAGCCGTCGAGGGAGATGTTCATCGCGTAGACGAGGGTTCCCATGGTTGTGAGACCGTCCGGGCGTCCGGAACTCATCTCGACCCCGGGTCGGTGAGGTTACCCTGAGTCGATGGCCTCGACGCTGGCCCCCGAGGTGTGACCGACCGACGCTCGCTCAGGCCGGCCGCACCGCCGTCCGCAGCCGCTCCCACAGCAGGTCGACGGTGCCGGGCCGCCACTCGTGCCCGACGCCGGGCAGCACGATCCGCTCCGCGTCGGGGAACGGGGCCAGCGACTCGTCGAACGAGGGGTAGTCGTAGCCGGTGGCGCTGCGGGGGCCGACGCCTCCGCCGATCCGGACGCTCCGGTCGGCGTCGCCGTGCACGGCCACCACCGCGACGGACCCGGGATCGGGGCAGGGTGCCACCCGGGCCCCGCCCACGACCCCGATCCCGGCGAGCGTGTGCGACCCGCACGCCCAGGCGTAGGCCATCATCGCGCCGTTGGAGAACCCGACGGCGTACACGCGGTCGGGGTCGACGCCGTCCTCGGCGACCATCCGGGCGACGAGCGCGTCGAGCCGGGCCACGTCGTCGACGCCCCGCTCGTGGGCCGGGCCGCAGCAGCCGCCCGCGTTCCACGATCCGCCGACGCCGTCGGGGTAGGCCACCGCGACGCCGTCGACGGCGTCCCAGCCGTAGCCGTGCGCGTCGGCCCCGGTGCCGCCGAGACCGTGCAGGACGACGACCAGCGGGGTGAGCACGCTCGCGGCCGGCCGGGGCGTGGCCGGGGCGCACGCGACGGCCAGTCCCACCGCCCACACGGCGGTGATCACCGTCCTGCCCCGCCCCCGCCGCACCGGTCCAGTGCACACCGCGGCCCGGCGGCTGTCGACCGCGGGCCGGAGTCGACCTACTGTCGTGGCATGGCCCAGACTCTCCCCGAACCCGCACCGACCGACGCCTCGCTCCGGCGCGCGCTGCGCCGGGTCCGAGACGGGGCCCTGCTCGACGTGACCGAGGCCGCCGTCCTGCTCGCGGCCCGCGGCGAGCACCTCGACGAGCTCCTCGCCGCCGCCTCCCGCATCCGCGACGCCGGGCTGGCCGCGGAGGGTCGCCCCGGCGTCGTCACGTACTCGCGCAAGGTGTTCATCCCGCTCACCCGCCTGTGCCAGGACCGCTGCCACTACTGCACGTTCGCCACCGTCCCGCACAAGCTGCCCGCGGCGTTCCTGGAGCGCGACGAGGTGCTGGAGATCGCCAGGGCCGGGGCGGCTGCGGGGTGCAAGGAGGCGCTGTTCACCCTCGGCGACCGCCCCGAGGCCCGCTGGCCCGCCGCCCGCGAGTGGCTCGACGCCCGCGGCTACGACTCCACGCTCGACTACGTCCGCGCCTGCGCGATCGCGGTGCTCGAGGAGACCGGGCTGCTGCCGCACCTCAACCCGGGCGTCCTGTCCTGGGAGGAGCTGACGCGGCTCAAGCCCGTCGCCCCGTCGATGGGGATGATGCTGGAGACCACCGCGACCCGGCTGTGGAGCGAGCCCGGCGGCCCGCACTACGGCAGCCCCGACAAGGAGCCCGCGGTCCGGCTGCGCACCCTCACCGACGCCGGGCGCGTCGGCGTGCCGTTCACGACCGGGATCCTCATCGGGATCGGCGAGAACCGCACCGAGCGCGCCGAGTCGATCTTCGCGATCCGGGCGGCGTCGCGGGCGGCCGGGCACATCCAGGAGGTGATCGTCCAGAACTTCCGGGCGAAGCCGGACACCGCGATGCGCAACGACCCCGACGCCGACCTCGACGACCTCGCCGCCACCATCGCCGTCACCCGCATCGTGCTGGGGCCGAAGATGCACGTGCAGGCCCCGCCCAACCTCGTCGGCGACGAGTTCGCGCTGATGCTGCGCGCCGGCATCGACGACTGGGGCGGCGTCTCGCCCGTCACCGCCGACCACGTCAACCCCGAGCGCCCGTGGCCCGCGATCGACGAGCTGGCCACGCGGTCGCAGGCGGCCGGGTTCACCCTGCGCGAGCGGCTCACCGTCTACCCGAAGTACGTGCGGGCGGGCTCGCCGTGGATCGACACGCGGCTGCACGCGCACGTCGCCGCCCTCTCCGGCGACGACGGGCTCGCGAACGAGAGCGCGGTCGTGACGGGGCGTCCGTGGCAGGAGCCCGACGGCGGGTTCGCCTCCACCGGCCGCACCGACCTCAACGCCTCGATCGACACCGAGGGCCGCACCGAGGACCGGCGCGGCGACTTCGAGTCGGTCTACGGCGACTGGGACGCCCTCAAGGACGAGCTGGCCGCGTCGCAGCAGGCCGCGCCCGTGCGCCTCGACTCCGACGTCCGGGCGGGTCTCGCGCTGGCGGGCTCGGACCCGTCGGCGCTGCTCGACCCGGCCCACCACGACGCCGCGATGGCGCTGATCCTCGCCGACGGCCCGGCGCTGGAGGAGCTCACCCGCCTCGCCGACGACGTCCGCCGCGACGTCAACGGCGACGAGGTCACCTACGTGATCAACCGCAACATCAACTTCTCCAACGTCTGCTACGTCGGCTGCCGGTTCTGCGCGTTCGCCCAGCGCGAGCGCGACGCCGACGCGTTCCGGCTCTCGCTCGACGAGGTCGCGTCCCGCGCGGTGGAGGCGGCGGCCGACGGGGCCACCGAGGTGTGCGTGCAGGGCGGCATCGACCCCCAGCTCCCCGTCACCTTCTACGCCGACCTCGTGCGTGCGGTGAAGGCCGCCGTGCCGGGGATGCACGTGCACGCGTTCTCGCCGATGGAGATCGTGTCGGCGGCGGCGAAGGCCGGGGTGTCGATCGAGGAGTGGCTCACCGAGCTGCGCGACGCCGGGCTGGGCTCGATCCCCGGCACCGCGGCGGAGATCCTCGACGACGAGGTCCGCTGGGTGCTCACGAAGGGCAAGCTGCCGGCGTCGCAGTGGTTGGAGGTCGTGGGCACCGCGCACGAGCTGGGCATCGCGTCGAGCTCCACGATGATGTACGGCCACGTCGACGAGCCGCGGCACTGGCTCGGGCACCTGCGCACCCTGGCCCGCCAGCAGGACGAGAGCGGCGGTTTCACCGAGTTCGTCCCGCTGCCGTTCGTGCACCACAACGCCCCGATCTACCTGGCCGGGCTCGCCCGTCCGGGACCCACCGAGCGCGACAACCGGGCCGTGCACGCCGTCGCCCGGCTCGCCCTGCACGGGCGGATCGACCACATCCAGTGCTCGTGGGTGAAGCTCGGCGACGACCTGTCCGCCGACATCCTCCGCGGCGGCGCCGACGACATGGGCGGCACGCTGATGGAGGAGACGATCAGCCGGATGGCGGGGTCGGAGAACGGCAGCGCCCGCACCGTCACGGAGCTGGCCGCGATCGCGCACGCGGCCGGGCGTCCGGTGCGCCAGCGCACGACGACCTACGTGGGCTCGCCGACGCGCCTGGAGCCGGCAGGAACCGCCCCGCCGAGGCTGCTCCCGCTCACGACGGCCTGAGCCGCGGGGGCCGTGCCCCGCGGTTACCGTGGGGCCATGGGAGTGCTCGGGAGTCTGTTTCCTGGTCCGGAGATCAGCGACGAGGGCGGCGAGTCCGGCGACGGCCAGAAGTGGCGGCTCGGACCGATCGACCTGGAGAACGGCACGGTCGAGGTGGTCCGGGCGCCGGCCCCGGAGCCACAGGACGACGACGCCTGAGCAGGCCGCCGTCGACGGCTGCGCTCGACCCGGAGGTCCCCGAGACGGACGGCGCCCCGTGGGTGAGATGACGGCTGGTGCTGCGCGGGCCCGGCCGCGCAGGGCCAGGTGTCATCTCACGGGGCCAGCGCCTCCAGCGTGGCGCGACCCGCCGGATCGGCGTCGGTCGACACCGGCACCAGGCACACCTCGTCCACGCCGTACTCCGCGATGCGCTCCCGCACCTGCTCCGCGCTGCCGACCGCCCCGACGCACGCCACCAGCTCGTCGGGCACCGCGGCGAGCAGGGCGGCGGGTTTCGGGCGGGTACGGGCGTAGGCCACCAGGTCGCCGAACCCGGCCTCGGCGAACACCTCGCCGTAGCCCGGCGCCGCGAGGTAGCCGACGACGCCGCGGCGGAGCTGGGCGAGTGCGGCCTCGTCGGGATCGACGGCGGCGGTGACCCAGGCGGCCGTCCGCGGCACCGCCCGACCGGGTGGGACGGCCGCGCGCATCGCGTCGACCAACCGGGCGGCGGAGGTGGGGGTGAGCAGGTTGAGCACCATCCGGTCGGCGTGCCGCGCGGCGGCCCGCACCGCGGCGGGCCCGAACGCGGCGACCGTGATCGGGCCCCCGGGGGCGGGTGCGCGCAGGCGGTAGCCGCGGGTGCGGACCGCCTCCCCGTCGACGTCGGCACGGCCGCCGTCGAGCAGCGTCCGCAGCGACTGCGCGGTCTCGGCGAGCGCCCGGGCCGGGCTCGGGGACGGGCGGCCGTGCCACCCGCCGACCACCACCGGGCTCGACGACCCGATCGCGACCTCCACGGTCCGTCCGGTCAGCTCCGCGACCGTCGCGGCACCGATCGCGATCTGCACCGGCGTGCGGACGGCCACCGCGAACGGCCCCAGCACCAGCGGGATCCGGCCGGGCAGCGCAGCGCCGAGTGCGAACGCGTCGTAGGTGGCCATCTCACCGATCCAGAGCCGGGCGTAGCCGCACCCGTCGGCGGCGCGCGCGGTCTCCACCGCCTCGATCGACGGCCGGTCCTGCCAGAGGCCGAGCGCTACGGAGAGCTCAGCCACGTGCGCAGCTCCCGCTTCAGGACCTTGCCGAGCGGGTTGCGCGGCAGCGCGTCGAC
Organism: Pseudonocardia abyssalis; assembly: GCF_019263705.2. Lineage (NCBI taxonomy): Bacteria > Bacillati > Actinomycetota > Actinomycetes > Pseudonocardiales > Pseudonocardiaceae > Pseudonocardia > Pseudonocardia abyssalis. Next base: position 5,846,846 of record NZ_JADQDK010000001.1, read on the forward strand.
GACGGCCAGGCGCTCGGGCAGCTTGTAGGACGCGACCTTCCGCTCACGCAGCATCGCCACCAGATCGTCCAGGGTGGGGGCCGCGGTGTCCGGCGCGAGCACGACGACCGCGGCCGTGCGCTCCCCGAGCACCTCGTCCGGCACCCCGACGACGGCGACCTCCGCGACGGCCGGGTGCGACACGATCAACGCCTCCAGTTCGGCGGGGGAGATGTTCATGCCGCCGCGCACGACGATGTCACGGGCGCGGTCGACGTAGCGCAGCAGCGTGGGGTCGTCGTCGGCGATCGCGAAGACGTCGCCGGAGCGGTAGAAGCCCTGGTCGTCGAACGGGTCGCCGGCCCCGCCCCAGTAGCCCGACATGATGGTCGGACCGGCCACCCGCAGCTCGCCCGGACGCCCCGGCTCGGTGACGTCCTCGCCGGTGGTGAGGTCGACCAGCCGCGTGCAGACCCCGGCGCTCGCCGGGTTGGGCCAGGTGCGGCCGGGCCCGCCGAACCAGGGGAAGTAGGCGGCGCGGGCGTCGGGGTCGGGCACGGTGAGCTGGTCGGAGATCAGCGGGATGCCTTCGTTGGAGCCGAAGAAGTTGGTGACCTCGATGCCGAAGCGGTCGCGCCACTCGCGGATCAGGGCGCCGGACAGCGGGGCGGAACCCGACCCGACGACCCGGAGCGAGGACAGGTCGGCCGCGTCCAGCAGCCCGGGCGCGCGCAGCATGCCGGTGAGCAGCGCGGGCGGCGCCAGCGTGTACGTCACGCGTTCGGTGGCGATCTGCCGCAGGTAGGTCGGCAGGTCGAACGGATGGTGCTGGACGAGCGTGGCACCGGTCAGCAGCCACGGCACGAAGATCCCGCCGAAGCCGGCCATGTTGACCAGCGGGAACGGGCTGAGGATCACGTCGGCGGCGGTCAGGCCCGGGGCAGCGGCGCAGCCCCGCCCGATCACCGTCCAGCTGTTGGCGCAGCGGGGCACGCCCTTCGGCGTGGCCTCGGTGCCCGACGTCCAGCACAGCGTGACGACGTCGGCGGGGTGCTGCTTCAGGCGCGGCACGGTGGCGGCCGGCAGCCCGTCCAGCGACTCGACGCCCGCGGGCAGGTCCGGGCCCCAGGCGAGCACGGCGACGTCACCGGGCCAGCCGTCCGCCGACGCCCGGGCCTCCGCGGCGTGCCGGCGGTCGCCGAACGAGCCGACCGTCACGACGGCGCGCAGCCCGGCCGACGCACCGAGCGGGGCCAGCTCGTGCTCGCGCCACGGCATCGGGAACGGCGAGACGACCGCCCCGAGCCGGGTGACGGCGAGGTAGGCCACCACCAGCTCGACGGTGTTGGGCAGCTGCGTGCCGACGACCGCACCCGGCCCGATGCCGCGGGCCGCCAGCACGGCGGCCAGCGCGTCGACCTCGGCGTCGAGCTCCACCCAGGTCGGCCGCCGCGGCGGCGAGCCGAGCAGGGACTCCCGGTTGGCCGGGTCCACCACGGCCACCGCGTCGCCGCGCTCGGAGACGCGGGCGCGGAACAGGGCGTCCCAGGTCCAGGCCGCGTCGTCGTGCCACCAGCCGGCGGCCACGTACTCCGCGATCCGCTCCGGGGGGTGCCGGTGCGCCTGCGGCACCCGTGCGCGGAGACGGTCGCCAGGGCCCGCCGCTCCGCTCACGAGGGGGTCCGGAGCTGGTCGGCCCGTACCCAGGTGGCGTGGAAGCCGACCGGTACCCGTTGCGGCAGCAGCACGCGGGCGACCGGGCCCGCGGTCAGGTCGGACGCGTCGAGGATCTCCACCTCGCTGCGCCCGGTGCGCTCGTCGGTCACGAACGACACCAGGTAGCCGTCGTCCTCCCCGGTCGAGCCGTCGCGGGGGGCGAAGGGGGCCTCGCTGCCGTAGCGACCGGGCCCGAAGCGGTGGTCCTGGCGCTCGCCGGTGACGCGGTCGTAGCGCAGCAGCCCGTCGAACAGGACGGTCTCGGTGTCGGCGATGTGCACGTTGTAGGCGTAGCGGGCCGGTCGGCCCGTCATCCGCGCGTCGATGGAGGGGAACTCGGTGTTGGCGTCGTCGAGCTGGGTCTCGGTGCTGGTGCCGGTGTCGAGGTCGAACACGTAGCGGTGCAGGCGGGCGTCGAGGCGCAGGTAGCCGAGCAGCTTCCCCAGCGGGCCCGGGCGGGTCGGCTGCGGTTCCGGGCGGGTGACGCGGCAGACGTCGAGGACGATCGTGCGGCCCTCCTCGAACGCGTTGACGACGTGGTAGATGTAGCAGGGCTCCGCGGTGAACCACCGGACGTCCGTACCGCGGCGGGGGATCACCGCGAACCGCGACGGGGTCTCCCGGTCGAAGTGCAGCTTGTAGCGGCCCTGCCGCGCGGCGTCCCGGTCCTGCACGAGCGGCAGGTCCATGAGGATCGAGAAGTTCTCCGTGATCGCCATGTCGTGGGGCAGCCGCGGGCCGGGCAGGTCGATCGCCACCTCGTGCTCGATGCGCCCCGACGCGCCGACGACGCCGTAGCGCAGCAGGGGGTCGCGGGCGCCGTAGTCGAACCACATCAGCTCGCCGGTGCGCTCGTCGGACTTCGGGTGCGCCATCACGTCCCCGCGCAGCGTGCCGAGGAAGTCCTCGGCGCCGATCGTCTCCAGCGACAGCGGGTCGAGGCTCATCGGCTGCCCGCACAGGTACCACGTGGCGAGCACGCGACCGTCGTGGTGGACGAGGTCGGTGTTGGCGCTGTCCTTGAACGGCAGGCCGCGCGCGGTGCCGACGGGGTTGCCCCGTGGCGGCTCCATGACCCCGCTCCACAGCGCGTGCCCGGCCGCCTCCTCCGTCGACAGTGCCTTCGTCCGGACGTAACGGTTGCGGTAGCGCGCCGTCCCGTTCTCGAACGACATCGCGTGCACCATGCCGTCGCCGTCGAACCAGTGGTAGCGACCGGGAGCGTCGTAGCGGCGGTTGGGGCCGTTGCGCAGGTACACGCCGTTGAGGTCGCGCGGGATCTCGCCGATCACCTCGAGGTCCTCGGCGGTGATCTCGTCGCGGACGGGGGCGTGGATCCCGAGCAGGTAGGGGTTGTCCTCGGTACCGGTCTCCTGGGCGACGAACAGCGTCACATGGGCCTCCTCTGCCTGTGACCGACGTTACGCGCGTGGGGTACCGCGGCCCAAGGGGTCGACCGACGCCGCGGCCCCACCGCACGTCGGAGCCGTCCCCGGGCGGGATCAGAGGCGGGCGGCGCGCCCGTGCAGGTACCGCTGCTGCGGGAGGCTGGGCGTCAGCCGGGCCGCGCGCAGGTAGGCCGCGCGGGCTCCGTCGGCCTCGCCCGCGGTCTCCAGGAGGTGCGCACGGACGGCGTGCAGGCGGTGGTCGTCGTCGAGCGGGAGCCCGTCGACGAGGGCCAGACCGGCTCGCGGACCGTCGACCATGCTGACGGCGACGGCGCGGTTGAGCCGCACCAGTGGGGTGTCGGTGACCCGCAGCAGCACCCCGTAGAGCTCGATGATCTGCGGCCAGTCGGTCGACGCGGCGTCCGGGGCCTCGTCGTGCACGGCCGCGATCGCCGCCTGCAGCTGGTACGGCCCGACGGGGCCGCGGGGGAGTGCCGCGCTGACCAGGCGCACGCCCTCGGCGATGCGGTCGGCGTCCCACAGCGCGCGGTCCTGCTCGGCCATCGGGACCGGCGATCCGTCCGGGGCGGTCCGCGCCGGGCGGCGGGCGTCGGTGAGCAGCATGAGTGCGAGCAGCCCGGCCACCTCGGCGTCGTCGGGGAGCAGGCGGTGTACGACCCGGGAGAGCCGGATTGCCTCGGCCGCGAGCTCCGCGCGCTGCAGGTGCGGGCCGGCCGTCGCCGCGTAGCCCTCGTTGAACACCAGGTAGAGCACGTGCAGGACGGCGTCGAGGCGTCCCGCGTCGGCCGGCATCCCGAACGACTGCCCGGCGACGGCCCGCTTCGCCCGCGTGATCCGCCGCGTCATCGTCGACTCCGGCACGAGGAACGCCCGGGCGATCTCGGCCGTCGTGAGACCGCCGACGGCGCGCAGCGTCAGCGCGATCTGCGACGCCGGGGACAGCGCGGGATGGCAGCACAGGAACAGCAGCACGAGCGTGTCGTCCGCGTCGACGACGGGGCCCGGCGCGACGACGAGCCGGGCGTCGGCCTCCTCGCGCCGCCGCCGGGCCGCCTCGCTGCGCAGCAGGTCGGTGAGCCGGCGCGCGGCCACCGTGATCAGCCAGGCCCTCGGGTCGTCGGGGACACCGTCGACGGGCCACTGCCGGGTGGCGGCCAGCAGTGCCTCCTGCACGGCGTCCTCCGCGGTGTCGAAGTGCCCGAACCGCCGGACGACCGCGCCGAGGACCTGCGGCGCCAGCGTGCGCAGCAGGTCCGCGGACACGGTCTCAGACCTCCAGCTCGGCGACGTCCTCCAGGACGGGCCGGACGTCGACGTACTCCCCGGGGACGTCCGGGTTCACCAGCCCCGCGGCGATCTCGACGGCCCGGTCGAGGCTCGCGCAGTCGACGATCGTGTAGCCGGCGAGCACCTCCTGCGTCTCCGGGTAGGGCCCGTCGGTGACGGCCGCGACGCCGCCGCGCAACTGCACGCGGCGGGCGAGGACGGGGGCGGTGAGGCCGCGGGCGTCGACGAACTCCCCGGAGTCGACGAGCTTCTGGTGGAAGGACCGCATGTACTCGTGCATCGCCGCGAGGTCCTCCGGTGACATCGCCGGACCGTCGCCCGGGCGCCCGGCCATCGCGTCGTAGGCCTGCTGGGACCCGTAGAGCAGGATCATGTACTTCACGGCTCGCTCCTCCGCTCGTGGCGGCACCCTCACGGCGCCGCTCGCCCGGTACGTCGGAGCGGCGCACCGGCACCGGACATCGAACCCCGTCGACGCACCGGGAACAATGGCCGCCATGAGCACGCCCACCGACCGCCGCCCGCGGGTGCTGTCCGGCATCCAGCCGACCGCCGACTCGTTCCACCTCGGCAACTACCTCGGCGCCGTGCGGCAGTGGGTGGCCCTGCAGGACGACCACGACGCGTTCTACTTCGTGCCCGACCTGCACGCGATCACCGTCGAGCACGACCCGAAGACGCTCGCCGCCCGTACCCGCAACGGCGTGGCGCAGCTGCTCGCGCTGGGCCTGGATCCCGACCGATGCACCGTGTTCGTGCAGTCGCACGTGCCCGAGCACGCCCGCCTGGAGTGGGTCCTGGGATGCCTCACCGGGTTCGGCGAGGCCAGCCGGATGACGCAGTTCAAGGACAAGGCGGCGAAGCAGACGGCCGACCGCGCCACCGTCGGCCTGTTCACCTACCCGATCCTGCAGGCCGCCGACATCCTGCTCTACAACGCCGACCGCGTGCCCGTGGGCGAGGACCAGCGCCAGCACGTCGAGCTCACGCGCGACCTCGCGCAGCGCTTCAACTCCCGCTTCGGCCGCACACTGGTCGTGCCCGAGCCGTACATCCTCGCGGGCACGGCGAAGATCCAGGACCTGCAGGACCCGTCGGCGAAGATGAGCAAGTCGAACTCCTCGCCCGGCGGCATCGTCAACCTGCTCGACGACCCGAAGGTCAGCGCGAAGAAGATCCGCTCGGCCGTCACCGACGCCGAGCGCGAGATCCGCTACGACCCCGAGAACAAGGCGGGGATCTCCAACCTGCTGACGATCCACTCCGCGCTCTCGGGCCGGACCATCGCCGAGCTGGAGGGCGACTACGCGGGCAAGGGCTACGGCGACCTGAAGAAGGATCTCGCCGAGATCGTCGCGGATTTCACTGCACCGCTCGCAGAACGGGTACAGGGCTATCTGGACGACCCGGCCGAGCTCGACCGGGTGCTCGCCCGCGGAGCCACCCGGGCGCGTGAGGTCGCCGGCGCGACACTGGCCGCCGTCCACGACAAGATCGGGTTCCTTCCCCCGACCTGAACCGAACCGAAGAGGACGTGAGCCGCGTGGCTGTTGCCGTCGACAAGGACGCGGACATCGTCCGGGCCAGAGCCGTGGAGGCGGACAAGCCCGCCGAGCCGACGAAGTTCGAGCAGCTGCGGGCGAGGTACGAGTGGCTCGACCACGTCGTGCGCGCGGGCGCCCGCTACACCGAGCGCCACGGCGACCACTACGCCGCGGCGATCACCTACTTCTCCGTGCTGGCGCTGTTCCCGCTGATCCTGGTCTCGGTGGCCGCGCTGGGCTACGTGCTGTTCGTGCAGCCCGACCTGCTCGACCAGCTCAAGGCCGGGATCAGCGCCAACGCCCCGGCCGGGCTCGACGACCTGATCGTCCCGATCGTCGACAACGCGATCATGTCCCGCAACACGATCGGCATCATCGGCCTGCTCGGCGCGCTCTACACCGGGATCGGCTGGATGTCGAACCTGCGAGAGGCGCTGTCCGAGCAGTGGGGCCAGCCGCCGACCGCACCGCCGATCGTCAAGAAGACGCTGTTCGACCTCCTCACCCTCGTCGGCCTCGGCGTCGCGATGATCGGCTCGTTCGCGATCACCGGACTCGTGTTCGGGTTCACGGGCACGATCCTGGAGTTCGTCGGGCTCTCGGAACAGGGCTGGGCGAAGTTCCTCCTCGGCCTGTTCGGCATCCTGCTGGGCCTCGCCGCCAACTGGCTGATCTTCTTGTGGGTGATCGCCCGGCTGCCCCGTGAGCACGCGACCCTGCGCAGCGCGGCGAAGGCCGCGGTGCTCGGCGCGATCGGGTTCGAGGTCCTCAAGCAGGTCATGACGGTCTACCTCGCGTCGGTCACGAACTCCCCGACCGGCCAGATCATCGGCCCGTTCATCGGTCTGATGGTGTTCGCGTTCTTCACCTCGCGCTTCATCCTGTTCGTCACGGCCTGGGCGGCGACGTCGCGGGAGAACGAGCAGGACGAGAAGGTCGAGGTGCCAGGGCCGGCGGTGATCCACTCGGAGGTGACGGTCCGCTCGGGGCCGGCCGCCGGTACCGCGGCCGGGCTCGTCGGGGCCGGGGCGATCGCCGGGGTGCTCGGGTTCGGGCTGCTGCGGGGTCGGCGGCGGGACTGACCTCGCGCCCGCTCGCGACCCGGTGTCGCCCGCTTCCCGGAACGATCAGCGCCTGCGACGGACCAGCGCGGCGGCGGTCAGTAGCGCGAGCAGCAGCGCCGTGCCGCCGACGAGCAGTGGACCGACCGGGGCGGGATCGTCCGGAACGGGGGTCCCCGGGTCGGCGGCCACGGGCGGGGTGGTGGTCGCGGGTGCCTCGTCCACCAGTACACCGAGCGGCTCGACGTCGGCGGACAGCGCGAAGCCGAGGTCGAGCAGTGCCGCGGCCTGCGCCGTCATCGGGGCGGGGGACTGCTCGCCGCGCACCAGCGCGACGACGAGCCGCCTGCCGTCGCGCTCCGCCGCCCCGACGAACGTGTGCCGCGCGGCGTCGGTGAAGCCGGTCTTGCCGCCGAGTGCGCCGGGGTAGCGGGTGAGGAACCGGCTCGAGTTGGACAGTTCGAACCCCGGCACGTCCCCGTAACCGGGGAACGGCACCGAGGGCGTCGCGATCGTCGTGGCGAACAGCGGGTCGCGCAGCGCCACCCGGAACAGCAGCGCGAGGTCGTAGGCGCTCGACGCGCCGCCCGGACCGTCGAGCCCGGACGGGGTGGCCGGTCGGGTGTCCAGGGCGCCCAGGCTCGCGGCGGTCGCCCTCATCTCGTCGACGGTGGCCGCGTCGCCGCCCAGCGTCCTGGCCAGCGCGGCCGCGGTGTCGTTGCCGGAGTTGAGGAGCATCCCCGCCAGCAGTTGCCGCACCGTGTAGCGGCCGCCGGGGCCGATGCCCGCGCGGCTCCCGTCGATGCGCAGGTCCTCCGCGGTGCCCTCGACGACGAGGTCCGGATCGAGGTCGCGCAGCGCGACGATCGCCGTCAGCACCTTGATCGTCGATGCCGGGCGGTGGCGGGCGTGCGGGGCGCGGACGGCGAGCACGGCGCCGGTGTCGAGATCGGCGAGCACGAACGACGCCGTGGGGGAGGGCTGCACCGCGCCGGGCCCCACGGCGACGGGCCCCACCGCATCGAGCTCTGCGGGCACCGCCCCGCCCCCGGCCACCCGGTCACCACAGACGCCCAGCCCGCCGACCGGCTCCGACGGCACCGCCAACGGCGCGACGCCGGCCGTCTCCTCCGCGGCGGGCGGGCCCGGGGGAACGGCCTGCCCCGGACACCCGGCGGCCCCGGCGGCTGCCGCCGGCGTGACCAGCAGCCCGACCACCAGCCCCACCACCGCGACCCACCGCACGGCGGGGGACTCTAACCGCCCCGGCGACCACCGGTGATCTCCGCGAGCGGCGCGGGACGGATGCCCACCCTCCGTCCCGCCCGCCCCAGCGACCGTTGCGAGGTGGGCGCCACGGCGGTTCCGACCGCATCGAGCCCCACCTCGGAACGATCACCCGGGTGGGCCTCAGCGTTCCGCCGCCGCCTTCACCGCAGCCACCGTGCGGTGCATCCCGTCGACCATCAGCTGTTCGCGGTCGCGACCCAGCAACCCGCTGGCCACCAGCGCTCGGACGGCGACGTTCGGCGGGGCGGTGCGGTCGCGCCACTGCGTGAGCCGGGTACCGCCGTCGGCGGGTTCCAGCCGCCAGCCCCACGTCATCCGGTTCTCCGCGACGGTGAACGCGAACCGGGACGGCTCCGCGCACTCCACGACGCGGCAGCGGGTGCTCCAGCGCACCCACCCCTTGCGGTTGCGGCCGATGAACCGGGCTCCGGGGGCCGGGCCCGTCGCCCCGCCGGTCCATGTCCCACCGGTGTTCTCCGGGCTCCACTCGCCCATCCGCGTGATGTCGGTGACCAGTGCCCACACCGTCTCCGGTGGGGCGGCGACCGTCGTCGTGACCTCGTCCATGGGCCGAATGTCGCACATCCGATCACCGGGTGCGCAGGGGGCGCTCACCCACCGGAGCCGACGATTCGGTCACGGCCATGGTCAACCCCCACCCGCCGGGTTTACGGTTCCCCGTCGCGCGCACCGCTGCGCCGCTCCCAAGGAATCCCGGGCCCACGAGGTGCACCGGTCAGAATCAGGAGGCACCCTTCCGTGCGCAACAGAAGAGGTATGGCACTCGCAGCAGCAGTGCTGAGCAGTGCGCTGGTCCTCGCGGGCTGTGCCCGCGACACCGGCACCCCCGCCGCCGGTGGTGACGCGGCCGCCACGGAGTGCGCCCGCAACCCCGCCCCCGCCGCCGCGGGCGGCGCGGCCCCGACCGCGGCCCCCATCGCCCCGAACGCCGACGCCAGCGCGCTGCGCGTCGGCCTCGCGTTCGACGTGGGCGGCCGGGGCGACCAGTCGTTCAACGACTCCGCCTACGCCGGTCTGGAGCAGGCCGTCGCCGAGCTCGGCCTGGTGCAGGCCAACACCCGTGAGGTGGCTGCGGCCACCGGCGAGAGCGAGGACGCGCGCGTCAGCCGCCTGCGCCAGCTCGCCACGGACGGCTTCAACCCGATCGTCGCGGTCGGTTTCGCCTACTCCGAGTCGCTGACGACGGTCGCCGCGGAGTTCCCGGACACCCAGTTCGCGATCGTCGACTCCGTCGTCGACCTGCCCAACGTCACCAGCCTGATCTTCGCCGCCGAGCAGGGTTCGTTCCTGGTCGGCGCGGCGGCCGCGCTGCGCACGACGTCGTGCCAGATCGGCTTCGTCGGTGGCGTCGAGGTGCCGCTGATCCAGGCGTTCGAGGCGGGCTTCGTCCAGGGCGCGAAGGCGGTGGCCCCGGACATCGAGGTCGACGTCGACTACATCTCGCCCGCCGGCGACTTCTCCGGCTTCAACGACCCGGCCCGCGGCACCGAGGTGACCCGTGGCCAGCTCGACGGCGGCGCCGACGTGATCTACCACGCGGCCGGTGGCTCCGGCCAGGGCGTGTTCGAGGCGGTCGCCTCGGCCACCACCCCGGACGCCCCGAAGTTCGCGATCGGTGTCGACTCCGACCAGTACAACACCGTCGACGCCCCGACCAACGAGGTGATCATGACCTCGATGCTCAAGCGCGTCGACGTCGCGGTCTTCAACTACATCAACGCGGTCGCGGCCGGTGACACGACGGTGATCCCGCCGGCGTTCGACCTGTCGGTCGACGGCGTGGGGTACTCGACCAGCGGGGGCGGGGTCGACGACCTGGTCGCCGATCTCGACGCCTACAAGGCCGCCATCATCAACGGCGACATCACGGTGAACAGCACGCCGTGAGCGGTGCGCAGTAGGGCATCATCGCCGTACGCGGGGGGCCGGGGCCGATCGCCCCGGCCCCCCGACGCACGTCCGGCGCCCGCACGTTCGACAAGGAGTGGCATGACGGACTACGCCGTCGAGCTTTCCGGGATCACCAAGCGCTTCCCGGGGGTGGTCGCCAACAGCGACATCCACCTGGCGGTGCGCCGCGGCGAGGTCCATGCGCTGTGTGGGGAGAACGGCGCCGGCAAGTCGACGCTGATGAAGATCCTCTACGGGATCCAGCAGCCCGACGAGGGGACGATCACCGTCGACGGCGATCAGGTGCGGTTCCGCTCGCCCGCCGACGCCATCAAGGCCGGGATCGGCATGGTGCACCAGCACTTCATGCTCGCCGACAACCTGACCGTCGCGGAGAACATCCTGCTCGGGGCGGAGGCGCAGCTCGGCATCGGGGCGAAGGCGAAGGCGCGGATCACCGAGCTGGCGCGCACGGTCGGGCTCGACGTACGGCCCGACACGCTGGTGGAGCGCCTCGGCGTCGCCGACCGGCAGCGCGTCGAGATCGTCAAGGTGCTCTACCGCGGCGCCCGGACGATCATCCTCGACGAGCCGACCGCCGTGCTGGTGCCGCAGGAGGTCGACGACCTGTTCGACACCCTGCGCGGCATGCGCGCCGACGGCTTCACGTTCCTGTTCATCTCCCACAAGCTCGACGAGGTGCGCGCGATCGCCGACTCCATCACGGTGATCCGCCGCGGCACGAGCGTCGGCACCGCCGACCCGAAGGCGGTCACGAGCCGGCAGCTGGCCGAGATGATGGTCGGCAGCGAGCTGCCCAGCCCGGAGACCCGCGACTCCACGGTCACCGACCGCGAGGTACTGCGGGTGACGGGCCTGCAGCTGGCCTCCGACGACGGGGGCCGGCCGCTGCTCGCCGACGTCGACCTGGTCGTGCACGCGGGTGAGGTGCTCGGCATCGCGGGCGTCGAGGGCAACGGGCAGACCGAGCTCGTCGAGACGATCATGGGGATGCGCAGGGCGGCCGACGGCACGATCACGTTGTCCGGCAGGGACATCACCCGCGCCGGCACGCTGGCGCGCCGCGAGGCCGGCATCGGCTATGTCGCGGAGGACCGCACCCGCTACGGGCTGCTCGCCACGCAGCCGCTGTGGGCCAACCGGATCCTGGGCTACCAGAGCCGTCGTCCGGTGGCGCACAACGGCCTGATCGACCGCGAGGCCGCCCGCCGCGACACCCGGCGCATCGTCGAGGAGTTCGACGTGCGCACGCCGAGCGTCGACGTCGCCGCGGCGGCGCTGTCCGGCGGCAACCAGCAGAAGCTGATCGTCGGGCGCGAGCTCTCCGGCGACCCGGTGCTGCTGATCGCCTCGCACCCCACCCGCGGCGTCGACGTCGGGGCGCAGGCGGGCATCTGGGAGGTGCTGCGCCGGGCGCGCGCCGACGGCCTCGCGGTGCTGCTGGTCAGCGCCGACCTGGACGAGCTGATCGGCCTGTCCGACTCGATCAAGGTGATGCTGCGCGGGCGTCTGGTGGCCGACGCCGACCCCGCGACGGTCACGCCGGAGGAGCTGGGAACCGCCATGACCGGTGCCGACGGAGCCGCGGCATGACCGTCAGCCGCATCCGCACCGCGCTGCTGCCCCCCGTACTGGCGATCGTGTTCGCGGCCGCGCTGTGCGCGGTGGCGCTGGTGATCAGCGGGGCGTCGCCCCTGACCGCGCTGGGGGTGATGGTCGGCCAGGTCGGCCAGGGCACCACGGCCGTCGACATCGTCAACAGCGCCGCCATCTACTACTTCGTCGCGCTGGCCGCGGCGATCGGCTTCCAGATGAAGCTGTTCAACATCGGTATCGAGGGCCAGTACCGGCTCGCCGCCTGCGTGGCCGCGATCGTCGGCGGCCTGATCGTCCTGCCGCCGGTGCTGCACACGCTGGTGATCATCGTCGTCGCGGTGCTCGTCGGTGCGGTCTGGGCCGGGATCCCCGCGCTGCTCAAGGCCTACCGCGGGGTCAGCGAGGTCATCTCCACGATCATGCTGAACGCCGTCTCGCTCGGCGTGATCGCGTTCCTCATCCGGCCCGACTCGTTCGGCGTGCTGCAGGGCAACAACATCTCGACGAAGCCGATCGAGCCGAGCGGGCAGTTCCCGGGACTCGACACCGGTGCGGGCACCGTCTTCGGGATGGTGTCCGTGGCCGTGCTGCTCGGCGTCGGCTACTGGTTCCTGCTCAACCGCACGCGGTTCGGGTTCGAGCTCAGGGCGTCCGGGGAGTCGGCGACGGCGGCCACCGCGGGCGGTGTCGACGCGAGGCGGATGGTGATCATCGCGCTAGTGCTCTCGGGTGCGGTCGCCGGATTGGCGGGTCTGCCGGAGGTACTCGGGCGCGACTTCGCGTACACGCTGACGTCGCCGCAGGGCTACGGCTTCACCGGCCTGGCGGTCGCGCTGCTGGGGCGCAACCATCCCGCGGGCATGGCGTTCGGTGCGCTGCTGTGGGCGTTCCTGGACAAGTCGGCGATCGCGCTCGACAACGTCGGCGTGCCCCGCGACATCGTCCTGATCATGCAGGGCTCGGTGGTGCTGTCGGTCGTCGTCGCCTACGAGATCGTGCGGCGCTACGAGCTCGCCGCCGAGCAGCGCCGGGTCGCGGTGCAGCTGCGCAGCGTCCCGGGAACCGAGAACGTGTCAGCGACCGAGAAGGAGCCGTCGGCATGACCGCCACCCTCGCGAAGGCGGGCCGCAGCGTCGCCGCGCTGCCCGGCTGGGCGCGCTCCGCGCTCGTCGTGGCGATCGGTGTCGGGCTGCTGGCGATCACGGCCACGCTCACCGGCCAGATCCAGCTGACCTCCAGCGGCACCACCCAGGCCGCGGTGCGGCTGCTGCTGCCGATCCTGTTCGCCGCGCTGGGCGGGCTGTGGGCCGAGCGCGCAGGGGTCATCAACATCGGCCTCGAGGGGATGATGATCCTCGGGACGTGGGGTGCGGCCTGGGCCGGCTACCAGTGGGGCCCGTACGCCGCGGTCGTCGGCGGGCTGGTGTTCGGGGTGCTCGGCGGGCTGCTGCACGCCGTCGCGACCGTGACGTTCGGCGTCAACCACATCGTCTCCGGCGTGGCGATCACGCTGCTGGGACTCGGCGTCACGAAGTACCTCTCGACGCTGGTGTTCCTCCCGATCTCGGGCAACCCGCGGCAGAGCCCGCGGGTGGAGGGGTTCGAGACGTTCTCGGTGCAGCCGCTCGCCGACGGGCTCTCCGCCGTCGAGCGGGAGCAGCGGGTCGTGCTCTCCGACGTCGCCGGGCTCCTCGGCGGGCTGCTGTCCGGGCTGACGCCGCTCGTCGTGCTCGGGTTCGTGCTGGTGCCCGCGAGCTACCTGCTGCTGTGGCGCACCGGCTTCGGGCTGCGGCTGCGCTCGTGCGGGGAGAACCCGGTGGCCGCGGAGTCGCTGGGCGTGCAGGTCTACTTCTACAAGTACGTCGCGCTGATCGTCTCCGGCGGCCTCGCAGGGCTCGGCGGCGCAGCGCTCACCCTCAACCCCGGGCAGCTCGGCTACCTGGAGGGCCAGACCGGCGGCCGCGGGTACATCGGGCTGGCCGCGATGATCTTCGGCAACTGGCGGCCCGGTGGGCTGCTCGCCGGCTCGGCGCTGTTCGGCTACGTCGACGGCGTGCAGCTGCGCGCGGGCGGCGAGGCGGTGCACGCGCTGCTCTACGGGGCGTCGATCCTGGCCGTAGGACTGGCGGTGCTGTGGGTCGTGCGACGGCGTTGGCAGACCGCGGCGATCGCGCTCGTCGCGGGTGCGGCGGTGTACGCGGTCTACTTCTCGACGGAGACGGTGCCGCGCGAGTTCGCCTCCTACGCGCCGCAGATCGTCACGCTGCTGGTGCTGGCGGTGGCGTCGCAACGGCTGCGCCCGCCCGCCGCGATCGGCGTCGAGTACCGCAGGGGCGAGGGTGACTGACTGTGGATGTGACTGACTGGTCGGCGCTCCGCTCGGCGGCGGTGCACGCCGCCGGGGCGGCGTACGCGCCCTACTCGCACCTGCAGGTCGGCGCGGCCGCGGTCTGCGACGACGGCCGCGTCGTGACCGGGTGCAACGTCGAGAACGCCTCCTACGGGCTCGGGCTGTGCGCGGAGTGCACGATGGCCGGGCAGCTGCGGCTCACCGGCGGCGGGCGGTTCGTCGCGGTGGCGTGCCGGTCGGGCACGGGTGAGCTGCTGATGCCGTGCGGGCGGTGCCGTCAGGTGCTCTACGAGTTCGGCGGGCCGGACTGCTTGCTCGACACCCCCCGCGGCATCCGACCCCTCAGCGAGATCCTCCCCGACGCGTTCGGCCCGGAACACCTCCCGACCTGACCCCGCGAGTCGCTACTTCCCCGCCCGCGAGTCGCTGTTTCTGCGCCCGCGAGTCGCGGTCCGCCGGGTGGATCGGCCGCGCGAACATCGGGCCGCTGCGCGCATCCTCGACGGTGCACGTCGGGGTGCAGGGTGCGCGTGGGGCGGGGCACGGCGCGTCGTACGGTCGGCGCATGAGCTTCTCGACCGTCGACGTGATCACCGCCAAGCGCGACGGCGGGCGGCTCACCGACGAGCAGATCGACTGGGTGCTCGCCGCGTACACGCGCGGTGACGTCGCCGACGAGCAGATGTCCGCGCTGGCGATGGCGATCCTGCTCAACGGGATGGACGCCGCCGAGATCGCCCGCTGGACCCAGGCCATGATCGACTCCGGGGAGACGCTGGCCTTCGGCGACATCGGCAGGCCGCTGGTGGACAAGCACTCGACGGGCGGCGTCGGCGACAAGATCACGCTGCCGCTCGCCCCGCTCGTCGCCGCGTGCGGGGCGGCGGTGCCGCAGCTGTCCGGGCGCGGGCTCGGGCACACCGGGGGCACGCTGGACAAGCTGGAGTCGATCCCCGGCTGGCGGGCGTCGCTGACGTTGGAGGAGATCGCGGCGCAGCTCGCGTCGGTCGGCGCGGTCATCTGCGCGACGACCCCCACCCTCGCCCCGGCCGACCGTAAGCTCTACGCGCTGCGTGACGTCACCGGCACCGTCGAGTCCATCCCGCTCATCGCGAGCTCGATCATGAGCAAGAAGATCGCGGAGGGCACGGGCGGGCTGGTGCTCGACGTCAAGGTCGGGTCGGGGGCGTTCATGAAGACCCTCGACCGGGCACGCGAGCTGGCGCGGACGATGGTCGACATCGGGGATGCGCACGGGCTCGCGACCACGGCGCTGGTCACCGACATGTCCGTGCCGCTCGGGCGGGCTGCGGGCAACGCGCTGGAGGTCGCCGAGTCGGTCGAGGTGTTGCGCGGGGGCGGTCCGGCCGACGTCGTCGAGCTGACGGTCGCGCTGGCGCGGGAGATGCTCGCGCTCGCGGGGATCACCGACGTCGACCCGGCGCACGTGCTCGCCTCCGGCGCTGCCTACCCGGTGTGGGAGGCGATGATCGCGGCCCAGGGCGGCGACCCGTCCGTGGCGCTGCCGGTGGCGTCGCACGTGGAGACCGTCACGGCCGAGCGCTCCGGCACGTTCACCCCCGACGCCCTCGCCGTCGGGGTGGCCGCCTGGCGTCTCGGGGCCGGACGGGCGCGCAAGGAGGATGCCGTGCAGGCCGGGGCGGGGGTGCTGCTCCTCGTCGACCCGGGGGCCGAGGTGCGGGTCGGGACGCCGTTGCTGGAGCTGCACACCGACACCCCCGACGCCGTCGCCGGGGCCCGGGCCGCGCTCGACGGGGGTCTGCGGATCACCGACGGGCCGGCCGAGCGCCCGGCCCTGCTCCTGGACACGATCCGGCCCTGACGCCCGCCGTCAGGGCCGATCATGCGCCGGGTGGGACGCACTGACCCCGACTCGCGCGCAGCGACACCCCGACTCGCGGAGCGGCGAACTCGCCGAGGCGGCGCGGCAAACTCGCCGGGCGGGGCGGCAAACTCGCCGGGCGGGGGCGGCGAACTCGCCGGGCGGGGGCGGCGAACTCGCCGGGCGGGGGCGGCGAGCGAGAGGGCCCCGATCCGCGGTGGATCGGGGCCCTCGGCCGTGCGTGCTGCGGTCAGTCGTCGTCGGGGTCGTCGGTGACCGTGTCGCCCGCACTCGCCCCGTTCGGCGACTTCACCGTGACCTTGCGCGACGAGCGCCGCTGGGTCGGGCGGGGCGGCGGGGGCGGGGACTGGGGCTGGCCGCCGCGGCCCAGGATGAGCTCGGCGAACGTGGCCATGGCCTCGTCGAGCTGCCCGCCGTTGCGCCGCTCGGACTCCTCGTTGGCCCGCTCCACCAGCGCGCGCACCTCGGCGGCGTCGGGGCGCTCGACCAGCACGGCGTCGAGGCGGGCGAGCTTCTCGTCGAGGCGGCCGTCGAGGGAGCCGAACCTGCCGTCGACCGCCTTGTCGAGCGACTCCAGCCGGTCGGTGACGGCCTGGTCGACCGCGTCGAGCCGGGCCGCGAGCGACTCCAGGCGGGCGGCGAGGCCGTCGAGCGGCTCCGTCGGGTCGACGGCGGGGCGCCCGGCCAGGTCCTCCAGGCGGCGGTGCAGGCCGACGCTGGTGTCGCCGAGCAGGTTGCGCAGGCCCTCGCCGGTCTCGTCGAACGCGCGGGAGGCGCCGTCGAGCTGCTCGCGGACGACGCGCTCGATGCCCTCGATCCGCTCCTTGATCGGGGTGCCGACCGAGGACGGCATCGCGTCGAGGCGCATCTCGTGGCGGTCGAGGCGGTTGTCGAGGTCGTCGAGGCGCTTGTGCAGGCCGCCGAGGCGGTCGTCGAGACCGTCCATGCGCCCGGAGATGCCCTCCATGCGCCCGGCCATGCCGTCGAGGCGGCCGTCGAGCTGGGCGAACGGCTTGGCGAGCTTGTCGGGCAGCGCCTCCAGGGCCCGCATCACCGAGGCGAGCGTGGCGTCCTGGGCGTCGAGCTTGGCGACGGTCTCGTCGAGGCGCTCGGCGAGGACGCTGACCTCGGTGCGGTCGGGCAGCTCGGTGAGCCGCTTGCGCACGGTGCCGAGCGCGTCGAGCGCGGCGAGCCGGGCGTGGATCTCGTCGAGGGAGTCGAAGATCTGCTGCTGCTCGCTGTCGCGGATCTCCGCAGCGCGCACGAGCATTCCGCGCATGCGGTCGAACGACTGGATCGAGTCATTGCTCATGGCGGCGGGGAGCTTCCTCTGAGCGGGCGGGAGCACTCAGCGTAGCGATGGCCGGTGATCACCCGCCCGCGGCTCCCCGTTCGGAGGCGGCATCGCCCGTACGGACCAGTCCGGCCGGCCGGGGAGAGCGCCGTGACGTGGTGTTCTAGGTTCAGCACGTGCCCGTACCCCTGAACCTCGAGACCGTCCGCGACGCACCCAAGGTACTGCTCCACGACCACCTCGACGGTGGATTGCGCCCGGCCACGGTGGTCGAGCTCGCCGACGCCGTCGGTTACGGCCCGCTACCGACCGTCGACGTTCCGGCGCTGGGCCGCTGGTTCCTCGACGCCGCGCACTCCGGGTCACTCGTGCGCTATCTGGAGACGTTCGGGCACACCGTCGGCGTGATGCAGACCGCCGACGCGCTGGTCCGCGTCGCCGCCGAGTGCGCCGAGGACCTCGCCGACGACGGCGTCGTCTACGCCGAGGTGCGCTTCGCCCCCGAACTGCACGTGGAGGGCGGCCTGGAGCTGCCCGCGGTCGTGGAGGCGGTGCTGGAGGGCTTCCGCGTCGGCAGCGGGCGGGCGGCGGAGCGGGGGCGCCGGATCCGGGTCGGCTGCCTGCTGACGGCCATGCGGCACGCCGCGCGGTCCCGGGAGATCGCCGAGCTGGCGATCCGCTACCGCGACACCGGCGTCGTCGGCTTCGACATCGCGGGCGCCGAGGCCGGGTTCCCGCCCACGCGCCACCTCGACGCGTTCGAGTACGTCCGCCAGCAGAACGGGCACTTCACGATCCATGCGGGCGAGGCGTTCGGGCTGCCGTCGATCTGGGAGGCGCTGCAGTGGTGCGGGGCCGACCGGCTCGGGCACGGCGTCCGGATCGTCGACGACATCACCGTCGACGACAACGGCGACGCCACCCTCGGCCGCCTCGCCGCGTACGTCCGGGACATGCGGATCCCGCTGGAGATGTGCCCGACCTCGAACCTGCACACGGGCGCGACGAGGTCGCCGGCCGAGCACCCGATCGGCCTCCTGGCGAAGCTGCGGTTCCGGGTCACGGTCAACACCGACAACCGGCTGATGTCCGACATCTCGATGAGCCGGGAGCTGGCCGGGCTCGCCGAGACCTTCGGCTACACCTGGGCCGATCTGCAGTGGTTCACCGTCAACGCCATGAAGTCGGCGTTCATCGGGTTCGACGAGCGGCTGGCGCTGATCAACGACGTGATCAAGCCGGGGTACGCGGCCCTGCAGGCCTAGTTCTGGTGCAGGCGCCCGGACAGGTCCTCGACGAGCTCGCGGAACCGCGCCGACTCCCGGTCGAACGGGGCGCTCGGGGCCAGGCGGGTCGGGTTCGGGCGCACCACGAACGACACGAGCCAGCCCAGCGGCTGGTTCTCCGCCAGCGCCTCGGCTGGCTCGTCGTCGCCCGCCCACTCGCCGACGTCGCGGATCAGCTCGATGGCCTGCTCCAGCTGCGTCGCGTCGACGGCGCCGACGCCTTCGGCGATGTCGTCGGCCAGCCCGGTGAGAACGTAGGTGTCGAGCTCGTGGACCTCGACCTCCAGCTCGCCCACCGTGGCCTTCGCGACGACGTCGGGCCACGTGGACGCGACCGTGAGGTCGTGGCCGTCCGCGCCGTCCTCGCCGATCCAGCGGGCCAGCGCGCGCTCGCTGCCGAACACCTCGACGGCGCCGCCGCTGCCCAGGAACACCGGCTTGTCGTCGAGGAAGCAGCGCAGCGACACGAACTCCCCGTCGCGGGTGGTGATCCGGATCGGGTGGATGCCGACCTCGTCCCAGAAGCCCGTCGGCTCCTCGGCGTCGTCGGCGTCGTCGGTGTCGTCGGCGGGCGCGACCGCGTCGGTGTCCTCGACGGGCACGACGGCCGCGGTCACCTCCTTCTCCGCCGCGGCGAGGGCCGCGGCGTCGACCTCGGGGGTGTCGACGAGGTCGTCGAGGGCGTCGATCACGTCGTCCCACCGCGCGGCGACCACATCGGCCAGCTCGGTCCACTGCCGCCCGCCCTCGCGGCCGACGAACGGCAACGTGCCCTGGCGGAGCAGCCCGAACCCGGGCGCGGAGTCGAGCACCTCGGTGACGACGTCGAGCCCGCAGACGTCGGCGATCGAGCGCAGCATGTCGACGATCTCGCCCAGCTCGCCGATCGTCCACTGGTCGGCGTCCTCGGCGACCAGCTCGGGCACGCCGATGACGTCGTAGGTCTGGGTGTCCTCGGGTGTCAGCTCGGCGACGGTGAGGTCCGGCACGACCGACCACGAGGGGTGGTCGATCAGGTCGTGCTCGAGGACCGTGCGGACGAACGCCGCGAGCTGCGGCACCTCGGGGAAGGCGAACAGCGCGTCGTCGTCGCCGAGGAAGGCCTCCCACTCCTCGCCGTCCTCGCGCCACCGCGGCGCCCACAGCGTGACGAGGTCGCCCTCGGTGAGGGAGAGCTGGATCGGGACGATGTCGCTGGCCACGGCCAGGAGCCTAGGACCCGCCCCGGTCAGCGACCGACCGGGTGCCAGACCGTCTTGATCTCGGTGAACGCGCGCAGCCGCGAGATGCCCGGTACGCGAACCGGGTCCGGTTCGGTGGCCGGGCGGGGCAGCACCCGCTTCACGGTGCCGGCCGCGGCGCGCTCGCACTCGACCGCGATGCCCTCCGGTGCGCCGACGAGGTCGAGCGCGTGGACGTCGCCGTGCGCGGCCAGCCAGGGCGCCAGCTCCGCGGTGGACCCGGTGAGGATGTTGACGACGCCGCCCGGGACGTCGGAGGTGGCCAGCACCTCGCCGAGCCCGACGGCGGGCAGCGGGCGCTCCTGCGACGCCACCACCACTGCGGTGCAGCCGGCGGCGAGGACGGGCGCGACGACGTCGACGAGACCCAGCAGCGACGACGCCTGCGGTGCGAGCACGCCGACCACGCCCGTCGGCTCCGGGGCGGACCAGTTCACCATCGGCCCCGCGACCGGGTTGACCGAGCCGAGCACCGCGGCGATCTTGTCGGTCCAGCCCGCGTACCAGACCCAACGGTCGATCGCGGCGTCGACGAGACCCGAGGCCTTCCGGCGGGTGCCGCCCTCGGCCGCCAGCACGTCGTCGACGAACTGGTCGTGGCGGGCCTGCAGCATCTCCGCGACGCGGTAGAGGACCTGCCCGCGGTTGTACGCGGTGGCCCCGGACCATCCACCGAACGCACCCCGGGCGGCACCGACGGCGTCGCGGACGTCCTTGCGGCTCGCCTGCGCGGCGTGGGCGAGCAACCGGCCCTTGGTGTCGGAGACGGGGTAGACGCGGCCGGACTCCGATCGCGGGAACGCCCCGCCCAGGTACAGCTTGAACGTCTTGGCCACGGGGAGGCGGCCGTCGGTGGGGGGGCTGAGCGTCACGTCGTCAGCCTAGGCGCTGCCGCGGACCTTGCGGCCCTCGACGCGTGGCGGCGTCCGCCTGTTCGGCTCGAACCGGAGCTCGCCCGTGCTGATCCGCGGGGGGCGGTGTCGGCGTCAGGCGGAGAGGTAGGCCTCCAGGCCCGCGCGTCCGCCCTCACGACCGAAGCCGGACTCCCGGTAGCCCCCGAAGGGGGAGGCGGGGTCGAAGCGGTTGAAGGTGTTGGTCCAGACCACCCCGGCGCGCAGGCGCTGCGCGGTCCACATCGCCTTCGCCCCCTTCTCCGTCCAGATCCCCGCCGACAGGCCGTACGGCGTGTTGTTGGCCTTCGCGACGGCCTCCTCCGGGGTGCGGAACGTGAGGACCGAGAGCACCGGGCCGAAGATCTCCTCCCGGGCCACCCGCATCGTCTGCTCGACGCCGGAGAACACGGTGGGCGGGAAGTACAGCCCGCGCTCGGGGAGCGGGCAGGCGCTGGTCCAGCGCACCGCGCCCTCGGCGTCGCCCGCCGCGGCGAGGTCGACGATCCGCTCCAGCTGGGCGCGGGAGTTGATCGCGCCGACATCGGTGTTCTT
Organism: Pseudonocardia abyssalis; assembly: GCF_019263705.2. NCBI lineage: Bacteria > Bacillati > Actinomycetota > Actinomycetes > Pseudonocardiales > Pseudonocardiaceae > Pseudonocardia > Pseudonocardia abyssalis. The sequence goes on from NZ_JADQDK010000001.1 coordinate 5,868,140, forward strand.
GTCCAGCGGATCGCCGACGCGCAGCGTCTCGATCCGGCGCAGCAGCAGCTCGGAGAACTCCTCGGCGATCGACTCCTGCACCAGCAGCCGCGACCCGGCGCAGCAGACGTGGCCCTGGTTGAAGAAGATCCCGTCGACGACGCCCTCGACGGCCTGGTCGATCGCGGCGTCGTCGTAGACGATGTTGGCCGCCTTGCCGCCGAGCTCCAGGGTGAGGCGGCGACCGGTGCCCGCGAGCGTCCGCTGGATCTCCTTGCCGACGTCGGTGGAGCCGGTGAACGCCACCTTGTCGAGCCCGGCGTGCCCGACGAGCGCCGCGCCGACGTCGCCCGCCCCGGGCAGCACGTTGAGCACCCCCGCGGGCAGCCCGGCCTCGGCGGCGATCTCCGCGAGGACCAGTGCGGTGAGCGGGGTGGTCTCGGCGGGCTTGAGGACGATCGTGTTGCCGCACGCGAGCGCGGGGGCGATCTTCCAGGCGGCCATCAGCAGCGGGAAGTTCCACGGGATGACCGCGCCGACGACGCCGACCGGCTTCGGGTCGGGGCCCAGCCCGGCGTAGCCGAGCTTGTCGGCCCAGCCGGCGTGGTGGAACAGGTGCGCGGACGCGGTGGGCACGTCGACGTCGCGGGACTCGCGGATCGGCTTGCCGTTGTCGAGCGTCTCCAGCACGGCCAGCTCGCGGGAGCGCTCGGCGACGATCCGGGCGATCCGGTAGAGGTACTTGGCCCGCTCGGCGCCCGGCATCGGGCCCCAGGTCTTCTCGAACGCCCGACGGGCGGCGGCGACGGCCCGGTCGACGTCCTGGGCCGACGCCGTACCGACCTCGGCGAGCACCTCCTCGGTCGCCGGGTTGACGGTCGTGAGCGCCTGGCCGCCCCCGTCGACGAACGCGCCGTCGACGAAGGGCCGGTAGGAGGGCTGTAGGTTCGCGAGCGCCGCGGACTCGGGCGCGGGGGCGTAGTCCCAGGTGGTCATCAGGCCGTGCCGATCCGGTCGGTGTTCTCGTAGTGTCCGAGCGCCTGGGTGCGGCGTTGCCGGAGCAGGTCGGTGAGCAGCGACGACGCGCCGAACCGGAACAGGTCCGGCGTCAGCCACTGCGGTCCGGCGACCTCGTTGACCGCCACCAGGTGCCGGATCGCGTCCTTGCTCGTGCGGATCCCGCCCGCGGCCTTGACCCCGCGCAGCTCGCCGGTGGCCCGGTGCCAGTCGCGGACGGCGTGCAGCATCACCTGCACGACCGGCAGCGTGGCCGCGGGGGAGATCTTGCCGGTGGAGGTCTTGATGACGTCGGCGCCCGCGAGCAGGGCGAGCCAGGACGCGCGGCGCACGTCGTCGTAGCCGGCGAGCTCGCCGGTCTCCAGGATGACCTTGAGGTGGGCGGACCCGCAGGCGGCCTTCACCGCGACGATCTCGTCGTACACCTGGCCGTAGCGGCCGGTCAGCCAGGCGCCGCGGTCGATCACCATGTCGATCTCGGACGCACCCGCGTCGACGGCGAGGGCGGTGTCGGCGAGCTTCACCGCGCGCGACGAGCGCCCGGCCGGGAACGCGGTGGCGACCGCGGCGACGGCGACGTCCGACCCGCGCAGGGCGTCGACGGCCGTGCCGGCGAGGTCGGGGTAGACGCAGACGGCCGCGACCGGCGGCACGTCGGGATGGTCGGGGTCCGGGCGGCGCGCCTGGACGCACAGGGAACGGACCTTGCCCGGGGTGTCGGAGCCCTCCAGCGTCGTCAGGTCGATCATCGAGATCGCCATGTCGAGCGCCTGGAGCTTGGATTCCTTCTTGATGCTGCGGGTGGCCAGCGTCGCCGAGCGGCGTTCGAGGCCCACCTGGTCGACGCCGGGCAGGCCGCGCAGGAACCGGCGCAGCGACCCGTCGTCACGCACGGCGTCGGCCAGATCCAGCGAGGCCCGCGGGGCCGGAACGGTCGTCGTCACGCGGGGAGTCTAGGCGCGATCGGGACCGCGCGATCGGGACCGCGCGATCGGGACCGCGCGATCGGGACCGCAGACCCCGGACACACCACGCCCGCCGCACAGGAGTGGCGGCGGGCGTGTGTGGTGATGCGGGCGGGGCGGTGTCTCAGGTGGAGCTGTGCAGACGGACGACGCCGACCGTGACGTCCTCCAGGCCACCGCGGTCGAAATCGCGGCGGAGTTGGTCGGCCTTGATCGTGGCCGTCAATCCGTCGAACGGCCCGTGGGCGTCGACCTCCCCGGTCTGGGGGTCCACAGCGAGCACCACGTATCCGTCGCACTGTGTGAGCTTCTCGGCCGCTGCGACCAGCGTCGCCTCGTCGGAAGTCGTGTTCTCCGGCACCGGATCACCTCCTAGTCATGTAGTACAGCGTCGGAAGGGCCTCCGGCGTGACAGTCTTTGCGACGTACCACCCGTTCGGGTCAGGGTGAATGTCGAAGTCGATCACCGATCGTGCCGGATCCACGACAGGGGGCGCATGAACCGGGCGAGCCGTGCCGTCAACGTCACCATCCTGATACTCCTGGTGACGACCACGGCCACGGGTGTGCTCGCCTTCGCCACGGGGGATCCGGGGTCCGCCCGGTGGACCACGGGTGTCCACGGGGTGTCCGGACTCGGCCTGCTGGTGCTCGTCCCGGCCAAGTCGCGCATCGCCCGTCGGGGGCTGCGCCGGCCCGGACGGTCGCGCAAGGTGATCGGCTGGATGTTCGTGGTGCTCGTGGGCCTGGCGGTCGGCAGCGGGGTCCTGCACGCGCTGTGGGGCTGGGACCCGGTCGTGCTCGGGCTGCTGCCGATGCAGATCCACGTCGGCGCCGCGGTCGGGGTCGTCGTGCTGCTGGTGGCGCACCTGCGGGTGCACCGCAGGCGGCCCCTGCTGCGTCGCACCGACCTCGACCGCCGACGCGCGCTGCTGGGCACCGGGGTCGTCGCGGGCTCGGCGCTGCTCTGGTTCGTCGCGCCGGGGCGGGACCGCCGCGAGACCGGGTCGCACGAGGTCACGACCGTCCCCGTCACGCAGTGGATGTTCGACCCGGTGCCGCGCCTGCCCGACCGCCCGCTGCGCACGCCCGGCGGGGAGGTCGATCTCGCGGCCCTGCCGTCGACGTCGGTCCGCGCAGTCCTCGACTGCACCGGCGGCTGGTACTCCGAGCAGCAGTGGCGTGGCGTGTCGGTCTCCGCGCTGGGGCTCCCGGCGTCCGCGTCGATCGACGTCGTGTCGGCCACCGGGTACCGCCGGCGCTTCCCGGCGTCGGAGGCCGGGTCGCTGCTGCTCGCCACGCACCTGGCCGGGCGGCTTCTCTCCGCGGGGCACGGCGCTCCGGTGCGGCTGGTCGCGCCCGGGCGGCGCGGGTTCTGGTGGGTGAAGTGGGTGGTGGCCGTCGAGGTCGTCGACGAGCCGTCGTGGTGGCAGCCGCCGTTCCCGCTGCAGTAGCCGGGGCCCGGGGTCAGGGCTGCCTGCGCGACGGGTGCGCCGCGACCGTCACCGTGCCGCGCAGCCGGATGTCGACGGCCGAGCGGCCCACCAGCACGTCGACGGTGCCGGGTTCGAGGATGTGGTGCATCGTGCGGTTCCAGACGGCCAGTCGCGCCAGCGGCAGCCGGATCGTCACCGGAAGGGTCTGCCCCGCGGCGACCTCGACGGTGGAGAAGGCGGCGAGCGAGACCTCCGGCGTGACGACCGTCCGCCCGGTCGGGTTGGCCAGGTAGACCTGCACCACCTCGCGGCCGCGGCGCTGCCCGGTGTTGGTGACCGAGCAGCGCACGCGGACGACGTCGCCGCCGTCGAGCACGGCCGGGGTGACGGCCAGCCGCGAGTACTCGAACGACGTGTAGCCGGTGCCGTGGCCCAGCGGGAAGACGGGGGCGGTGCCCCCCGCCGGGCCGGGCAGGGCCAGCGGGAGGCGGCCCGCGGGCTCGGCGCGCCCGGTGAGCACGTCGGCGAGGAGCCGGGCGTGCTCGCCGAGGGGGCGCCAGCAGACGAGCACGGTGGCGGTGGTCGCGGCGAGCGCCGCGAGGGTGTGGACGCGGTCCCCGGTGACGACGACGATGCAGCGCCGCCCGGCGGCGACCGCGCCCTCCGCGACCCGCACGGCGTCCTCGGGCCGGGCGGAGACCACCACGACGACGTCGCCCGGTTCGGGCCACGGGGCCCGGCCGTCGCGCACCAGGCTCCGGGTCAGTACCGCGTCGAGCGCGCGGGCCAGCCCGGCCGCGTCGGGCGAGTCGGCCGTGCCCGGCACGACGTCGACGATGCGGGGCGTCCGCAGCGGCAGGACGGCGTTCGGGTCGGCGAGCAGGACCAGCGACCGGGTGAACGCCGTGCGCGCGACCCGGGCCGCCGTCTCCTCAGCGGGGCCGACCTCGTCGTCGTCCGCGCCGGACGGCGCGGTCGCGGGTGCGGGTGCGACCAGGCCGAGCCGCGACTTCACCGTCAGCACGGCGGCGACGGCGTCGTCGAGCAGCCACGACGACAGCGCCCCGCTGCACACCAGCGCGACGAGCCGCTCCACCTGCGCCCCGCCGACGACGTCGACGCCCGCCTCCATCGCCAGCGCGACGGCCTGGTCGGGACCGTCCGCGATGCGGTAGGCCGTCTCCAGCGCGCCGACGGCCCCGGGGTGGGCGAGCACCGAGCCGCCGAAGTGCCACTCACGGCGCAGGACGTCGCGCAGCAGCCACACGTCGGTGTGCGTGGGCACCCCGGCGTTGCTCGCGGGCGACGGCACCACCGCGGCGGCCCCCGCCCGCACCGCGGCCTCGGCGGCGGCCAGCAGGTGGGTGCGCAGCACGCGTTCGTGCCAGTGCCCGTCGGGCCAGACCCCGAGCGGGGCGATGACGGCGACGTGGTGCTCGTCGATGAGGTGGGTCCGGCCCGCCGTCCGGCCCTGCGCGCCGTGGACGCGCGCGGCGGCGAAGGTGGCCGCCAGCACCGGGTCGGACACTGCGGGCGGCCCGGACGCGTCGGTGCCGCGGTCGGCGCCGGACCCGGCGGGCACGAGGTGGCCGAAGAGGCCTGCGGCCCGCAGCGCGCGAGCGGTGGACGCGGCCATCCGCTCGGCCAGGCGCAGGTCCCACGTGGCGACCCGGCCCAGCGGCGGCAGGAACGGCCGGTCGTGGTCGGGGCCCAGCGCCAGCGGGAGCACCGGGATCCCCAACCGGTCGCCCGCGGCGCCGGCTTCGCGGAACGCGGCGAGGCGGGCGGGGGCGTCCGGGGTGGAGGTGGGGACGTAGACGATGCCGATGCCCGGGACGGGAGCGGCGCCGTCGTCGGTGGCGGGCAGCACCGTCGCGCTGGTCTGGGCGGCCTTCTCCTCCAGGGTCATGGCGGCGACGAGGTCGCGGACCGCACGGGACCACGGGGATCGGGGGGATCGGGGGGATCGGGGGGCTCGGGGGGCGTCGGGCGGGACGGGGTCGGTCATCGGCCCTCCCTCGGCGCACCGGCGCCACCGCGGACCGGGGCGGGCGGTCCCTCGGTGCGGTCACCGTACGTGGTGGTACCCGCCGCCGGTACCGACGAGCTCGACACCGGACCGGTCGCCGCACCGCCCCTCGACAGCCCCGACCCCGACCGCGACGCCGTGCTCCGGGCCGGGATCGCCGGCTGGGTGCCGTGGGCGGGGCGGTCCGGGGCGGTGACGCTGCGCCACACCGCCGGCCTCGGGCCCTCCTCGGGCTCTGGCCCGAGCCCGGGCCGCGGCGCGGGAAGAGCCGCCTGCACCTCGAGGTCCGGCCCGACGCCGGGGGTGGCGACGTCGCGGTGCGCGTCGCCGGGTGGGGGGCCACGCCGCTCACCGCCTCGGGTGACCATCCGTGGCAGAGGTTCGCCGATCCCTCCGGCAACGAGTTCTGCGTCCTGGGCCGGGCGGCGGCCACCCCCTGACGAGCACGGCGCCCGCGGTTGCGGGTCCGCCCCGCAGCGGTGCGCCGATCCCGACGAGGTCCCGGTGCGGGTGCGTCACCGTCCCGTCCGGGGGAGGCCGGCGGGCGGGCGACGCTGGACCGCCGCGGGGCCGTCGAGAGGCCGGTGCATGACGGTCAGGCCCACGTCGCCGTGCTCGGGATGGGCGAACGCCCCCGGCACCACCCCGACGGTCGCGAACCCCAGTGAGTGCCACAGCGCGAGTGCCCGCGTGTTGGTCTCCACGACCGCGTTGAACTGGATGGCCCGGAACCCCTGCGCCGCCGACCAGGCGATCACGTGCTCGCCCAGCGCCCGGCCCACGCCGCGGCGCGCGATCGCCGGGTCGACCATGAAGCTGCCCGTCCCCACGTGCGAGCCCGGCCCGAGCTGGTTGGGGCCGGCCTTGGCGCTGCCGAGCACCGTGCCGTCGTCGTCGACCGCGACGAAGGTGGCGCTCGGCGGCGTCAGCATCCACACCGCGCGGGCGCGGTCCTCGGTGATGTCGCGGGGGAGGGTGTAGGTCTCGCCCGCGGCCACGATCTCGCGCAGGAACGGCCAGATCGCGTCCCAGTCGTCCGGGGTCGCGTCACGGATCAGCACGGGTGCAGGATCGCGGACATGCGCCTCCTCCGCACCCCCGAATCGCGCTTCGCCGACCTGCCCGACTTCGCCCACGAGCCGCGGTACGCCGACGTGCCCGACGGCGACGGGGGTGCGCTGCGGATGGCGTGGGTCGAGGACGGCCCCGCCGACGGCCCGGTGGTGCTGCTCCTGCACGGTGAGCCGAGCTGGTCGTTCCTCTACCGCACGACGATCCCGCCGCTGGTCGCCGCCGGGCTGCGGGTGATCGCGCCCGACCTCGTCGGGTTCGGCCGCTCCGACAAGCCCGCGGAGATCGCCGACCACGGCTACGCGCGGCACGTCGAGTGGGTCCGGGCGCTGGTGTTCGACGTGCTCGACCTGCACGGCGTCACGCTCGTCGGGCAGGACTGGGGCGGGCTGATCGGGCTGCGGCTGGTGGCCGAGCACCCCGCGCGGTTCGCCGGTGTCGTCGCCGCGAACACCGGCCTGCCCACCGGTGACGTCGACATGCCCGAGGTCTGGTGGGGGTTCCGGCGCGCGGTGGAGAAGGCGCGGGAGCTCGACGTCGCGCGGCTGGTGCAGTCGGGCTGCCGCACCCCGTTCACCGACGACGTGCGCGCGGCCTACGACGCCCCGTTCCCCGACGAGTCGTACAAGGCGGGCCCGCGGGCGATGCCGCTGCTCGTCCCGACCCGGCCCGACGACCCGTCGACGGAGGCCAACCGCGCCGCGTGGGCCGTGCTGCGCGGGCTCGACCTGCCGTTCCTGTGCGCGTTCAGCGACGGTGACCCGATCACCGCGGCGATGGAGCCGGTGCTGCGCGCGGAGATGCCCGGTGCGGCCGGCCGGGAGCACCCCACGATCGTCGGGGCCGGGCACTTCCTGCAGGAGGACGCCGGGCCGGAGCTGGCCGCGGCGGTGCTCACGCTCGTCGGCCGGACGCGGTGAGGACCAGCCCGAGCGGCGCCGCGCCCAGCACGCTCCACCGAGCTGCGCCGGGAGACCGACGGCACCAGCCGGCGGATGCCCACCGTGGCAGGCGCTGCGCCGGCTCGAGCGCGACGGCTCGTCGGCCGCACCGGGCACGCGGTGGTGCCGCCGCGCGTCGACCACGCACCCACCCCGCTCGGGTCCGCGCTGCACGTCACGATCCAGGCCCTCGTCACGTGGACCGAGGTGCACCGGAACGAGGTCGCGGCAGCCCGGGCCGCGTACGACGTCCGCGGTGATGGCTAGCCTCTGCGGCATGGATGTCCGCGTCGTCGACCACCCGCTGGCCCTCGCCCGCCTCTCCACCATGCGGGACGCGCGCACCGACAACGCGACGTTCCGTGCGGCGCTGCGCGACCTCACCCTGATGCTGATCTACGAGGCCACCCGCGACGCCCCCGTCGCCACCTCCCCGCTGCACACCCCCGTCGCCCGCACCACCGGTTACCGCCTCGCCAGTCCGCCGCTGCTGGTGCCGGTCCTGCGCGCCGGGCTGGGGATGGTCGACGCCGCGCAGGCGCTGATGCCCGAGGCGCAGATGGGCTTCGTCGGGCTGGCCCGGGACGAGCAGACCCACCAGCCGGTGCCGTACATGGAGTCGCTGCCCGAGTCGCTCGCCGGCCGGCCCGTGTTCGTCCTCGACCCGATGCTCGCCACCGGCGGCTCGATGGAGCACACGATCCGCATGCTGACCGAGCGCGGGGCCACCGACGTGACGGCGATCTGCGTGCTCGCCGCCCCGGAGGGCATCGCGCGCCTGGAGGGCAGCGGCCTGCCGGTCCGCGTCGTCACCGGCAGCATCGACGAGCGGCTCAACGACTCGGCGTACATCGTCCCGGGGCTGGGGGACGCGGGGGACCGGCAGTTCGGCGCGGTGCCGTAACCCGCGCCCGGCCCGCCCCGCCCCGCCCTGCCCCGAATGGCTGTGCTGCACGGCCGGGCCGCAGCCTCACCGGTCCGCGCGCAGCCAGCCGTCCAGCGCGGCGTGCAGGGCGGCGGGGAAACCGCCCGCCGCGGCGAGCCCGTGGCGCTCGAGGTCGACCAGACCGTGCACGAGCGCCTGCACCGCGAGGGCCACCGTCGACGGGTCGGCGTCGGTGCGCAGGGCCCTCGCCGCCATCGCGCGCCGCACGGTGTGGGCGAAGGACGGCAGGACCGCCGTGGTCAGGGTGGAGCCGTGCAGGTGCGGGTCGCCGAGCGCGACCTCGCGGTAGGCGTGGGCGAGCCGGCTCAGGTGCTCCACCGGATCGGCGGCCGGTTCGACCGCGTCGAGGCGTTGGGCGAGGCCGTGCACGGCGCGCGCGTGCAGGACGTCGAGCAGCGCGGGCTTGCCGCCGAACAGCGCGTAGACCGCGGTGGTGGACGTCCCGCAGTCCTGCGCCAGCGTCCGCAGGCTCAGTGCGCCGGGACCGCCGCCGGAGAGCAGCGTGCCCGCGCGGTCGAGCAGGCGCTCCCGCAGGGCCGCGTCGTGGACCTTCGGGCGGGGCACCGCGGCACAGTAGCGGCGGAGGTGCTCAGCCGCCGGGCTCGATCGTCGCGGCGAGGGTGCCGCCCAGCTCCGTGCAGGCGTCCAGATCGGACGGACCCGGCGCCCCGGTGACGACGACGTGGGCGGCGGTCCGCGACCAGCCCAGCCCGGAGGTGACGGTCTCCACCGACCGCACCGCCCCCTCGACGCCGAGGTTCCCGTGCACGTAGAGGCCGAACGGGAGGCCACGGGTGTCGTCGGCGCAGACGTAGTAGACGGTGTCGAAGAAGTGCTTGAGGGCCCCGGACATGTACCCGATGTTCGCCGGGGTGCCGAGGACGACGGCGTCGGCGGCGAGCAGGTCGGACGCCGTGGCCGCGAGGGCAGCGCGCCGCACCACCTCGACGCCGGTGATCTCCGGGTCCTCCGCCCCGCGCACCACGGCGTCGAGCAGTTCGGCCGTGGCGGGCGAGGGCGTGTGGTGGACGACGAGCAGCCTGGTCACGAGGAGACCCGCGCGAGGGTCCCGGACTCCAGCGCCACCCACACCGCGCCGTCCGGGGTCGCGCACAGGACGGAGGGGCTGCAGTCCGGGGCGGCGAGGTCGGTCGCCTGCGGCGGGCCGGTGCGTCCGTCGGGATCCACGGGCACCCGGGCGACGGTGTCGGCGTGCACGAGCCTCACCCGGACCGCGTCCGCGGTGGCCGTGACGCCGTAGGGCCCGGACCCGGGCGCGAGCCCGACCGTCATCGGTCCTCCAGCAGTTCGGCGGCGGCGGCGGCGAGCGCGTCGAGCCGGGCCTGCCCGCGCGCCCGGTCACCGTGCTCCACCACCTCCAGGTACGCCTTGAGCTTCGGTTCCGTGCCCGACGGCCGGATCACCAGCCGCTCGCCGTCGCGACGCAGCACCAGCACGTCGGGGGCGGGGCGGGTGACGGCCCAGCCGTCCGGCGGCGAGTCGCGCAGCCGGGCCACGGCGGCGTCGCGCGGGCCGGGCTCCATCCGCACGGAGATGCCGCGGGTGAGGTGCACGCCGTGCTGCGCCGACAGGTCGTCGAGCCGGTCCTGGACGGTCTTCCCCGACTCCGCGAGGGACGCGGCCAGGTCGCACGCCACCGTGGCCGCCGCGATCCCGTCCTTGTCGTTGACGGCCCCGGGATCGACGCAGTAACCGAGCGCCTCCTCATAGCCGAACACCAGACCGGGCCCGCCGCGCACGATCCACTTGAAGCCGGTGAGCGTCTCGGCGAAGCGTGCTCCGTAGGACTGTGCGACGGACCGCAGCATCGACGACGAGACGACCGTGGTGGCGACGAGCGGGTCGTCGTAGGAGCCGGTGCGCAGCAGGTGGTCGCCCAGCAGCACGCCGGTCTCGTCGCCGGTGAGCATGCGCCAGCCGCCGTCGCCGGGTACGCCGAGTGCGCAGCGGTCGGCGTCGGGGTCCAGCGCGACCGCGAGGTCGGCGTCCACCTCGGCGGCCAGCGCGAGCAGGGCGCCGGTCGCGCCGGGCTCCTCCGGGTTGGGGAAGGCGACGGTCGGGAAGTCGGGGTCGGGCACCGCCTGCGACGCGACGACGTGGACGTCGGTGAACCCGGCCCGGTGCAGCGCGTGCACCGCGGTGACCCCACCGACGCCGTGCATCGGGGTGAGCGCGACGCGCAGGGTGCGGGCGGCGCCGCGGGGGAGCCGCCCGACCCGGTCCAGATAGGACTCGGTCACGTCGACGGAGGTCACGTCCCCGCCGGTCGGCACCGACACCGCGGCCGGGGCGGCCGTGATCGCCGCCTCGATCTCCGCGTCCGACGGGGGAGCGAGCTGCGCGCCGTCGGCGAGGTAGACCTTGTAGCCGTTGTCGGCGGGCGGGTTGTGCGACGCCGTGATCTGCACCCCGGCCACCGCCCCCAGCTCCCGGACGGCGAACGCGAGAACCGGCGTCGGGAGCGGGGAGGGCAGGGTGCGCACGCTGAACCCGGCGCCCGCGAGGACGTCGGCGGTGGCCGCGGCGAAAGCCTCCGACCCGTGCCGCGCGTCGCGCCCCACGACGACCGTGCCGCGGGAGCCGTCGCGGGCCAGCCAGGCCGCGAGCCCGGCCGTCGCCCGGCGCACCACGGCCACGTTCATCCCCGCGGGCCCCGCCCGCACCGGCCCGCGCAGCCCGGCGGTGCCGAAACGCAGCATCCCCGCCATCCGGTCGGTCAGCTCGTCGTCCGGGCCGCCGGCCATGACGTCGGCCAGCACGCGTTGCAGCTCGGCGCGCGTCGCGGGGTCGGGGTCGTCGGCGATCCAGCGCAGCGCCGCGTCCCGGAGCTCGGGCCTCATGCCGGTGCGCGGAAGAGCTCGCCAGGGCAAGCGTCACCGCTCACGACCGCGTCACCAGCTCCCGCAGCAGCCCACCCATCCGTCCGGCCGCCGCGGCGCCCGCCTCCAGCACCTCGTGGTGGTCCAGCGGAGCGCCGCTCAGGCCCGCGGCCAGGTTCGTCACCAGGGACAGCCCGAACACCTCGACGCCCAGCGCCCGCGCCGCGATCGCCTCCAGCACCGTCGACATCCCGACGAGGTCGGCGCCCATCCCGCGGAACATCCGGATCTCCGCGGGGGTCTCGAAGTGCGGGCCGGTCAGCCCGGCGTACACGCCCTCGGTGAGCGTGGGGTCGATCTCCCGCGCGAGGGCTCGCAGCCGCGGGGAGTAGAGGTCGGTGAGGTCGACGAACTGCGCCCCGCGCAGCGGCGAGGTCGCCGTCATGTTCAGGTGGTCGGAGATCAGGACCGGGTCACCGACGGCCATGCCCTCGCGGATGCCGCCCGCCGCGTTCGTCAGGACGACCGTCCCGCAGCCGGCCGCCGCCGCGGTGCGCACGCCGTGCACGACCGGGTCGACGCCGTGGCCCTCGTAGAAGTGCGTCCGGCCGAGCAGTACCAGCACCCGCCGCCCGCCGACCGGCACCGACCGCACCGTGCCCCCGTGCCCCGCGACGGTGGGGGCGAGGAAGCCGGGGAGGTCGGCCATCGGGATCTCGTGGGTGGCCTCGCCGATCAGGTCGGCGGCCGGGCGCCAGCCCGACCCCAGCACCACGGCCACGTCGTGGGTGGCCACACCGGTGGCGTCGGCCAGTGCGGCCGCCGCGCTCTGGTGCTCGCTCATCGCTCTCCCCCGCTGCGCTCGGTCGGCGCTGCGCGCCGGGCGCTGTGTCGATGATTCGCTCGTCGGCGCTCGCTCATGCCCCGCAGCCTACGGGCCGCGTGATCAGCGCCCGGCGGTGGCGAAACCGGCCATGAGCACGTCGAACAGGGCCTCGGCGATGCCCTCGCCCCGGTTGCCGGGGACGGTGAGCCGGGCCACCCACACCGCGTCGCCGTCGGCGGGCACCAGCGCCATCCAGGTGGCTCGCTCCTGCCCGTGGCGGTCGGTGCGGTAGGTCAGGCGGTCGTCGAGGAGCGGCGTCTGGTCGACGGAGTCGACGCCCAGCGCGTCGGTCGTGAGCCGGGCGAGTGCCGCGTCGCGGGTCTCGGCCCGCTCCACCGTGAACTCCTCGGTGCCGTCCGGGCTGACGAACGACGCCGCGCGCGAGCCGTCGACGGTCTCGTGCGCGAACTGGGTCCAGCCGACCGGCACGTCGGCGTCGAAGCCGAGGGGGTCGAGGTGGGAGATGAGCGCGGTGCCCGCCGACGTCACCGTGATCGTCCCGAACGGCGACTGCCCGCCGACCATCCGCGTGATCGCCCAGCCCGCCGCCGTGCCGAGCAGCACGACCAGCGCCCCCGCGACGACGAGCGCCACGGCCTGCAGCGGCGTCGCCGGGGCCGCCGGGGTGGGCGGCAGCGCGCGCGGCCGGGGCGGGCGCTGGGGCTCGGGGCGCTGGGGTTCGGGGCGCTGGGGCTCGGGGCGCTGGGGGTCCGCCCGCAGCGGCTCCGGCCACGACGGCAGCGGGCGTCCGGGCGGGCCGGGCAGCGGGCCGGGGTCGGCGGCCAGCGGGGCGGCGGCCGGGGTCCTGGCCTCCAGCACCGCGGAGCTGCGTTCGGGGGCGTAGTCGGGGGGCGGCTCGACCGACGGCGTGACGAACGAGGCCAGCGTCGGGGCGTCGGGGGAGCCGGGGTACATCGGGTCGTCGGGGTCGGAGATGAGGGGCCGCAGCCGGATGCGCACCTCGTCGAGCGGCATCCGGGCGTCCGGGTCCTTGACCATCAGCGCCGCGATGACCTCGGCCACCGGGCCGCCGCTGCGCGTGCGGGGCACGTCGCCGTCGACGACCTCGGTGATCGTCTGCACCGGGTCTCCGCCGACGTCGTAGGGCGGGCGGCCCTCCACGGCGGCGAACAGCGTGGCGCCCAGGCCCCACAGGTCGGCGGCCGGCGTGACGGGCTGACCGGCCGCGACCTCGGGGGCGATGTAGGCGGGGGAGCCGAGGACGAGGCCCGCGCTCGTCATCGGGGCGTCGGCGACGTTGCGGGCGATGCCGAAGTCGGTGAGCTTGACGCGGCCGTCATCGGCGATGAGGACGTTGCCCGGCTTGACGTCACGGTGCGTGATCCCCGCGCGGTGCGCGGCCCGCAGACCCCCCGCGGTGGCGTAACCGACGACGGCGGCCTGACCGACGGACAGGGCCCCGTGATCGGAGATCATCTCCGCGAGGTTGCGGGAGGGCACGAGCTCCAGCACGACGACGGGCTCGCCGTCGGCCTCGACCACGTCGAACACGGTGATGACGTTGGGGTGCGACAGCCCGCCGACGGCCCGCGCCTCGCGCAGGATCCGCTCGCGCATGTCCAGCGCCTCGCGGTCGCCGACGCCGTGCGGGACCCGCAGCTCCTTCACCGCGACGCGTCGGCGCAGGACCTCGTCGTAGCCGGCCCAGACCGTGCCCATGGCGCCGCTGCCGATCTTGCCGGACAGCAGGTACCGGCCGCCGATGCGGCGCTGTCCGTCATCCGGCGTCGTCACCTGCTCATTCTGACGTCCGCGTATCGCCCGGGTGCACGGGGTACTCCTCGCTGCATGACCCCCAGGGAGTGTGCCGCGGTGAGACGAACGGCCGAAGGAGCCGCTCGTCGTAGGTGTGGATCACCGCTCGTCGCGCGGCGCCCGCCCGTCCGCAGCAGATCCGCGACCCCTCGGCGAGCGTTTCCCTACGTGACCGATTTACGCTTGGTACACCGCCGTCCGGGTGAGCACCATGGCCCGATGCAGGACAGAGCAGAGATGCACGTCCGGAGCGGGGGTGCGCAGTGACCTTGCTGGAATCCTCCCCGGTCATGCCCACCGCGCCCGCAGTGGTCGACCTCGGTACGGGCACCGGGCCGGCCTGGCTCGACGGCTGGCTCGCCGCCCACACCGACGACGTCGTCGGCTGGCGCCGCACCCTGCACTCGGTACCCGAGCTCGGCCGCGCCGAGCACCGCACCACCGCGCTCGTCGCCCGGCAGCTCCTCGCCGCCGGTCTCGAACCCCGCACGCTCCCCGGCGGCACCGGTCTGGTCTGCGACATCGGCTACGGCGACCGCTGCGTCGCGCTGCGCGCCGACCTCGACGCCCTCCCGCTGCAGGAGGACACCGGCCTGCCGTTCGCGTCCACCGTCGACGGCGCCATGCACGCGTGCGGCCACGACGCCCACACCGCGATCGTCCTCGGGGCGGGCCTCGCGCTCGCATCCGCGCCGAACCTGCCCGGCCGCGTCCGGCTGATCTTCCAGCCGGCCGAGGAGGTGCAGCCCGGCGGCGCGCTCGACATGGTCGCCGACGGCGCGATGGAGGGAGTGCAGCGGATCTTCGCGCTGCACTGCGACCCGCGCCTGGAGGTCGGGAAGCTCGGCACCCGCGTCGGCCCGATCACCTCGGCGTGCGACCTGCTGGAGATCCGGCTGACGTCGCCGGGTGGCCACACGGCCCGCCCGCACCTCACCGCCGACCTCGTCGAGGCGCTCGGCCTGCTGATCACGCAGCTGCCACTGCTGCTCGGCCGCCAGGTCGACCCCCGCTCGGGCACCGTCCTGGTCTGGGGTGCGGTGCAGTCCGGCGAGGCGGCCAACGCGATCCCCCAGCACGGTCTGCTGCGCGGCACTCTGCGCACCGCCGACCACGCCACGTGGAACGAGCTCGAGGACAAGATGCGCACCCTGGTGGCGGCGGTCCTCGCCCCCACCGGCGTCGGCTACGTCCTGGAGCACATCCGCGGCGTTCCCCCGGTCGTGAACGAGTCGGCCAGCACCGGCATGCTCGCCGACGCCGCCGCCACGGTCCTGGGTGCGGAGGCGTCCGTCGGCACCGAGCAGTCCAGCGGTGGCGAGGACTTCGCCTGGTACCTGGAGCACGTCCCCGGCGCGATGGCCCGGCTCGGCGTGTGGCCCGGCGAGGGCCCGATGCGCGACATCCACCAGCCCACGTTCGACCTCGACGAACGCGCCCTCCCCTTCGGCGTGCGGGTCCTGGCCCAGACCGCACTGAACGCCCTGACGACGACGGACTGACCCGCACAGGCACCGCGCCCCGACCCGCCCAGCGAGTCGGGGCGCACTGCTGTCCCCCCACCCCGCGAGTTTGCCGCTGCCGCCCGGCGAGTTTGCCGCTGCCGCCCGGCGAGTTTGCCGATCACGTCCGGTGAGTTGTCCACATCGGCACGCAGCTGTCCACAGGATCGCCACTCGTCGTGGCGAGTGCCCGGATCGGCCTCATCGTCGGGGTCATGGACATCCCGATCCCCGGTCTCCACGGCGCGTACCGTCGCCGGGACCTGACGGCCGCCATCGGGCGGAGATCCGTCGAGGTCGCCCTGCGATCCGGTGCACTCCGTCCTCTGTGGACGGTGACGCTCGTCGAGTCGGCCCGGTTCCTCGACCCGTGCACGCGGGCCGCCGCTGCACTGCTGGCTACGGCCGACGGATCGGTGCTCGTCGACACCACCGCCGCCTACCTGCACGGCTGCCGCTCCGTCGATCGCGCCACCACCCACGTCCGCATCCCGTACGGGCGCGAGTTCCGCAGCCGCCCGGGACTCGTCGTCCACCACGGCCGGTCCTTCGCCGACGACGTCGAGGAGATCGACGGCCTCCGGGTGCTCGCGCTGGACCGCGTCGTCGCCGATCTGCTCTGCACGCCGGACGGTCCGGGGGCGCTGGCCGTCGCCGACGAGGCGCTGCGGATGGCCCGGCCCGACCACGAGCGGTTCCGGACGGCGGTCGGGTCACGTCTGCGCCGCCGCGCGGATCCGCGGGGCACCGTCCGCGGGAGCGTCCTGCTCGGGCTGGCGTCGGCGGAGGCGGAGTCCCCGCCGGAGAGCCGGGTCCGGTACCGGCTGCTGGAGGACGGGTTTCCGATCCCGGAGGTGAACTGGCGGATCGTCCAGGACGGGCGAGAGGTCTTCCGGATCGATCTGGCCTGGCCGGACCTGCGAATCGCGCTGGAGTACGACGGCTACGAGCCCCACCTCGGGCGGGGTGAGCAGGACAGGGCACGTCAGGAGGAGTTGGAGCGTCGCGGATGGATCGTCGTACGGATGGACAAGGACGACCTCCGCAGCATGTCGCGGGTCTACGCCGAGCTGCGGGCGGCGTTCGCCCGGCGCGGCTACACGTGGTGAAGCCACGCCGGACGACTGCCCGGGACGGGGGCGCCGGGGCACAATCGGCGCACCCGCCGGGCGGCAGCGGCAAACTCGCCGGGCGCTGTCGGCAAACTCGCCGGGGGCTGTTGGCAAACTCGCCGGGCGGCAGCGGCAAACTCGCCGGGGGTGGTCGGCAAACTCGCGGTCAGGGGTGGGGGGCTCCCATCGGGAGGCCCAGGAAGGTCTGGCTCTCGTGGCAGACCGTCTCGCACGCCTTGTCCGTCGAGCAGCACAGCGAGCAGAGGCGGGCGCTGTGGAAGCTGCAGTCGACCATGTCCGGACGCTCGTAGGTCAGACCGCAGACGGCGCAGTCGAGCGTGGTGGTGGCCGGCGTGCCGTCGGCGGTGAACCGGGGCTCCGGCTGCAGGTCGGGACGCTTGAGGTAGTACCTGCCCTTCGTCGCCACGGCCAGCAGCGGGGTGAGCACCAGCGCCAGGCCCAGGGCCAGGAACGGCGACCAGGCCTTCGTCGACTCGCCGAACGCCCCGAAGAACGCCGCGAACGACACCCCGGTCGCCACCAGGAACGACCCGACGCCGACGGGGTTGACCGCGTAGAGGTACGCGCGGCGGAACTCCGGCTCCTTCGGGGAGATGCCCAGCAGGTACTTGTTGATCGCGATGTCCGCGGCCACCGTCGTCACCCAGGCGATCGCGCAGTTGGCGTAGAAGCCGAGCAGGTAGTTCAGCGAGGCGAACATGTTCGCCTCCATCAGCGTCAGCGCGAACGCCAGGTTGATGAACACGAACACGATGCGGCGCGGGTAGCGCTTGGTGACGCGGGTGAAGGAGTTGGTCCAGGCCAGCGAGCCGGAGTACGCGTTCGTCGCGTTGATCTTGATCTGGCTGATCACCACGAGGATGACGGCGAGCAGCACGGCAACCCACCCGGGGACGATCTCGGAGAAGGTGGCGTTGAACTGCTGCACCGGCTCGACGGCCGCGACCGCGCCGATCTGCCCCACGATGTACACGGCCAGGAACGCACCCGCCGCCTGCTTGACCCCGCCCAGCAGCACCCAGCCCGGGCCCGCGGCGATGACGGCGGCCCACCAGGAGCGCTTGTTGGCCTCGGTCCTGGCCGGCATGAAGCGGAGGTAGTCGACCTGCTCGCCGATCTGGGCCATCAGCGACAGGGCCACACCCGCCCCGAGCGCGATGGCGGTGATGCTGATGCCCGGGCCGGAGGTGCCCTCGTACGCCAGCCACGTGCCGACCGACGCCGGTTCGGCGACCACGAGGTAGACGAACGGGCCGACCATCAGGATCAGCCACAGCGGTGTGGTCCAGACCTGCATCTTCGACAGCGCCGACATCCCGAAGATCACGATCGGGATGATGATCAGTGTGGAGAGCAGGTACCCGAGCCACAGCGGTATGCCGAGCCCGAGCAGCAGGCCCTGCGCCATGATCGAGCCCTCGAGGGCGAAGAAGATGAACGTGAACGTCGCGAAGATGACGTTGGTGAGCACCGAGCCGTAGTAGCCGAAGCCCGCGCCACGGCTGACGAGGTCGAGGTCGATGTTGTAGCGGGCGCCGTAGTAGGCCAGCGGCAGGCCGGTCGTGAAGATCACCACCACCCCCACGAGGATGGCGATCAGCGCGTTCCCGGTGCCGTAGGTGAGGCCGATGCTGCCGCCGATCGCGAAGTCGGCGAGGTAGGCGATCCCGCCGAGTGCGGTCGTCGCCACCACCCCGGGCGTCCACTTGCGGTAGGTGCTCGGCGCGTACCGGAGGGTGTAGTCCTCCAGCGTCTCGCTGGTCGCGGTCGTCGGTGCGGGGTCGGTGGTGGTCCCGACGTCGTCGATGCTCATCGCATGCCTCCGGGGCACGGTGGTGGGTCGGCGGCGGGGGCGTCGCTGACCCCGCACGCAGGGAACACCGGACCGCTAAACGGCCGCCAAGCGCAGCAGTGCGTCGAGGACGCGTTCGTGCTCGGCCGCGATCGCCTCGACGGTGCCGGGGGCCGCGGCGGCCGTCTCGGCACGCAGGCACAGCTGCGCCATCGTCGTCGCCCCGAAGGTGGCGCCCAGGCCGCGCAGGGTGTGCGCGGCGCGGCGGGCCTCCGCGGAGTCCCCCGTCGCGACGGCCGTGCGCAGCGCGTCGAGCAGGGACGGCGTCTCGGCGCGGAAGTCCTCGACCAGTCCGGCGAGCACGTCCGGGTCCCGCCCGACGAGCTCGCGCAGGTCGGCGAGCACCGAGGGATCGAGCACCGAGGGATCGAGCACCGAGGGATCGAGCACCGAGGGATCGAGCACCGAGGGATCGAGCACCGAGGGATCGAGCACCGGTGGCACGCACCGGCGCAGTGCCGACGCCAACTCGGCGGGTCGCAGCGGCTTGGTGAGGTGGTCGTCCATCCCCGCCGCGAGACACGCCTCCCGGTCGCCGGGCAGCGCGTCGGCGGTGACGGCGACGATCCGCGGCCCACTCCCGCGCAGGCGTCTGCGGATCCGCCGGGTCGCCTCCATCCCGTCGAGCTCCGGCATGCAGACGTCCATCAGTACGACGTCGTAGTCCCGGCGGGCGACGGCGGCGAGTGCCTCCACCCCGTCGCTGACGACGTCGGCGCGCTGCCCCAGCTTGGCCAGCAGCAGCTGCACGAGGCGCTGGTTCACCGGATGGTCCTCGGCGACCAGGATCCGCAGGGGCGGCAGGGTCTCCGGGGCGGCGGTGGAGGTCCGGTCGACGGGACCGTGCAGCACCTCGACGAGCGTCCGCAGCAGCTGCGCGGGGTTGACCGGCTTGGTCAGGACGACGTGGTCGGGGCTGCGCGCCTGCCCGATCGAGGCCAGCAGGACGATCGGCAGGTCGGCGCCGTGCGGGGTCGCCCGGATTCTCGCGGCGAGGTCGGTGCCGGGCAGGCGGACGTCGAGCAGGACGACGTCGAACCGCTCGTCCGCGATGCGGCGCAGTGCCTCCTCCGGCGAACCGGTCGCCTCGCCCGGCATCCCCCAGGATCCGGTGTGGTGCAACAGGATCTGCCGGTTCACCGCGTTCGCGTCGACGACGAGCACGCGGCGGCCCGCGAGCAGCGGCACCGCGTCCGGCCGGGGGTCGCGACGGGGGAGCGTGGCACCCGGCGCGCGGACGGTGAACGTGACGGTCGTGCCGACGCCGACGGTGCTGACGGCGGAGACCGTGCCGCCCATCAGGTCGCAGAGCCGACGGCAGATGGCCAGGCCCAGACCGGTGCCGCCGAAGCGTCGGGCCGTCGACACCTCGGCCTGGCTGAACGACTCGAACACCGGCCCGATCCGGTCGGGTGCGATCCCGATCCCGGTGTCGCGCACGGCGAAGCGCCACTCGTGGGTGCCGTCGTCGCAGCTCTGCGCCCGCACCGCCACCTGCACCTCGCCCGCCGCGGTGAACCGGACGGCGTTGGAGAGCAGGTTGAGCAGCACCTGGCGGACGCGGGTGACGTCGCCGACGAGCGCGTCGGGCACGTCCGGGTCGATGACGCAGAGCAGCTCGACGTCCTTGCGGGCCGCGTCGGCGGCGACGAGTTCGAGCGCGCCCTCGACGCACTCCGCCACGTGGAACGGCGTGCGGTCCAGGTCGAGCCGCCCGGCCTCGATCTTGGAGAAGTCGAGGATGTCGTTGATGAGCAGCAGCAGGGAGTCGGCGCTGTCGCGCACGATCCCGGCGAACTGGCGTTGCTCGGGGGCGAGGTCGGTGTCCAGGAGCAGGCCGGACATGCCGATGACGGCGTTCATCGGGGTGCGGATCTCGTGGCTCATCGTCGCCAGGAACGCGCTCTTGGCGGTGTTGGCGCTCTCGGCGGCGGCCGCGGCCTCGCGCAGCGCGTCGGCGACCCGGACGCGGTCGACGACCCGCCCGAGCTGCGCACCGATGTCCGACAGCAGCGCGAGCAGCCGTTCGTCGGGCTCGGCCGGGGTCGCGGAGAAGAACTCCAGCACCGCGACGACCTCGTCCCCGGCGAGCACCGGGAACGCCATCCCGGCGCCCAGCCCGTCGGCGGCGGCGGCGCGCAGGAAGGCCGGGTCGTGCCGGACGTCGGGGATCCAGGCGGGCGCGCCGGTGGCCAGCACCCGCCCGGGCAGCCCGATCCCGCCGGCCAGGGGGGTGTCGGCGGTGGCGGCGCGGAACGCGGGAGAGCCGCCGACCCAGATCGTCGACGGCACCAGTGCGCCCGACTCCTGCCAGTACACGTGGCTCACCGGCCAACCGGTGTGGGCACAGACCAGGTGCAGCACCTCCCGGGTCGCGGCGGGCAGGTCGGCGGCCTGGTGCGCGGTGGCGGCGACGCGGTGCAGCAGGGCCAGCTCCGCGGTGCGCTCCCGCACCCGCTCGGCCATGCCGTTGAACCGCGTGGCCAGCGCCCGGATCTCGCTCACGCCGCCGACCCCGGCCCGCGCGCCGGGGTCGCCGTCGGCGATGCGGGAGGTGGCCTCGTCGAGGTCCTGCACCGGCCGGATCACCGCCCGCCGGGTCACGGCGGCGAACACGGCCATCCCCGCGAGCAGCAGCAGTGCCACCGCGACGGCGGCCGCCGACCAGGCCCGTGCCCGGTCGACGCCCTGCGCGGTCTCGCGCGCGGTGCGGTCGTCGACGAGCGCGAACACCTCCCCGATCGGCTCCATGATCTGCGCCTTGGCCCGCAGGTACCCGGGCCCGTAGAGCAGCGCGGTGGCCCGGTCGCGGTCGCCGATCAGCGCGAACGCCTGCTGCTCGATCCCGGCGAGTGCGTCGGACCGCGCCTGGGCCACCGCCAGCAGCTCCAGCTCGGGCGGCTCGAAGCCGGCGCGGGCGGCGAGCGTCGCGAAGCTCACCGGTGGACCGGACGGCGTCGGGCGCAGCCCCGTGTCGGTGACGACGTCCCAGTAGATCTCGTCGTAGTCCTGCGGCCGCGGCGCGGTGCCGGCCCGGATGGCGAGGATCTCCTCGAACCACTCCCGGTAGCGCGGTTCCCCGGTCGCGACGTAGGTGCGCGCCATCCGCGTCAGGTCGTCGGAGGTCTGGCGCAGCTCGTCGGCCAGGCGCAGCGACGTCGACCGCCGCGACTCCGCGTCGGCCGAGTCGTGCGTGCTCCGCTCCGCCGCCAGGCTCACCAGCAGCAGCACGGCGAGCAGGGCGACCCCGGTCCCGATGCCGACCCGGACGAGCCCGCGCAGCGAGGTCACGACGCCGACCTCCCCAGCTCCGCGCGCAGTGCCGCGATCTCCGCTCGCAGCGCCGACTCGCGGTCGGTCACGTCGCTCGTCAACTGCTCCAGCCGCCGCGCGAGCCGGCCCACGACGTCGTCGCGCGCCGTCTCGTCCCCCCGGCCCGATCCGGAGACGACCTCGTCCACGCGACGCAGGTGGTCGCGCTCGATGTCGCGCAGGCGCTTCGCCGCGAGCGACGAGCGCAGGCGGGCCCGCAGCACCACCGCGCTGAACGGCTTGGGCAGGTAGTCGGTGGCGCCGAGGTCGATGCAGCGCACCACGGCGTCCAGCTCGTGCACGGCCGACACCATGATCACCGGGAGGTGGTCGAGCCGCGGGTCGGCCTTGATCGCGGCCAGCGTCGCGAAGCCGTCCAGCACGGGCATGACGACGTCGAGCAGCACGACGTCGACGTCCGCGGTGCGCAGCAGGTCCAGGGCCCGCTTGCCGTTCTCGACGGCCACCACCTCGTGCCCCAGACCGGTCAGCGCGGTGACGAGCAGGCGCCGGTTCACCCCGGAGTCGTCGACGACGAGCACGCGGCCCGGCTCGTCGTCCGGCTCGACGAACGCCGGACCGTCGAGCACGGGTCCCGGCGGCGCCCAGGCCAGGGCGGGGTCGTGGCGCAGCACGCCGCGCTGCAGCTCCCGCAGCGATGCCCCCGGCTCCAGACCGAGCTCGTCGCGGAGCAGGTGGCGGCCCGCGGCGTAGACGGCGAGCGCGTCGGCCTGGCGCCCGGAGCGGTACAGCGCCAGCATCAGCTGCGCCCGCACCCGCTCCCGCAGCGGATGGGTGTCGACGCGCTGCTCCAGCTCGGCGACGACCGCCGCGTGCCGGCCGAGCACGAGATCGGCGTCGACGCGGTCCTCCGCGCAGGACAGGCGGAGCTCGTCGAGCCGGGCCGCCTCGGCGCGGGCGAACGGGGCGTCGGCGACGTCGGCGAGCGCGGCGTCGCGCCACAGCGCCTCGGCCGCGGCCAGGAGGTCGGCCGCGCGCTCGGCGTCGTCGTCGCGCAGGGCGGCCCGGCCGTCCCCGGCGAGCCGGACGAACTCGACGGCGTCGATCGCGTCGGTGCGCAGCACGTATCCGGGGGCGGCGGTGACCAGTAGGTCGGCCGGGGCCCCGCGCGGCCGGTCCGGTTCGAGCGCCCGGCGCAGGTTGGAGACGAACACCTGCACGGTGGCGGCCGCGCGAGGCGGGGGATCGTGCGGCCACAGGTCGTCGATGAGCTGGTCGAGCGACACCACCCGGCCGGCCCGGACCAGCAGCGCGGAGAGCAGCGCGCGCTGCTTGCGGCCCCCGAGCTCCACCCGGCGGCCGTCGCGCCACGCCTCGACCGGGCCGAGCAGCCGGAACTCGATCAGCACGCGGCCCTCCCGTCCGACGACGGGTCAGCCAAGTACGCGCTCGCTCCGGACGTGTGTCGCCCGGGTTACGAGGAGGGGTCAGAAGGACTTGCTGCTGGGGCGGTTGCGCAGGGCGGCGACGTAGTCGTCGGGTGCGCCGGCCTGCTCGGCGGCGTCGGCGAGCACCCCGAGGTAGCGGGCGCTGGGCTCGCCGCCCTCGTAGTCGTTGAGCACGTAGATCCACGCGAGGACGTCGCCCTCGAGCGTGTGCACCCGCAGGCGCAGCTTCTTGTGCATCCCGAGCTCGCCGCCCTCCCAGCGGTCGAGCTGCGAGGCGTCCTGGTCGGTGACGTCGTAGATGACGACGAACACCTGCTCACCCGGCGCCTCGACGACGGTCGACAGCGCGCCCTCCCAGGCGTAGTCGGTGCCGCCGAACGTGAGGCGCCACCCCTGCAACCACCCGGTTCCCGCCATCGGCGAGTGGGGAGCGCGCTGCTTCATCTGGGCGGGGTCCATGTTCGACCCGTAAGCGGCGTAGAGCGGCACCGGCACAGGGTAGTGCTCATCCGCCCGCGTACGGTGATCGGGTGACTCGCATCGTGATCATGGGCGGTGGCCCGGCCGGCTACGAGGCGGCACTGGTGGCGGCGCAGCACGGCAGCGACGTGACCGTCGTCGAGCAGGAGGGCATGGGCGGAGCCTGCGTCCTGCACGACTGCGTGCCGTCCAAGACGTTCATCTCCTCCGCCGGGATCCGCGTCGACCTGCACCGTGCCCCCGAGCTCGGCCTCACCGCCGGGCCCGACTCCGTGGGCGTCGACCTGCCGCGGGTCAACAGCCGGGTCAAGGGCCTCGCGCTCGCCCAGTCCGCCGACGTGCGGGCGCGCGTCGAGCGCGAGGGCGTGCGGATCGTCCGCGGCACCGCCACCTTCACCGACGAACCGGCGGCCCGCGCGCCGCACGTCGTCGAGTCGCGCACGGCCGACGGCACCCGCGAGATCCATCCCGCCGACGTCGTGCTGATCGCCACCGGCGCCACCCCCCGCGTCCTCGACGACGCCCGCCCCGACGGCGAGCGCATCCTCACCTGGCGCGACCTCTACGACCTCCCCGAGCTGCCCGAGCACCTGATCGTCGTCGGGTCGGGCGTCACGGGCGCGGAGTTCGTGTCGGCCTACGTCGAGATCGGCGTGCGTGTCACGCTGGTCTCCAGCCGCGACCGCGTGCTCCCCGGTGAGGACGCCGACGCCTCCGCTGTGCTGCAGGACGTGTTCGCCGAGCGGGGCGTGGAGATCCTCGGGCAGGCGCGGGCCGACTCGGTGCGCCGCACCGAGGACGGCGACGGGGTCGTCGTGACGCTCGCCGACGGCCGCACCGTCACCGGCTCGCACGCGCTGATGACGGTCGGATCGGTGCCCAACACCGCCGATCTCGGGCTGGAGAAGATCGGCGTCGAGACCGACCGCGGCGGGTTCATCCCCGTCGACCGGGTGTCGCGGACGAGCGTCCCCGGCGTCTACGCGGCGGGCGACTGCACCGGCCTGCTCATGCTCGCCTCCGTCGCGGCGATGCAGGGGCGGATCGCGATGTGGCACGCGCTCGGTGAGGGTGTCGCGCCGATCAAGCTCAAGACGGTGGCGTCGGCGGTGTTCACCCGCCCGGAGATCGCGACCGTCGGGATCAGCCAGCGGGCGATCGACGCGGGCGAGGTCCCCGCGCGGACGATCATGCTGCCGCTCTCGACGAACCCCCGCGCGAAGATGCAGGGGCTGCGGCGCGGGTTCGTGAAGCTGTTCTGCCGCCCGGCCACCGGCGTGGTCGTCGGCGGGGTCGTCGTGGCGCCGGTGGCGAGCGAGCTGATCCTGCCGATCGCGCTGGCGGTGCAGAACGGCCTCACCGTCGACGACCTGGCGTACACGTTCTCCGTGTACCCGTCGCTGTCCGGCTCGATCACCGAGGCCGGCCGCCAGCTGATGCGCCACGGTGATCTCGACTGAGCCGCGACCTCGACTGAGGGTCGACTCGGGGGTTTCCCCGATACCGCGGGCGAGGTGACGGTCCGACGATGGACGGCATGAGCATCCAGCCCGTCACGTCGTCGCAGATCCCCGTCGTCCCGGTGGCCGTGGCCGCGGTCGGCGCCCAGCTCGTCGACAACGTCGCGATCTTCCTGATCCCGCCGACCGCGTTCGTGCTCGGCCCGCTCGCCGGGCTGCTCGCGATCGCGCTGACGGCTGCGGGCGCCCGCGCGGTCACCCGCGGTCGCAGCGGCCCCGTGATCGCCCGCACCGGGCTCGCCGTGGGCGCCGGATCGGCGTTCCTCGGGCTGCTCGTCGGCGGGCTGGGGTTCGTCGCGCTGCTGCTGGCCGGGGTCACGGTGCTGGCCGGGGTCGCGGGCGCCGTCGCCGGGCGGGGTCCGACGGCGTCGCGCCTTCCGTGAGCCCGTGCGCGCAGAGGGCGGCCAGGACCGCCTTCTCCGCGCACAGGGGCGTCAGCCCAGCACCCCGGCCGCCCGTGCGGCGGTGATCCAGGACGGGAACTCGGCGAGCAGCCGGTCGTAGAGCTCGGCGTCGGGGACCGCGTCGATGTCGTCGACGGCGAAGAAGCCGACGTTGTCGACACGGCGCCCGGTCATCGTGTCGAGCTTCTCCAGCACGCCGAACCGGTTGTGCCGCCCGAGCCCGACGAACTGCCAGAACACCGGCTCGTCGACGGCGGCGCGCAGCTCCCGTTCGATCTCGCGGTTGCGGGTGATCCCGCCGTCGGAGAAGAACAGCACGAGCGTCGGCACCGGGGTGGGCGTCGACGCGACGAAGGACCGGATCTGCGCGATCACCTTCGGCTCGTCGTTGGACCCGCCGACCACCGCCATGTCGACCTGCCCGGGCTCCAGGTCCCGCGGGCGCCTGCGGATCCGGAACTCCCCGACGCGCACGTGCAGCCGGACCCACTCCGGCAGGTCGTCGACGGCGAGGTCGGGCAGCCGAGCCGGGTTCGTGGCGAACGTCCAGGCCTGCAGTGCGCCGTCGTCGTCCAGGGCCGCGGCGACCGCGGCCATCCGCTCCACCACCCGGCCGACGACACCGTCGCGGTAGAGGCGGCTCATCGAGCCGGACGCGTCCAGCGCCAGCACCACGCGGGCGGCGACCCCGCGGGCCCCGTGCTCCTCCAGCGACACCACGACCTGGCGGGTGCGCAGGTCCAGGCGTTTGCGCAGGTCGATCGGCAACCGGTCCTCGACGACCGGGGGCGCGGGCTCGTCGTCGACGGTGATCCCGTGGTCTCCGGCCAGCCCGGCGAGCCCGGACGCGTACCCCTGGCCGATCGCCCGGAACTTCCACGCCCCGCCGCGGCGGTACAGCTCGCCGCCGATGAACGCGGTCTCCGTCGACGCCGTCATGGCGAACTCGGCGACGATCCCGCGCCCGTCGGCGTCGGTCAGCCGGAGCGTCAGGCCGGGGACGTCGCCGAACGTGCCGCCGTCGGCCGACGCGGCCAGCACGACGCGGTCGACGGTGTCCTCCACCCGTCCCAGGTCGACGTGCAGGGTGTCGGCACCCACGGCCTTCCCCGTGTGCCGCACCGCCCCGGACGCGTGCTCGGGCTGGTTGTAGAACACGAGGTCGGCGTCGGACCGGACGCGGCCGTCGGCGTCCAGGAGCAGGGCGGACGCGTCGATGTCGGGCAGGCCGGGACGGTCCGACCAGCTCAGGGAGACGTCGAGGCGCCGGGCGGCGACGCCGGTGTTGGCGCCCTTCGTCAGCGCGGTCATGGGGCGATCATGCCGTGCGCGGAAACCGTGGTCCGGACCACGGTTTCCGCGCACGAGGGGTTCAGCTGGCCAGGGGCACTCGGCACGAGGCCAGCGAACACAGGGTCGAGCAGTCGAGCCGGTCGTGCAGTACCGGGTCGAGGAGGGTATCCGCGAACGGCCAGTGGCCGATGAAGCGCTGCAGGTACCAGTAGACGAACACGTAGTCGGCTCGTGCGGGGTCGGCGACGAACGACGGGGTCCCGGCGAGCTTCTCGATCCACCGGGTGTAGTCGATCATCGCGGGGGCGGGGGGACGGGATGCGCGGCGGGTGTGCAGCCAGTCGTCGGCCCTGGCCCGCCAGTGGGACAGGGCGATCGGGTGGAGCGTGGCGCCGGGCAGTTCGCGCACGTTCGCGGTGAACGTACTGATCAGGACCCCGTGGCCGGTGAAGGCCGCCGAGGTCAGGGTGAGCAGGGAGTGCGGGCCCGGGATGGGCCCGTCGGTGTGGATGTGGGTCGTGACGAACGGGTCGGGGGGCATGACGGATCCTGGTCGCCTGGTGGGCCGGAGCCCTGCTGATCGGGGGCGTCCGCACGGCGCGGCCTGAGCCTGCGTGGTGCGGGGGGATCCGCGGCGCGGTCGTCCGCGTGGCGGAGTAACCGGGCCCCGTGGATGGACACACGGGTACTTCACTGCTGTCCGCTATGCACTTGTCCAGCACGGTGCGGGGTCGCTGTGGATCAACCTGGCCCGTCGACGTTAAACGCGTGTGTGTTCGGGCGTCAACGATCCGTCGCCAGGAGGCCCGTGACGACCACGTCGTGGTAGGTGCCGTCGGCCAGCCAGGCGTCGCGCATGCGGCCCTCGGGGCGGAAGCCGCACTTCTCCGCGACCCGGCCGGACGCGGTGTTGCCCGCGGCCCACAGGTAGCCGACGCGGTGCAGCCCCAGCCCGGCGAACCCGAAGCGCAGCACGGCCGACAGGGCCGTGGTGATCATGCCGGTGCCGCGGGCGGCGGGCAGGGCCCAGCACGCGGCCTCGGCCTGGGCCATCGGCAGGTCGACGTGGTCGAGCGAGACCTCGCCCAGCATCTCGCCGGTCGTGGGCTCGCAGACGGCCCAGGTATAGCGCTCGTCGCGGGCCCAGTCGAGGGCGCGGCGCCGGATGTAGGCGTCGGCCTCGGCCGGGTCGGCGGGCGGTCGGTGCCGCCAGCGCCGGATCTCCGGATCGAGGCAGGACGCGAGCACGGCCGGACCGTCGTTCATCCGGTCGTCGGCGCGCGGCACCCGGAGGTACCACGCGCCGGCGTTGATCTCCACCGCGTCCAGAGGACTAGTCCTTGATCTCGCAGATCACGGTGCCCTGGGTGACCGAGGCGCCCTGCTCCGCCGAGAGGCCCGTGACGGTGCCGTCCTTGTGCGCGGTGACCGGGTTCTCCATCTTCATGGCCTCCAGCACGACGACGAGGTCGCCCGCGGAGACGGTGTCGCCGTCGGCGACGGCCACCTTGATGATCGTGCCCTGCATCGGCGCGGTGACGGAGTCGCCCGACGCCGCGCTGCCGCCCTTGCCCCCGCCGCGCTTGCGCGGGGCCGCCTTCGCCGTGGCACCGCCGCCCCCGCCGCCGAACGCGATGTCGCCGGGCAGCGAGACCTCCAGGCGCCGTCCGCCGACCTCGACGACGACCGACTGCCGGGGCGCGGTCTCCTCGTCGGCACCCTCGCCGCCCTCGAACGGCGGGACCTGGTTGTCCCACTCGGTCTCGATCCACCGGGTGTGGACGGTGAACTCCTCACCGGCGAACGCCGGGTCCGCCACCACGGCGCGGTGGAAGGGCAGGACCGTGGCCATACCCTCGACCTGGAACTCCGCCAGCGCGCGGCGCGAGCGCTCCAGCGCCTGCGCGCGGTCGGAGCCGGTGACGATCAGCTTCGCCAGCAGCGAGTCGAACTGCCCGCCGATGACGGAGCCGGACTCGACGCCCGCGTCGACGCGGACGCCCGGGCCGGCCGGGAACGAGATCGACGTGACGGTGCCGGGGGCGGGCAGGAAGCCGCGGCCCGCGTCCTCGCCGTTGATCCGGAACTCGATCGAGTGCCCGCGCGGCTCCGGGTCCTCCAGCAGGTTCAGCTCGAGGCCCTCGGCGATGCGGAACTGCTCGCGGACGAGGTCGAGCCCGCTGGTCTCCTCCGAGACCGGGTGTTCGACCTGCAGCCGGGTGTTGACCTCCAGGAACGAGATCAGCCCGTCCTGGCCGACGAGGAACTCGACGGTGCCCGCACCGTGGTAGTCGGCCTCCTTGCAGATGGCCTTCGACGCCTCGTGGATGGTGGCGCGCTGCTCGTCGGACAGGAACGGCGCGGGTGCCTCCTCGACGAGCTTCTGGAAGCGGCGCTGCAGCGAGCAGTCGCGGGTGCCGACGACGATCACGTTGCCGTGGGTGTCGGCCAGCACCTGCGCCTCGACGTGGCGGGGCTTGTCGAGGTAGCGCTCGACGAAGCACTCGCCGCGCCCGAACGCCGCGGTGGCCTCGCGGACCGCCGAGTCGTAGAGCTCGGCGATCTCCTTCTCCTCGCGCGCGACCTTCATGCCGCGCCCGCCGCCGCCGAACGCCGCCTTGATCGCGACCGGGAGACCGTGCTCCTTGGCGAACGCGATCACCTCGTCGGAGCCCGAGACGGGGTCGTTCGTGCCGGGGACCAGCGGGGCGCCCGCGCGGGTGGCGATGTGGCGGGCGGTGACCTTGTCGCCAAGGTCGCGGATGGCCTGCGGCGTCGGGCCGATCCAGGTGATGTCCGCGTCGATGACGGCCTGGGCGAAGTCGGCGTTCTCCGACAGGAAGCCGTAGCCGGGGTGGATGCCGTCGGCGCCCGCCTGCTTCGCGGCGTCGACGACCTTCGCGATGTCGAGGTAGGACTCGGCGGCGGTCGAGCCGCCGAGCGCGAACGCCTCGTCGGCCAACCGGACGAACGGGGCGTCCCGGTCCGGGTCGGCGTAGACCGCGACGCTGCCGATGCCGGCGTCGGCGCAGGCCCGGATGACGCGGACGGCGATCTCCCCGCGGTTCGCGACGAGAACCTTGGTCAAGCGCGGCACGTTGCGGCCTCCCTGTCGATGACCGGGGATCCCGTGCCCCGGCGCAAGTTACCGGGGAGTCTAGGCATGACGGCCGCGCGCGCTGGACGAAGGCGGGTGTGGCGTGGACGACGTCTCAGATGCGGAGACGGCGACGGACCCGGGTGCGCAGCCGGGGGAGCGGGGTGCTCCGCCCGTCGTAGCGCAGGGCGGACTCGCGTTCGGCGAGCTCGCGGGCGGCGCCCGGGCCCAGGTCGTCGACGGACCGGGCGACGTCCCAGCCGTCGCGCAGGGCCCCGACCGGTTCGCACCCGTCGCGGTGCCGGGCGAACACCGAGGCCCACCGGTCGCCGTAGGACGCCGCGAGCAGCGGCCACTCGACGGCGGCCAGGCCGGCACGCTTGCGGAGCAGAGCACGCCGGGTGGCGTCGAGGCGGCCGGGGTCGACGGCCGGGGGTCGCGGACCGCCCGCCACCAGGTTCGCGACGAGCACCGTCTGCCGGTCGGTGAGGGGGGCTCCGGTGAACGACCCCGATCCCCGCGCAGCAGGACCCCGACCCGCGGGCCCCGACCCGCGCACCGCGGGGCCGCGTCTCGCAGGGGCGGTGGCGGAGCGGATCGCGGCCAGTTCGGCATGCAGGGCCGCCGCGGGCGGGTAGTGGCCGTCGCGTTCGAGCATCACCGCGGGCGGCGCGGGGAGCCGGTCGACGAGTGCGGACAGCAGCCCGAGCACGGCGTCGGGGACGGCCGCGGTGTGGGTGTCGTGGTGCAGCCCGTCGTGCTCGGCGCCGCCCGCGACGTGCACGTACGCGATGCGGTCGAGCGGGAACGACTCCAGCACGGCCTCGGGGTCCTGTCCGCGGTTGACGGCGTTGGCGTGCACGTTGGCGACGTCGAGGAGCAGCAGCGCGCCGGTGCGGTCGAGCAGCGCGGTGAGGAACTCGCCCTCGGTGTACTCGTCGTCGGGCCAGTCGAACAGGGCCGCGACGGGCTCCAGCGCGAGCGGGACGTCCAGCTCGGCCTGTGTGCGGGCCACGTTGGCGACGAGGACGTCGAGCGCCTCGCGGGAGCGGGGCAGCGGCAGGAGGTGCCCGGCGTCGCGGCCCCCGGCCCGGACGAACGCGACGTGCTCGCTCACCAGCGGCGCACCGAGCGCCGCGGCGCACGCGGCGAGGTGGGTGACGCGGCCCGCGTCGAGCGCGTCGGTGCCGCCGAGTGACAGCCGCACACCGTGCGGGACGACGGGGACACCACGCCCCCGCAGATCCGCCACCCCTCGAGGCGGATCTGCGGGAGCGAGGGACTCGGCGATGACCTCGGTGAACCCGAGGGCATCGATTGCGGACACCACGCCGGCGATCTCGGATCGCCAGCCGATACCCAGGCCCGTGGGGAGGGCCCCGGTGGCCTCAGCCACCACACCCGCCGCCGCATCCGCCGCCCCCGCCGCCCCCGCCGCCCCCGTCGCCGCCCCCGCCCCCGTCGCCGCCTCCGCCGACGTAGCCGACGTCGCCCGACCCGGTGGTCGCGCGCTGCAGGGCGAGTTCCTCGGCGAACGCCGGGTCGGAGGCCCAGAGCGCGCTCGCCCCGAAGATCCCGACGCCGAGCGCGGCGGTGGCCGGACCGTAGGCGACCCAGTCGGGGCGCTGGGCGGGGGCGAGGGCGTGGTGCTCCTGCGCGAGACGGGCCAGGAGGCGGTCACCGGCCCGGGTGCGCCGCGGCGCGCGCACCAGCAGCACGACCGTGACGAGCGAGACGGCGAGCAGGGCGACGACCAGGAACCCCACCGGCCGGCTCTCGGCCACACCGGCCAGCAGGCGCAGCAGCCCGAGCAGCGCGACCGCGCCCAGCCACCAGCCCGTCGCCCGGATCGCCCGGCGCCGCGGTTCGGACAGCAGCAGGCCTGCGGCGACGAGGCGCTTCTCGATGCCGTCGAGGGCGGAGCGGACGGGCCCGTGCAGCGGCAGCCGCGACCGCTGCACCGGGCTGCCGGTGGTGAAGTGGACGGCCCGCTCCAGCGCGTCGGCGCCCGGGGCGAGCCGGCCGACCGCGTGGATCGAGCCCTTGACCGGCGCGACCGTGCCGGTGAGGTGCATCGCCGTCAGCGCCGAGGTGACGGCGAGGTCGGCCCCGCCGTTGAGGTAGGCCACGTCGTGCCCGCCCAGGTCGTGGGCGGGACGATCGGGACCCTCGGCCAGCGCGCGACGGTGGCGCACGGCCGCGACCCCCACCACCGCGGCGAGCAGCAGGTAGCCGAGCAGGAACTCCGGCCCGCTGATGCCCCAGGTGTCACCGGCCATCGCACACCTCCTGAAGAACGTCCTCATGAGACGTCTCACAGTGTTGCGACGGGCCCCGCGTCAGGGAACGTTCTTCACCAGAACTTGAGCTACCCGGTCGCGGCGCGGACCTGCTTCTTGATCCGGCCGAGCATCGCCGACATACCCCGCAGCCGCAGCGGGCTCACCGCCTGGGCCAGCCCGAGTGCGGTGTAGAAGTCGTCGGGCACGGCGAGCACGTCGGTGGCCGGCTCGCCGTCGAGCCCCGTGTGCATGATCGACGCGAACCCGCGGGTCGTCGGGGACTCCGGCGGCGCGGAGAAGAACAGGTGGACGCGCTCGGCGTCGTCGACCTCCACCGCCAGGAACAGCGGCGACTGGCACTCGTGCACCTGCTCCATCGTCCCGGCGGCGTCGGCGAACCGCTCCGGCAGCTCCGGGAGCTCGCGGGAGAGCTCCAGGAGCAGTTCGAGGCGCTGCTTCGGGGTGACGGCGGCGAAGTCGTCGACCAGCTCGGCGAGCTGGGGCGGGAGGGTCATCCGCGCTCGGTCCCCTGGACGATCGGGACCCGCACGGCGTTGCCCCACTCGGTCCAGCTGCCGTCGTAGTTGCGGACGTGCTCGAAGCCGAGCAGGTGGGTGAGCACGAACCAGGTGTGGCTGGAGCGCTCGCCGATGCGGCAGTACGCGACCACGTCGTCCGACGCGGAGAGCCCCTGCTCCTGCTCGTAGATCGCCGCCAGCTCGGCGCGGGAGCGGAACGTGGCGTCCTCGGCGGCGGCGCGGGCCCATGGCACGCTCGCCGCCCCGGGGATGTGGCCGCCGCGGACGGCGCCCTCCTGCGGGTAGTCGGGCATGTGCAGCAGCTCGCCGGAGTACTCACCGGGGGAGCGGACGTCGACGAGAGGCTTGCCGAGGTGCGTGAGGACGTCGTCCTTGAACGCGCGGATCGCGGTGTCGTCGCGCTCCACGACCGGGTACTCGACGGCCTCGGGCTTCGGGGCGTCGGTCGTCATCTCGCGGCCCTCGGCGACCCACTTCGCGCGCCCGCCGTCGAGCATGCGGACGTCGGCGTGGCCGAACAGGCTGAACACCCACAGCGCGTAGGTGGCCCACCAGTTGTTGCGGTCGCCGTAGAACACGACGGTGGTGTCGCGGGTGATGCCGCGCTCGCCGCAGATCTCGGCGAAACGGGCGCCGTCGACGTAGTCGCGGGTGGTGGGGTCGTTGAGCTCGGTGTGCCAGTCGACCTTCACCGAGCCGGGGATGTGGCCGGTCTCGTAGAGCAGCACGTCCTCGTCGGACTCGACGACGACGAGGCCGTCGGCGCCGAGGTTCTCGGCCAGCCACGCCGTGGTGACCAGGCGCTCCGGGTGCGCGTACTCGGCGAGCTTCGGATCGGGGTCGTTCTGCAGAGCCATGCCCCACACGTTAGTCCTGTCGCCACAGGTCCGTGACCTGGACGCCGACCCCGGCGAACAGCCTGCGCACGAGCGGGAGGCTGATCCCGATGACGTTGGACGGGTCGCCGTCGACCCCCTCCACGAACCACCCGCCGAGCCCGTCGAGGGTGAACGCGCCGGCGACGAGCAGTGGCTCCCCGGTGCCGAGGTAGGCGTCGAGCTCCTCGTCGGTGGGCTCGCCGAACCGCACCACGGTGACGGCGTGCCCCTCGGCGACCCGCTCGATCTCGCCGTCGACGACCCGGAGCACCGCGTGCCCGGTGACGAGTTCGCCGGTGCCGCCCGCCATCGCCCGCCAGCGGGCGCGGGCATCGTCGGCGGTGGCGGGCTTGCCGACGAGGTCGCCGGCGAAGTGCAGCATCGAGTCGCAGCCGATGACGACGGCGTCCGGCTCGTCGGTCCGGCGCGCCACCGTGGTGGCCTTCGCGCCCGCGAGCGTCGTGACCTTCTCCGCGGGGGTGGCGCCGGGGATCGTGGCGAGCAGGGCGTCCTCGTCGACGTCGGAGACCTCGACGAGCGGGTCCAGCCCCGCCGCGCGCAGGACCGAGAGACGGGCGGGGGAGGCCGAGGCCAGAACGACGCGCACGACGCCGGACCCTACGGCCGCGACGCCGTGCGCGCCGTTCGCGGGCCGAGGGGTCAGCAGCTGCCGCCGCCCCCGCCGTCGCCCCCGCCGCCCCCTCCGGAACCGCCGCCGTCACCGCAGGAGCCACCGCCGTCGCCGCCCCAGCCGCCGGCCCAGATGCCCGCGGAACCGGCGTCGCCGCCGGAGCGAACGCGGCGGCGCCCGCCGCGGACGGCCGACCGGGACAGCCCGATGACCAGTGCGATCAGGACCACCGCGACGAGCAGTCCGACCACCAGGATCGATGCGTTCACGACACACCTCCTCGGTGGGCCGCGGCCCGCGTCCCCCCGGACGCCGGGACCGGTGCGGCCCTCGCCACGAGTGTGGGCCCGGTCACCGCATCCGGGCCAGTCACTTGATCAGGACTTAGGGAGTGTCCGACGGATCTCCAGCCGGCCGGTGACGCCCCGGGCGACCACCCCGCCGCATTCTCGTCGACGCCGATCCAACCCGGGACCGGCCACTCCTCGGGCTTGCGGAGCGGCCACCCGGAACGCCGCGACGTCGGCATGGAGCCGACGGGCAGCCCTAGGCCTAGGGCGCGACCGTGACGCCCTTCCAGAACGCGTAGTGCCCCGTGATCTGCGCGGCCGGGCCCTTCGGGGTCGGGTAGTAGAAGGCGGCGTCGGCGTTCTCCGCGCCGTCGACGACCAGGGTCTTGTAGCTCGCGGTTCCCTTCCACGAGCACACGCTGGTGTGGTCGGAGTCGCGCAGGTACTCCGCCTTCACCGAGTCGGCCGGGAAGTAGTGGTTGTTCTCGACGACGACGGTGGAGTCGCTCTCGGCGATCACGGTGCCGTTCCAGGTGGCCTTCATGGGGCCGATCCTGCCGGTGTCCGGAGGTCTGCGCACCGCGGACCACCGCCTCCCGGCCCGATCCCGACGGAGGACCGGGGGTAGGTCCGAACGGAGCAGCCCTACTGCTCCGGGACGCGGTGACGCTCCGCGCCGTCCGTGGCGCCCAGCGCACGTCGTCGGGCGCCGGATGGATCACCCGGGCCCTCGGTCGCGTGGTGCCCGTCCGCGGCGCGGTCCGTTCGGACGCCACGCGTACCCCCGTTCGCGCGGCCGGAGCGCCGACCGGCTGCTCCGCTCCGCCCAGCGCTCTGGTACGCAGCGTGATCGGGCCGTGAGCGACCCGTACGGTGCGCGGCCGAGGCATGGCGTCCGTCGTGGTCGCCGGAGGGGACAGCACGATGTACGTGGACTCGCCCGTCGATCCCGCGCCGGGCGCGGTCGACGCCGGACCGGCGCCTGCGCCGGCCCGATCCCTGTGGGACTACCTGCCCCGCGGCAACACGCTCGACGACCGGTCCTGGCACCACCGCCACCGCCTGCTGCTGCGGACGCTGGCGCTGCACCTGCCCGCGCTCGCGGTGCTGGGCCTCGCGCTCGGCAACCCGGTCCTGGTCATCGGCGCCACGCTGCTCGGTCCCGTGGCGGGTCTCGCCGCCGGCGTGCTCGTGGCCCACCGACGGCTCGCGTCGTTCTTCGTCACCGGCGGGCTGGTGTTCTGCTCCGCGGGCCTGGTCGTGCTCACCTCGGGGAGTATCGAGGCGCACTTCCACTTCTTCATCATCATCGGCTTCATCGCGCTGTACCAGGACTGGGTGCCGTTCCTGTGGAACGTCGCATTCACCGTCCTGAGCCACGGGATCGGCACGATCTGGCTCGGCGGCCTGATCTTCGCCCACCCCGCGGGCCAGGCGAACCCCTGGCTCTGGTCGGCGATCCACGGCCTCGGTGTGCTCGCCGCCTGCGTCGGCATGGTGATCTTCTGGCGGATCACGGAGGACGAGCAGTCGCAGAAGGAGGAGCTGAGCAGGCAGCTCGTCACCGCCGACGCGGAGATCGGCCGGCGGCGGTTCGCCTCCGACATGCTGGTCAACCTGGCCCGGCGTAACCAGAGCATGCTCTACCGGCAGCTGGACATCATCAACCAGCTCGAGGAGAAGGAGCAGGACCCGGACGCGCTCGCGGACCTCTTCACCCTCGACCACCTCGCCACCCGCGTCCGGCGCAACGCCGAGAGCCTGCTCGTACTGGCCGGGGAGCAGCCGCCGCGGACGTGGACGGCGCCCGTGCCGCTGCGCGACGTCGTGCGGGCGGCCATCGCCGAGACCGAGGACCTGGACCGGGTGACGACGGTGATCGACGATCGCGTGGGTGCCGTCTCCGGGCGCAGCGTCGCCGACCTCACCCACCTGCTCGCCGAGCTCACCGAGAACGCCGTGCGCTTCTCGCCGCCGGACACGACCGTGACCGTCCGCGCCCGCCCCGACCCGCGCGCGGAGAACGCGTGCCTGGTGACCGTCGAGGACTGGGGGGTCGGGATGCCGGAGGCCGACCTGGCCGCGGCCAACGAGCAGCTCGCCGACCCGCAGGACGTCGACCTCGCCGTCGCCCAGCGGCTGGGCTTCCACGTCGTCGCGCGGCTGGCGGCCCGGCACGGGATCGGCGTGTCCCTCGGTGCCACCCCCGGTTCCGGCGTCACGGCGGTCGTCGTGCTGCCCTCCGCGCTGTTCCTGTCACCGCCCGGTGGGGTTCCGCTGCCCCGCCGCGCGCCGGGGGACCAGACCCCCGCCCGGCACGCCGCCCGGTTCGACGGCGCTACGCCCGCCGCGGTCGAGCCGCCCGTCCGGACGGCCGCCCCGGTGCCCGAACCCGCCTCCGCGTGGGCGACCCCGTTCGCAGTGCCGACGGAGGGGGCGCCCTCGGGTGACTGGGAAGGCTGGTGGCGGCCGGAGACGGGCGCACCGCAGGAGCGGTTCGACGCCCCGCCGCGCCCGGTCGGCGGGCCCGTTCCGGCGGTGCCGAGCCCTCGGCCCCGGCCGGCGGCCGAGCCACCCGGCCCGGTCGAGCCCGGGCGCGGCGGGTTGCGCCGCCGCGTCCCGCAGGCGCACCTCGCGCCCGAGCTCCGCGGCCCCGCGGCGCCCGACCCGGCCGGTCCCGCGCACGACGGCGCCGCCGTCAGCGCGCTCTCGCGCTACCAGGCCAGCCGCAGCGCGGCACAGCTCGCCGTCGACAACGGAGGTGCGTCGTGACGGGGCAGCTGGACTGGATGCTGGAGGAGTTCGTCGGAAGCACCCCGGGCGTGGTGCACGGCGTGCTGGTCTCGGCCGACGGGCTGCGGCTCGCGACGTCGGCGCACGTCGGCGTGGCGCTGGGGGACCAGCTCTCCGCGGCGGCCTCGGGCCTGGTCAGCCTCGCGCGCGGTACCGCCCACCTGCTCGCGGCCGGGCCGGTGGCGCAGACGATCCTGGAGATGGCGGGCGGCTACCTGTTCGTCACGTCGATCAGCCACGGCGCGACGCTCTCGGTGTTCGCCGAGCGGCAGTGCGACATCGGGATGGTCGGCTACGAGATGACGCTGCTCGCCGCGCGGGCCGGGCACGCCCTCACCCCGGCGATGCGTTCGGCTGGGACGTGAGCGAGCACCGGCCGGACGGGCGGGTGGTCCCGGTGTACGCCATCACCCGGGGCCGGACGCGTTCGGTCGAGGGCCGGGACATGCCGGTCGAGACCCTCGTGACCGCCATCGCCGACGTCCTCCCGGGCGGACTCGACCCGGAGTACCGCACAGCTGTGGAGCTGGCCGCGCGACCGGTGTCGATCGCCGAGGTGGGGGCCGCGCTCGGCGTGCCCATCGGTGTGGCCCGGGTGGTGGTCAGCGACCTCGTCGGTGCCGGACATCTCGCGGTGCACCTGCCGCCGACGGGTGAGGGCGGGCCGGTGCCCGCGGTACTGGAACGACTGCTGGAGGGTCTGCGTGCGCGTCGATGAGGAACTGATCCCGCTCAAGGTGCTGGTCGCCGGCGGGTTCGGAGCGGGCAAGACGACGCTGGTGAGGACACTCTCGGAGATCCCGCCGCTGCTGACGGAGCAGGCCATGACCTCGGCGTCGGTGGGGGTGGACGACGCGGATCTCGTGCCCGACAAGCGGACGACGACCGTCGCGATGGACTTCGGCCGGCTCACGATCGACTCGTCGCTGATCCTGTACCTGTTCGGCACGCCCGGTCAGTCGCGGTTCTGGTTCATGTGGGACGAGCTCGCCCGCGGTTGCGTCGGGGCGGTCGTGCTCGTCGACCTGCGCCGGATCGACGACTGCTTCCCGGCGATCGACTACTTCGAGAACCGGAGGCTGCCGTTCGTCGTGGGCGTCAACCGGTTCCCGGGCGCCGACGGGCACGACCCCGTCGACGTCCGCGACGCGCTGGCGCTCGGCCCCGACGTCCCCCTGGTGTGGCTGGACGCCCGCGACGGCGACTCGGGCCGCGACGCGCTGGTTGCGCTGGTCGAGCACGCGCTCGCCCGGACCGCCGTCGCGCGCTGACGGCCCGACCTGGGCCGTCAGCGGGGCAGGTGGCTGCTCCTCCAGGCCCCGGGGCCCGGGGTGAGGACGGTGCGCATCCGCGCGGCCGGGTCCGACCACCGGTCGCGGGGCTTCACGGGGACGTCGTCGCCCCCGGCAGCCGCCGCCGCCAGCACGACGGCGAGCGCCGCCACCTCGGCGTCCGACGGCGCGCCCCGCACCACCTGGAACAGGGCGCGCCGCTGCTCGGGGGTGGCCTCGTCGCTCGTGGCGTCCTCTCCCGGACCCTCGTCGGTCGCAGCGTTGTCGGTCGCAGCGTCGTCGGTCACAGGGGGATGTTCCCGTGCTTGCGGGCCGGCGCGGCCTCGCGCTTGGTCTCCAGCGCCCGCAGTGCCCGCCCGACGTAGCCGCGGGTGTGCGAGGGCGGGATGACGGCGTCGATGTAGCCGCGGTCGGCCGCGATGTAGGGGTTCGCGAGGGTGTCCTCGTACTCCTGCTGCAGCTCCGCTCGGCGGTTGGCGAGCTCGTCGCCCTCGAGGTCCTTGAGCTCCTTGCGGTACAGGATGCTGACGGCGCCCGCGGCCCCGGTCACCGCGATCTGCGCCGTCGGCCAGGCGATGTTGATGTCGGCGCCCAGGTGCTTGGACCCCATCACGTCGTACGCGCCGCCGTAGGCCTTGCGCGTGATCACCGTGACCAGCGGGACGGTGGCCTCGGCGTAGGCGTAGATCAGCTTCGCGCCGCGGCGGATGATGCCGTTCCACTCCTGCTCGGTGCCGGGCAGGAAGCCGGGGACGTCGACGAAGGTCACCACCGGGATGTTGAAGGCGTCGCAGGTGCGCACGAAGCGCGACGCCTTCTCCGACGCGTCGATGTCGAGGCAGCCGGCGAACTGGGTCGGCTGGTTGGCGACGATCCCGACCGACCTCCCCTCGATCCGCCCGTACCCGCACACGATGTTGGGCGCGAACAGCTCGTGGACCTCGAGGAACTCGCCCTCGTCGACGACCCGCTCGATCACGCCGCGGATGTCGTAGGGGGTGTTCGCCGAGTCCGGGACGATCGTGTCGAGCTCCAGGTCGGAGTCGGTCAGGCCGTCGGCGATGGAGCCCGCGACGGGCTCGGGCGCCGGGTAGACCGGCGGTTCGGAGAGGTTGTTGCTCGGCAGGTAGCCCAGGAGCTCCTTGACGTAGTCGAGCGCGTCGGCCTCGTCGCTGCCCAGGTAGTGCGCCACGCCGGACTTGGTGTTGTGGGCCCGGCCGCCGCCCAGGTCCTCCATCTCGACGTCCTCGCCCGTGACGGTTTTGATCACATCGGGGCCGGTGATGAACATGTTGGACGTGCCGTCGACCATCACGATGAAGTCGGTGAGGGCGGGGGAGTACACCGCTCCACCCGCCGACGGGCCCATGACCAGCGAGATCTGCGGGATCACGCCGGAGCTGCGGACGTTGCGGACGAAGATCTCGCCGTAGAGGCCGAGCGCGACCACGCCCTCCTGGATACGCGCGCCGCCACCGTCGTTGATGCCGATCATCGGGACGCCGGTCTTGAGCGCCAGGTCCATGACCTTGACGATCTTCTCGCCGTAGACCTCGCCGAGCGCACCGCCGAACACGGTGGCGTCCTGGCTGAAGATCGCCACGGGGCGGCCGTCGATGGTGCCGGTGCCGGTCACCACACCGTCGCCGAAGGGGCGCTTGGCGTCCATCCCGAAGTTCGTGGAGCGGTGCCGGGTCAGCGCGTCCAGCTCGACGAACGACCCCTCGTCGAGCAGCTGGTCGATGCGCTCGCGCGCGGTCTGGCGGCCCTTGGC
Organism: Pseudonocardia abyssalis; assembly: GCF_019263705.2. Taxonomy (NCBI): domain Bacteria; kingdom Bacillati; phylum Actinomycetota; class Actinomycetes; order Pseudonocardiales; family Pseudonocardiaceae; genus Pseudonocardia; species Pseudonocardia abyssalis. The sequence goes on from NZ_JADQDK010000001.1 coordinate 5,908,507, forward strand.
GTGCTGGCGCTCGATCCCCGTACCCGGGTCGACGGCCTCGGCGGCGCGTCGGTAGAGGTCGGCGAGCTTGCCTGCGGTGGTGTGGATGTCAGGTTCGTCGGCGGCAGCGCCGGACGCATCACCGATCGGCTCCGTTGCGGCGGTCATGGCCGGGAAGCCTAACCGGCCGGTAACCGGACGTCCGTGCGTGCCTGGTCACGTCCGGGGCTGCGGATGCCCCGATCGGACGGCAGCATTGGGGGTGACGCGAAGGTTCGGCAATCCGTGAGCTAGCAGACTGCCGTCACCGGAACGGGTATCCCCGTTCCAGTCAGATCTGTCAGCCCGAGACACGGCCGGCCCTTGACCGCAGTCCTTGCTTGCTCAGAAGTCGCAGGTCCGTAGATCGCTGCGCCGCCGGCGCAGGCAATACCTCCGGGTGGCGGAATGAATCCACACGCGGACCCGAGAACTGCCACTGCTGCGGTATACCCGCCCGTTGCCACAGTGGCTGTCTCCTCGGGGCAGCACCACGCAGTAGCCCCGCTGGGGAAGGCATCCGCTTCCGGGTCTTGCCGCAGGGACGACTGACGACGTCCTTGACGCCTGCGGGGACGCCACCTGCTGTCGAGCCGCGGAGGGTGGAGCCGCACTTCTCTGCATGTCCGCAGGCGAAGTCGCAGAGGCAACTGAGGTGCCGAACGCACACATCGGCACGAAAGCCGCTACAGCGCATCCGGCGGTGGTTGACGCTTGCTCGATGAGATCCATCCGACCCCCCGGTCGGATCGCGATCGCGATTCTATGATCTTGCGTCTCCAACGCTGGCGACGGGTTTGTGGGCGTGCAGCCCCTGATCGAGTTCCTGTCCATCCGGGAGCGGACCTCATGAATGGATCAGATCGTCGATTATGAAGAGGTCGAGTTGTCAATCCTGGGCGCTACCGATCCTGATGTCTGACTGCGAGTCGGTAGAGCCGCATCGGAGGCGGTGTGCAGGGGTCCCCACGTCCGGTCGTGACCGGTCCTCCGCGACGGAGTTGTCGGGGCCGTACTACTCTCTCGATAGTCGAGACATTTGAGGAGTGAGAGATGGACGCGACGGACTGCGTGGTCGTCGGTGGCGGGCCGGGAGGGGCGGTGCTCGCCTACCTCCTGGCCCGGGCCGGACGGCGGGTCACGCTGCTGGAGGCGCGGTCGGACTTCGCGCGGCGCTTCCGGGGCGACTCGCTCGCCCCGCCCGTCATGGACTGGCTCGACGCGCTGGGCCTGGCCGACGACGTGCTCGCCCGCCCGCACGCCACGGCCGACGCGTTCACCTGGCACACCCCGACGACGGCCTACCGGATCGCCGACTACTCGACCGCGAGCACCCGCTTCCCGCACTACGTCCTGCTCCCGCAGCCGGAGTTCCTCGGCCTGCTCACCGAGCGGGCGGCGGCGTACCCCGGCTTCCGGCTGGAGATGTCGGCGCGGGTGAACGAGCTCGTCGAGGAGGACGGGCGGGTCCGCGGTGTGCGCTACCGGGCCGCCGACGGGCAGACCCGGGAGCTCCGCGCGCCGCTCGTCGTCGGGGCGGACGGGCGGTTCTCGCAGGTCCGGCGCATGGGCGGGTTCGACACCGAGGAGCTCGGCGCCGGGCTCGACATCCTGTGGTTCGAGGTCCCGCGTCGCGACGGCGACCCGCCGCTCTCGGGCCTGGACTACTTCGCCGTGCCGGGTGCCGCGATCGTCGCGCTCGGGCAGGGTGCCACCTGGCAGCTCGGCTACATCATCCCGACGGGGACGGTCGCGCAGGCTCGGGAGGCGGGGGTGGAGCCGGTGGTGGCGCTGGCCCGCGACCGGATGCCGTGGCTCGGCGACCGGCTCGACGCCCTCACCGCGTTCACCGACCTCACGCTGCTCAACGTCCGGATCACCCGCCTACCGAGCTGGTACCGGCCCGGGCTGCTGTTGCTCGGCGACGCCGCGCACGTCATCTCCCCGGTGGGCGGCAACGGCATCAACATCGCGATCGCCGACGCCGCGGACGCGGGCAACACCCTCGCCCCCCTCCTCGCGGGTCCCCGCCCCGCGAGTCGGGGTTCTTCCGCCCCCGAGTCGCCGGATCCGGCGTCGCTGGACTCCGCGTGCCGGGAGTTCGCGGTGCGGCGCCGGGCGGTGTCCGACGCCGAGCAGCTCTCGCAGGTCCGTGCCGAGCGGGGGAGCCTGGACCGGATGGAGCGCGGCGACCCGCGGCCGGTGTGGCCCCTGCGCCTGGCCGCCTCCGTGCCCGCGATCTCCCGGACGCTCGGGAAGCGGACGGCGTCGGCCATCGCGATCCCGCCCCCGACCGCCGACGTGCTGGGAGCCCCCGCCGCCCGGTGATCGGCGCCTGGTGATCGCCGTGGCCCGCGCGGTACCGCCCCGAGGACGGCCGCGCCGGCCGTGGGGCCGTCGGTGATCGGCGGACCGATGGGCGGATCGGGGTGCGCGTCCGGCGACCCCGGGCCGCCACCGGTCGCGGATGCGGCGGTCCGGCCCACGTCGCACGGGCGGCGCCGGTAGCGTCCCTGCACATGAACCGCACCGCGCAGCCGCTCGACGCCGGGGCGCTGCGCGCCGCTCTCGTCGGACCGTGGGCGCAGCTCGACGTGGTCGAGCGCACCGGTTCCACCAACGCCGACCTGATGGCCGCCGCACTGGCCGGTGCCCCCGACCGCACCGTGCTCGTCGCCGAGCACCAGGAGGCGGGGCGGGGGCGGCTGGCGCGTAGCTGGGTGTCGCCGCCCGGGTCCGGGCTCACCGTGAGCGTGCTGTTCCGCCCGAACGGCGTCTCGCCGTCGCGGTTCAGCTGGCTGCCGCTGCTCGCCGGCCTGGCCGTGCTCGACGCCGTCCGGGCGTTCACCGACGCCCCGGCCGGGCTCAAGTGGCCCAACGACCTGCTCGTGGGCGCTGCGCCGCGCAAGGTCGCCGGGATCCTCGCCGAGGTGGCCGACCCGTCGCGGCCCGCGGTCGTGGTCGGCATCGGGCTCAACGTCGACTCGGCTCCGAGCGACCAGCCCGGCGCCACCTCGCTGGCGGCCGAGAGCGGACGGGAGATCGACCGCACCGCCGTGCTCGTCGAGCTGCTCACGCGGCTCGTCGCGCGGGAGGCGGAGTGGCGCGACGGCCGCGGCGACCCCGACGTCACCCGCCTGCGCGCCGACTACCGGGCCGGCTGCCTGAGCCTGGGCTCCCCGGTGCGGGTGGAGCTGCCGGGCGGTACGTCGGTCAGCGGTATCGCCGAGGACGTCGACGCCGACGGCAGGCTCCTGCTGCTCGACGCCACGGGTCATCGCCGCGCGGTCGCCGCCGGCGACGTCGTGCACCTGCGCCCCGCGGAGTAGCCAGTACGGTTCTCCCGTGGCCTACCCCGATGATCTTCTCGTCGACGGCGAGCGGATCGTGCTGCACAAGCACCCCCACGGGAAGATGCTGATCGTCCCGGTCCTCGTCCTGCTGCTCGTCGTCGCGCTGTGCGTGTTCGTGGCCGCACTCGTGCGCGAGCAGGCCTGGGCGCCGATAGCGTGGGTCGCGCTCGGCGTCGTCGGCGCCGGGCTGGTGGTCTGGCTGACGCTGATCCCCGTCGTCCGCTGGCGCAGCACGCACTTCGTCGTCACGACGCGCCGCGTGCTCGTCCGGGAGGGCGTGCTGTCGCGCACCGGCATCGACATCCCGATGAGCCGGATCAACAGCGTCCAGTTCCGGCACACCATCCTGGAGCGCTTCCTCGGTTGCGGCACGCTCGTGATCGAGTCGGCGTCCGACGAACCGCTCGAGTTCACCGACGTGCCGCAGGTGGAGAAGGTCCACGCGCTGCTCTACCAGGAGGTCGCAGATGACACGTGAGCTGCCACAGACCGTCGCCGGGACCGAGCTGCCCGACGCCGTCACGATCTACGAGGTCGGGGCCCGCGACGGCCTGCAGAACGAGAAGACGGTGGTGCCCGTCGAGGTGAAGGCGGAGTTCCTCGACCGTCTCGCCGGCACCGGCCTGCGCACGCTGGAGGCCACGAGCTTCGTGCACCCGAGGTGGGTGCCGCAGCTCGCCGACGCCGCCGACCTCCTGGCCCGCCTCACGCGCGCGCCCGGTGTCGACTACCCCGTCCTGGTCCCCAACGAGCGCGGCCTGGACCGGGCGCTGGAGTCCGGTGTCGAGCACGTCGCGGTCTTCGCGAGCGCCACCGAGACGTTCGCGCAGCGCAACCTCAACCGCTCCCTCGACGAGCAGTTCGCGATGTTCGACGCCGTCGTCACCCGGGCCGTCGCGGAGGGCCTGCGGGTGCGCGGCTACGTGTCGATGTGCTTCGGCGACCCGTGGGAGGGGGCCGTCGACCCGGCGCAGGTGGCCGCGGTCGGGCGCCGCCTCGTCGAGATGGGCTGCGACCAGCTCTCCCTGGGCGACACGATCGGCACCGGCACCCCCGGCCACGTCGACGCGGTGCTGGACGCGTGCGTCGCGGGCGGTGCGCCCGTCGAGCGGATCGCGGTGCACTTCCACGACACCTACGGGCAGGCCCTGGCGAACACGCTCACCGCCCTGCGCCGGGGTGTCACGACGGTCGACGCGAGTGCGGGCGGTCTCGGTGGCTGCCCCTACGCGGAGTCGGCGACGGGCAACCTCGCCACCGAGGACCTCGTCTGGATGCTCGACGGGCTGGGGATCGCGCACGGCGTCGACCTCGACGCGCTCGTCGCCACCAGTGCGTGGATGGCCGGGCAGCTGGGGAGGCCGTCGCCGTCGCGGGTGGTGCGCGCGCTGTCCGGGTGACCCGGGCCCGGTCAGTCGCGGGTGCCGAACATGCCCGTGAACGTACTGCGGAAGACCTCGGTGTCGCCGCGGTGCAGCTGCGCGCGCAGCTTCACCAGACCGAGCCCGGGCCTGCTCCTCGACCTGCGGGCCTCGAGGATCTCCATCGTGGCCCGCAGCTCGTCGCCGGCGAACACCGGCGCGGGCCAGGCGATGTCCTCGCCGCCGGGGGAGCCCAGCGAGGTGGCGCGGTTGAGCACCGAGTCGACGTAGAGGCGCATCCACAGCCCCGCGGTGAACCAGCCCGACGCGGCGAGCGCACCGAACAGTGAGGCCGCGGCGGCGTCGTCGTCGAGGTGGAAGGGCTGGGGGTCGAACCGGCGGGCGAACGCGACCATCTCGTCGCGGTCGACCACCGTGGTGCCCAGCTCGAACACCCGGCCGGTGGTGAGGTCCTCGAAGGCGAGCTCCGGACTCACGCCAGCGCCGCCAGACCGGCCTCGGCGACCTGCTGGTCCTGCGACCAGTGCCCGCCGCTGACGCCGATCGCACCGACCACCGCCCCGTCGACCCGGATCGGGTAGCCGCCGCCGAAGATCACCAGCCGGTCGATGCCGGTGGGGGCACCCGCGGCGAGCGGCGCGTCGTCGGAGATGAAGCCGTGCCACTCGTGCGTCGGCATCCCGAACCCGACCGCGGTGTACGCCTTGTCCTGGGCCACCTGCGAGGACGGCAGTGGCGCTCCGTCCATCCGGGAGAACGCCTTGACGTTGCCGCCGGGGTCGGTGACGGCGACGCACATCGGCACGCCGATCTCCGCGGCCTTCGCCTCCGCCGCCGCGATCACGCGGTGTGCGGCGTCGGTGGTGATCGTTGCGACGTCCACGGTGTCGGCCACGGTGCCTCCTGTGCTCGGGGTGGAGCCGATCTTCGCTCACGTACCGCCGAGGTGACCAGCCAGGGCGGCGTGCCGCGACGCACTCCGGGGATCCATGCCGGTGATCGTCACCGTGGTGCCGCGGGCCCGGTACTTCGCGGTGATGGTGTCGAGGACGGCGATCGTGGAGGCGTCCCAGACCTGCGCGCCCGAGAGGTCGATGACGACGGACGACGGGTCGCCCGCGTAGTCGAACGCCGTCACCAGCTCGCCCGACGAGGCGAAGAACAGCTGTCCGGTGACGCGGTAGACGGCCGTCTCGTCGTCGCGCTCCACGGCCACGTCGACGACGTGCGCGACGCGCCGCGCGAACAGCACCGACGCCACGACGACGCCGACCCCGACGCCGTACGCCAGGTTGTGGGTGGCCACCGTGACCGCCACCGTCGACAGCATCACCGCCGTCTCGCTGTAGGGCATCCGGCGCAGGGTGCCGGGCGCGATGCTGTGCCAGTCGAACGTGCCGACCGCCACCATGATCATGACGGCGACGAGCGCGACCATCGGGATCGCCCCGACGACGTCGCCGAGCGCCAGCATCAGCACCAGCAGGAACGCGCCGGCGAGGAACGTCGAGGCGCGGGTGCGGGCCCCGCCGGACCGCACGTTGATCATCGTCTGGCCGATCATCGCGCAGCCGCCCATGCCGCCGAAGAACCCGGTGACGACGTTCGCGACGCCCTGGCCCCACGACTCGCGCGTCTTGTCCGACGCGGTGTCGGTGATCTCGTCGACGAGCTTCGCCGTCATCAGCGACTCCAGCAGCCCGACGACGGCCATCGCCAGCGCGTAGGGGGCGATGATCGCCAGGGTAGCGAGCGTGAACGGGACGTCGGGCAGGCCGAGGACGGGCAGGCCGTCGGGCAGCTCGCCCTGGTCGCCGACGGTCGGGACGCTGACGGCGGCGAACACCGTGAACGCCGTCAGTGCGACGATCGCGACCAGTGGGGCCGGGACCGCGGACGTCAGTCGCGGCAGCACGACAAGCACCGCCAGCGCGACGGCGAGCAGCACCCAGGCGATCCACGGGATGCCGACCAGGTACGGCAGCTGCGAGGCGAAGATCAGGATCGCGAGTGCGTTGACGAAGCCGACCATCACGCTGCGGGGCACGAACCGCATCAGTCGCGCGGTGCCGGCCAGGCCCAGCACGATCTGGAACGTGCCCCCGAGCAGTACGGCGGCGATCAGGTACTGCAGCCCGTGGTCGCGCACCAGCGGGGCGATCACGAGCGCCACCGCCCCGGTGGCCGCTGAGATCATCGCGGGCCGTCCGCCGGTGAACGCGATCGTGATCGCCATCGTCACTGACGCGAAGAGCCCGACCCGCGGGTCGACCCCCGCGATGATCGAGAACGCGATGGCCTCGGGGATCAGGGCGAGGGCCACCACGAGGCCGGAGAGGGCCTCCGTGCGCAGGACGCGGGGAGCGAGCCAGGAAGGACGGGACACGGCGCCGAACTCTACGCTCACGTCAGAGTTGGGCGGCGTGAGGATTCAGCGGTCGACGGCCCCGGCCAGCAACGGTTCCATCATGACGTCGGAGTGCTTGCGGCGGATCGTCTCCATCCGCCACTTGTTGACGAACACCGCGAGGAGCGCGCCGTCGACCGAGCGGTGCAGGACCTCGGTATCGCTCTCCTTGTTGAGGATCTCCGCGCCGGCCTCGTCGGTGAGCCGGGCGACGTTGTAGTTGAGCTGCTCCAGCGTGACCGGGGCGCTGAACTCGTCGGCCAGGCGCGCGGTGACGACCTCGAACTGCAGCGGCCCGACGGCGGCCAGCACAGGCGCCTGGTCGCCGCGGCGGTCGGAGCGCAGGACCTGGATGACGCCCTCGGAGTCGAGCTGGGAGATCCCGCGGCGGAACTGCTTGTAGCGGCCCGCGTCCTTGGCCCGGACCACCGCGAAGAACTCCGGTGCGAAGCTCGGGATCGCCGGGAACTCGACCGGGTCCTCGGCGTAGAGGGTGTCGCCGGGGCGCAGCGCGCCCGCGTTGACCAGCCCGACGATGTCGCCCGGGAACGCCTCCTCCAGCGTGGTGCGCTGCTGGCCGAACACCGCCTGCGCGTACTTCGTGGCGAACGGCTTGCCCGATCCCGCGTGGGTGAGCACCATGCCGCGCTCGAAGCGCCCGGAGTTGATGCGCAGGAAGGCGGTGCGGTCGCGGTGGCTGCGGTCCATGCCCGCCTGCACCTTGAACACCAGGCCGGACAGCGGTGTGTCGAGCTGCCGCGGCGTCCCGTCGGCGTCGGGGCGCGGGGCCGGGGCGGGGGCGAGGTCGACGAGCGCGTCGAGCAGCCGCCCGACGCCGACGCCGTGCCGCGCCGCGCCGAACAGCACCGGCGTGGCCGTGCCGGCGAGGTAGTCGTCCTCGTCGAACTCGGCGCCGATCTCGCGCAGCAGCTCCAGCTCGTCGACGACGGTCTCGAGGTAGAGCGGCTCCTCCGCGGCGGCGCGGTCGGGGTCGAGCACCTCGACCTCGCCCTTGGTCGCCCCGCCCGCGGTGCGCGTGTAGCGGCGCATCTCGCCGGTGGCGCACTCGACGACGCCGCGCAGGTCGCCCGCGATCCCGACCGGCCAGGTGACGGGCATCGGCCGCAGCCCGATCGTCTGCTCCACCTCGTCGAGCAGCTCGAGAGCCTCGCGGCCGGGCACGTCCCACTTGTTGACGAAGGTCAGCACGGGGATCTTCCGGCTGCGGCAGACGTCGAACAGCTTGAGGGTCTGCGCCTCCAGGCCCTTCGAGGCGTCGAGCAGCATCACCGCGGCGTCGACGGCGGCGAGGACGCGGTAGGTGTCCTCGGAGAAGTCACCGTGGCCGGGGGTGTCGAGCAGGTTGATCACGTGGTCGCGGTAGCTGAACTGCAGCACCGCGGAGGTGATGGAGATGCCGCGGGCGCGCTCCATCTCCATCCAGTCCGAGGTGACGCCCTTGCGCCCGGCCTTCCCGTGCACCGCGCCCGCCGAGTCGATCACCTCGGCGTGCAGGGCGAGCGCCTCGGTGAGCGTCGACTTCCCCGCGTCGGGGTGGGAGATCACGGCGAAGGTGCGGCGGCGGTGCGCCTGGGCGGCGATCTCGCTGGCGGAGCGGGGGCGGGCGGGCGACTCGGTCATGGTGTCCCCAGGTTACGGCGGCCCCGCCCGGCACCCACCTGCGGCACGACCCCCCGCCCGCCCGACTCACCCCCACCGCGACCGGCTCACCCCCACCCGGCGAGTTTGCCGACGCCACCCGGCGAGTTTGCCGACGCCACCCGGCGAGTTTGCTGCGAACACCCGCTGAGTCGGCCGATCGTGTACGGCGGGTGGGTGCACGACCGGCGCGGTCTGCGAGCGCGATCGGCACACTCGCCGGGCGGGCGCGGCACACTCGCCGGGCCGGAGGGGAAAACTCGCCGGGCGGGAGCGGCAAACTCGCCGGGCCGGAGGGGAAAACTCGCGGGGTGGGGGCGGCAAACTCGCCGGGCCGGAGGGGAAAACTCGCGGGGTGGGGGCGGCAAACTCGCCGGTGGGGGAGGGGGCAGGGGAGGGGTCAGGGGGTGAGGTGGCGCAGGGCTGCGTCGTGGAGTGTCCCGTTGCTGGACAGGCCGTTGCCGCCGGTGAAGCCGTCGTCGCCGGACAGGGAGCTCAGGCGCCCGCCCGCCTCCCGGACGATCGGGACGAGTGCGGCGAGGTCCCACGGGCTCGCCCCCGCGTCGACGGCCAGGTCGATCGCGCCCTCCGCGACCAGGCAGTGCTGCCAGAAGTCGCCGAACGCGCGGGTCTCCCAGACCGCGGCCCCGAGCCGGGTCCAGCGCTCGCCGAGCCCGCGGGCGTCGGTGGTGGAGGCGTAGGCGTCGCCGAGGTCGGACACCCCGGACACCGCGATCCGCCGGGTGCCCGTGACGTCGCGGGTCCAGGCCCCCTCCCCGGGCGCCGCCCACCAGCGCCGCCCCAGCGCCGGGGCGCTGACGACGCCGACCGTCGCCGTGCCGTCGGTCGTCAGCCCGATCAGCGTGGCCCACACGGGCACCCCGCGGGAGAAGTTCTTGGTGCCGTCGATCGGGTCGAGCACCCAGCCGCGCGCGGCCCCGTCGACGGTGCCGCCCTCCTCCTCGCCGAGCACGGCGTCGTCGGGCCGCTCGGCCGTGATCAGGGCCCGCAGCGCCTCCTCGACGGCGGTGTCGGCGTCGGTGACGGGGGTGCGGTCGGGCTTGCTCTCGACGCGGAGGTCGGCGGCGCGGAACCGGTCGAGGCTGATCGCGTCGGCGGCGTCGGCCATGCGCAGGGCGAGATCGAGATCGGAGTCGCTCACGGGGAGCAGTCTGCCGGGCCTACTGTGACGACCATGACCACCGTCCTGCTCGCCGAGGACGACGCCGCCATCGCCGAACCGCTCTCCCGCGCACTGACGCGTGAGGGCTACACCGTCGCGGTGGCGACCGACGGCGTCGCGGCCCTCGACCGCGTGCACGCCGGCCACGTCGACCTGCTCGTCCTCGACCTCGGCCTGCCCGGTATGGACGGCCTGGAGGTCTGCCGCCGCGTCCGGCTGCACCACCCCGACCTCCCCGTCCTCATGCTCACCGCCCGCACCGACGAGGTCGACTTCGTCGTCGGTCTCGACGCGGGCGCCGACGACTACGTCGGCAAGCCGTTCCGGCTCGCGGAGCTGCTCGCGCGGGTGCGGGCGCTGCTGCGCCGGCTCACCCCGGAGGCCGTCGAGGTGGCGGGGGTGCGGATGGAGCTGTCCGGGCGCCGCGTCCTCGTCGACGGGGCGGAGGTCGGGCTCGCGAACAAGGAGTTCGAGCTGCTGCGGGTGCTGCTGCTGCGCGCCGGGCAGGTCGTCACGCGCGAGGAGATCCTGCGCGAGGTGTGGAACGACCCGGAGATGAAGACGTCCAAGACGCTGGACATGCACATGTCCTGGCTGCGTCGCAAGATCGGCGGGGAGCGCCGGATCGCGACGGTCCGCGGCGTCGGCTTCCGCTTCAACAACGACTAGATGCGCCGCCGCATCCTGCAGTCGACGCTGCTCGTCGTCGCCCTCACCGCCCTGGTCCTCGGCGGGCCGCTGGCCATCACCACCTGGCAGCTCGTCGACGACTTCGACCGCGCCGAGCTGACGTCGCGCCTGGAGCAGGTCGCCACCCGGCTGGAGGGCCCGGGGGCCGCCGTCGACATCGCGGGGCTGGAGCTCGCCGTGCCCCGCGGCGGGCGGCTGATCCTGGAGCAGGCCGGGCGTGCGCCGCTGGTGATCGGGTCCGACGTCGGCGGCGACGCGGTCACCGAGACCCTCCCGCTCGGTTCCGGCGGCATGGCCACGATGCAGGAACCGCGGGCGGTGCTGCTCGGCCAGCAGGTCCAGGTGACGCTGGTGGTGCTGCTGCTCGTCGTGCTGTCGGTGGCGGTGGGCACGGTCGTCGCCACGCTGACGGCCCGGCGCCTGGCCGAGCCGCTGCGCGACGTCGCCGACCGCGCCGCCCGCCTCGGCGCGGGTGACTTCCGCTCGGCCCCGGCCCGGCACGGCATCCCGGAGCTCGACGCCGTGTCGGAGGTCCTCGACACCTCCGCCGCCGCGCTCGCCGAGCTGGTGCAGCGCGAGCGCCAGCTCGTCGGCGACGTCTCCCACCAGCTGCGCAGCCGCCTCACCGCGCTCCAGCTGCGTCTCGACGAGCTGACGACGCACCCCGACCCGAGCGCCCGGTCCGAGGCCCTCGCCGCGCTCGACCAGGCCGAGAAGCTCGCCGCCGTCCTCGACGAGCTGCTGGAGGCCGCCCGCGCCGCGCGTGCCGCGGGAGCCGAGCCGCTGGACCTGAAGGAAGGCCTGGAGGCCGTCGCCCAGGAGTGGCGGGCCCCGCTGCGGGCGGAGGGTCGGATGCTGAAGATGCGCGTCCCCGACGGCCTGCTGGCCCGCGTCACGCCCGCCCGCATCCGCGAGGCCGTGGGCGCGCTGCTGGACAACGCGGTGCGCCACGGTGGCGGCACCGTCGTCGTCGCGGCGCGGGCCACGGAGAAGAGCCTGGTCATCGAGGTCACCGACGCGGGAGACGGGGTGCCCGAGGAGCTGGTCCCGCACGTGTTCGAGCGCGGGGTGTCGGTCGGCTCGTCCACCGGGATCGGGCTCGCGCTGGCCCGCGCACTCGTGGAGGCCGACGGCGGGCGCCTGGAGCTCTCCCGCGCCCGGCCCCCGACGTTCACGATCTTCCTGCCGGCCGCCCGTGCCGACGACGTGGTCGGCACCGGTCGCCGGGCGAGCAGCCCGCGCTAGGTGTACTGCCCACAGAGGTTGAGAACGACACGCGACAGATGATCTTGGCGTAAGGGAGGGCCTCCAGGTCCGGTGTGGATAGCGACATCTGCACCCGACCCAAGGAGGCCCTCGTGCTCCACCGTAACGCCCCGCTGTCCGAGACCGGCCGGCTCCGCCTCGCCCGCTGCGTCGTCGAGGACGGGTGGCCACTGCGCCGCGCCGCGGAACGGTTCCAGGTCTCAGTCGGCACCGCGAAGCGTTGGTCAAGCCGCTACCGCACCGAAGGCCCAGCCGGGATGGTCGACCGTTCCTCCCGCCCGCACCACAGCCCGAACCAAACCCCGACCCGCACCGAGCGACGCATCATCAAAGTCCGGGTCCTGCGCCGCTGGGGACCGGCCCGGATCGGGTTCCTGCTCGGCATCGCCTCCTCCACCGTGCACCGGGTCCTGACCCGCTTCGGCATGGCCCGTCTGGCCCACCTCGACCGCACCACCGGCCAGACCGTCCGCCGCTACGAACACAAACAGCCTGGTGACCTGGTCCACGTCGACATCAAGAAGCTGGGCAACATCCCCGACGGCGGCGGCCACAAGACCCTCGGCCGCGCCGCTGGCCGCCGCAACAGAGGTAGCCGAAAGATCGGCTACAGCTACCTGCACAACGCCCTGGACGACCACTCACGCCTGGCCTACACCGAGATCCTGCCCGACGAGCGCAAGACCACCGCGGCACAGTTCTGGGCCCGCGCCGCGGCCTGGTTCCACGCACAAGGCATCGAGAACATCGCCCGCGTCCTGACCGACAACGGGTCCTGCTACCGCTCCCGCGACTTCGCCCAAGCCCTGCACAACACCGACACCGTCCACAAACGGACCCGCCCCTACCGGCCCCAAACCAACGGCAAGGTCGAGCGGTTCAACCGCACCCTGCTCGACGAATGGGCCTACGCCCAGCCCTACCGCACCGAGACCGCCCGACGAGCCGCCTTGCCCGACTGGCTGCACTACTACAACCATCACCGCGGACACACCGCGATCGGCGGCCCACCCGCCACCCGAGTCCCCAACCTCACGGGACAGAACACCTAGGGCAGGCGGTCCCGAACCGCAGCAGGATCCGGGTGCGCCGCTCCTCGCCGTGTACCCGCGCTCCGGTTGATCAGGCTACCGGCCGGGGACGTTCCCCTCGGAGCGCATGCGCCAGGCGTCCTCGATCAACTCGGTGAGCCGTCCGACGTCCACCCGCTCCAGCCGGACCATCACCAGCGCGAACCCGTCGTAGCCGGGAGTCGTGAAGAACAGCTCGGGCTCCCCGAGCAGCAGTGCCTGCTTCTCGGCCTCGTCGCCCACGTAGAGCACCGCGATGTCGGTGCGGATCTCCCGGCGCCGGCCCGGGACCCGTTCCGGGTAGGACCAGACGAAGCCCCGGCCCTGCACCCGGAAGTCGAAGCCCGCGCTGTCGATCTCCACGACGCCGTCCAGTGTCAGCGCCAGCCGTCGTACGTCCTCCGCGTCAGCCATCGCACGCCCGCACGGCGCACAGGGTAGGACAAGTACCCCGCTCCAGTGCATCATGACAACCGTTGTCGATAAAGCGGCGGTCGTCACCGTCGCTGCACTGGAGGGTGTCCGTATGTCCCCGTCTCCGTCCCCGAGCGCGATGCCGGACCCGGCTGCCGCCTGGTCCGTGCTGCTCGAACCCCGGTTCGTGCGGCTGTGGTTCGGCACGACCGCGTCGGGGCTGGCCACGTGGGCCCTACCGTTCGTCCTCGGTCTGGCGGTGCTGGAGGGATCGCTCGACGCGGTCGGCCTGGGCGTCGTGCTGGCCACGCGGACGGTCGGGTTCCTGGCCGCCGTGCCGCTCGCCGGCGTGCTCGCCGACCGCTACGCGCGGCGCCCGGTCGTCCTCGCCTCCGGTCTGGCCGCCGCCGCGGCGACCCCGCTGATCGCGCTGGGGCTGGGCACCTCGGTGCTGCTCATGGCCGTGGCGGCCGCCGTCGCCGGGGCCGGGCAGGGCGCGTGCCGGCCGGCGTTCCAGGCGCTCACCGCGGAGGTCGTCGACCCCGACCGGCGGCAGACCGCGAACGCAGCGATCACCCTCGCGGTGCGGGTCAGTACCCTGCTCGGCCCCACTCTCGCCGCCCTCTTCGCCCTGCTCACGAGCGTGCAGACGGTCCTGCTGGGCATCGCCGCGCTCTGGTTGCTCGCCGCACTGCTGCCCCCGGCCGGAGGGGCCGCGCCGACCGTCGCCGGTCCGCGCCCCGGGGTGGTGCGGGAGTTCGCCGACGGGTTCGTCGAGGCCCGGCGCCACCCCTGGTTCGGCGCCGGACTCGCCGCGCTGACCGCGGTGGTCTTCACCGGGTACTCGGTGACGGGGGTGGCGCTGCCGCTGGTCAGCCGCGACGTCTACGGCAGCGAGGTCGTGCTCGCCGCGGCCGCCACCGGCTACACGGTCGGGGCGCTGCTCGGTGCCCTGCTGGTGGCGCGCTGGCGTCCGTCGTCGCCGGGGTGGTGGGCGATGGCCGGCCTCGGGGTCTACGCGCTGGCCCCGCTCGCGCTGCTGCTCACCCCGCACCCCGCGTTCGTCGTGGCGGCCTACGTCGTGGCCGGCGTCGGGATCGAGGTGTTCAACGTCCCGTGGTTCACCGCCATCCAGCGCGAGGTGGAGCCGCGGCTGCTGGCTCGGGTGTCCTCGGTCGACTTCCTGTTCTCCTACGGCCTCGCCCCGGTCGGCCTGGCCCTCATCGCGCCCGCGATCCTCACCTTCGGCCTCACCCCGGTACTGGCCGTGTGCGCGGTGGTCTGCCTCGCCGCCCCCGCCCTCGCCTGCCTGGTGCCGTCGACCCGCCGTTTCGCGCGCGCGGTCTGACGCGCGGCCCGGACGGCGCTGCGGCGCCCGGCCGACGGCGTCGGGCGGGTTGACCCCCGAATCCGTCGGGACGTCGGTCGAGCGGAACCCCGTTGCTGTTTCCGCCGCTCCGGACGGCGATGATGTTCCGCTCGGGCGCAGGGGTAGGGCTCCGTCCGGTACCGATGGCCGGTCGGGGTGATCCACTCCATCGACCGGTCCGCGTGCAGCGTCACCTGCCAGCCCGGCTGTTCCTTGAGGTCGGGGTGGGCGGTGCACAACGCCGCGAGGTTGTCCTCCGACGTGGCCCCGTCGTCCTGCCACGCGACCACGTGGTCGAGTTCGCAGGCGGCCGCCGCCCGGTGACAGCCAGGCGCTTCCAGGCCGCGTCGGCACCCATCCCGCGAGCCGACCGGGTGAGCCACTCGAACGATGACGCCGCATCCGGCGCGGACATCCGCGCCCACACCGTCGCCATCCCCTCCTCACCGGCGAACACATCCACCCGCCGCTCCTCCCGGGCGACCTGATGGCGCTCCGCGGCCCGGTCGGGATCGACGGCGAGGATCGCCCGCCGGATCGCCGCCGACAACTGCGCCCACGTCTGACCGGGAGCGGCGGAATGGATCCGGTCCTGCACCGCCGCCGCCATCTCATCGGACGACACGGCGAGCCGGTCCACGCCCGACGACAAGCTGAGCGCCATGGCCACCTCGGAGCCGGACCACTCCCGAGCCGCAACCGCAGCGGCGGAAGGCGCCGAACAGGCCCGTCCCCGCCCCGACGCGAGAACTCGGCGAGAACAGCGAACTGCCGGGCCGCAGCCCACGGCACCATCGCCTCGAACCCCACCACGGCATTCACCAGATCGGCATCGGACAACCCGAAGAGCTCGGCGGTCGCGAGATCGAGCTCCAAACCGAGCATCCCGGACGGAACAGGATCAGACACGGTCCCTCGCGGCGGACAATGATCGACGCCGATCTGGGACATACGTTCGATGGTGTCGGCCTGACGTGCGACAACCCAGGAATCGACCGAGAGAATGTGCGATCGCGAACGCAAGCACGGTGTTCGATGGCAAGGTGACCCGGACCGCAGCCGCCGAAGGCGGCGAGGACCGGAAGCACCGCGGCGGCACCTTCGGCGAACCGGGACCACACGAGCAGCAGCACGCCAGCAGACCGCGCCACAGAAGCAGCCGCGTACGCTCCGGCGAGCCGGATCGGCGCGGGGAAGGGCGGCGGGTAATGCAGGCAGAATCACTGGTCGCCGCACTCCGCGCCCTGCGCGACACCGCCGACGGTGCGGGTCTCGCCCTCGAGGTCCCCGGCGCCGAACGCGCCCGCCGCGAGCGCGTCGACCTCGTCCACCAGCTCGACGACTACGTCCTGCCCCGCCTCGAGCGCCTCGACGCACCCCTCCTCACGGTCGTCGGCGGGTCGACCGGCGCGGGCAAGTCCACGGTGGTCAACAGCCTGGTCCGGGCCCCGGTCACCCCGTCCGGCGTCCTGCGCCCGACCACCCGCTCCCCGGTGCTCGTCTGCCACCCGTCGGACACGGCCTGGTTCGCCGACACCCGCGTGCTGCCCGAGCTCACCCGCACCACCGGCGCGGGTACCGACCACGCCACGCTGCAGCTCGTCGGGTCCACCGCTCTCGCACCCGGCCTGGCGTTCCTCGACGCCCCCGACATCGACTCGGTCGTCGCCGCGAACCGCCGCCTCGCCGGGCAGCTGCTCGCGGCCGCCGACCTCTGGCTGTTCGTCACCACCGCCGCCCGCTACGCCGACGCCGTGCCGTGGGACGTCCTGGAGACCGCCGCCGCCCGCGGCACCGCGCTGGCCGTCCTGCTCGACCGCGTGCCGCCCGGGGCCGAGCGGGAGATCGCCGCGCACCTGCACGAGATGCTCGTCGCGCACGGGCTCGGCGCCGCGCCGCTGTTCGTGATCCCGGAGAGCGAGCTGGTCGACGGCCTGCTGCCCGACGCCGTCGTCGCCCCGATCCGCCGCTGGTTCGACGACCTCGCGCGCGACGCCGCGGGCCGCGCCGCGGTCATCCGCCGCACCCTCGACGGCGCGCTCGACAGCCTGCGCCCCCGCGTGGCGGCGCTGGCGCAGCACGCGCGCGCCCAGTCCGACGCGGCCTCGCGGCTGCGCGCCGACGCCCGCACGGCGTACGCGGCGGCGATCGAGGAGGTCGACGACGGCATGCGCGACGGCGCGCTGCTGCGCGGCGAGGTGTTGGCGCGCTGGCAGGAGTTCGTCGGCACGGGGGAGCTGCTGCGCACGCTGCAGACGAAGGTCGGGCACTGGCGCGACCGCCTCACCGCCGCGATCATGGGGCGTCCCGCGCCCGGCGGCGACCTGACGGTCGCGCTGGAGTCGGGGGTGACGCTGCTCGTGCACAGCGCGGCGGGGCGCGCCGCGGAGGCCGCGGCGAGGTCGTGGCGGTCGAGTGCCGCCGGCACCGGGCTGCTGCAGTCCTCCGGCGAGCGGCTCGACCGCGTCTCGCCAGGCTTCCGCGACGACGCCGAGCGCACCGTCCGCGACTGGCAGGGCGCGGTGCTCGACCTCGTCCGCAGCGAGGGCGCCGACCGCCGCACCACGGCGCGCGCCGCCGCGTACGGTGTGAACGCGACCGGGCTCGTCGTCATGATCGCGGTGTTCGCGACGACGTCGGTGCTCGCGCCGCCGATCGAGGTCGCCGTGGCCGGCGGCACGACCGTGCTGTCGCAGAAGGTGCTGGAGGCGGTGTTCGGCGACCAGGCCGTGCGCGCGCTGGCCGCCCGGGCCCGGGCCGACCTGCTCGACCGTGTCGCCGCCCTGCTCGGCCGCGAGGAGGACCGCTTCGCCGCGCTCCTGCACCGCCACGCCACCCATCCCGACGACGCCGCGGCGCTGGAACGCGCGGCCGCGGCCGTGGAGCGTGCGCGATGAGCCCGACGCGGGTGGAGAAGGAGCGCAGCGCGGCCGAGGCCGGGATCGCGGCCCGGCTGCGTGCACTCGACCGCGTGCTGGAGGCGGGCACCGGCCGCGTCGACGAGCCCCGGCTCGACGCGGCCCGCCGGCTCGCGCGGCGGTCGGGGGAGCGGCTGCGGCTGTCGGGGGCGCACACCGTCGTCGCGCTCGCCGGTGCCACCGGCAGCGGCAAGTCCTCGCTGTTCAACGCCCTGACCGGCGCCGACGTGTCGACCGTCGGCGTCCGCCGCCCCACCACCGGCGTGGCCCACGCGGCGGTGTGGGGGGCCGACGGCGCGGGCCCGCTGCTCGACTGGCTGGAGATCCCGCGCCGCCACCACGTCGACTCCGACGACCTGCCCGGCCTCGTCCTGCTCGACCTGCCCGACCACGACTCGACGGTCGTCGCGCACCGGCTGGAGGTCGACCGGCTCGTCGCGCTCGTCGACGTGCTGGTCTGGGTCCTCGACCCCCAGAAGTACGCCGACGCCGCCGTGCACGACCGCTACCTGCGGCCGCTCGCGAAGCACGGCGAGGTGATGGTCGTCGTCCTCAACCAGGTCGACCGACTCCCGCCCGACCAGGTCACCGCCGCGCTGTCCGACGTCCGCCGCCTGCTCGCCGACGACGGGCTCGACGGCGTCCCCGTCCTCGGCGTCTCGGCGGTGACCCCGGGCGGGCGCGACGAGCTGCGCGCGGTGCTGACCGGTGCGGTCGCGGCCCACCGTGCGGCACTACGTCGCGTGTCGGCCGATCTCGACGCCGTCGCCGTCGACCTGCGTGACCTGGTCGGCGGCCCGGTCCGGTCCGATCTCGACGCCCGCACCGTCGCCGACCTGGACACCGCGCTGAGCGCCGCGGCGGGCGTGCCCGCGGTCGGGGCGGCCGTCGAGCGCGCGTCGGTGCACCGTGCGGTGGCGGCCACCGGCTGGCCCTGGACCCGCTACGTCCGTCGCCTGCGCCCGGACCCGCTGCGCCGCCTGCACCTCGACCGCGCCGGCCCCGAGCACGCCGACGCGAGCGTCCCGGTGTCGCGCACCTCCCTGCCGGAGGCGTCGGCGGTGCAGCGCTCGCGCGTCGACCTCGCGCTGCGGGCCCTGTCCGACACCGCCGCCGCCGACCTGCCCGAGCCCTGGCCCGCCGCCGTCCACGCCGCGGCGCGCCGGCGACAGGACGACCTGCCCGACGCCCTGGACCGCGCCGTCGCCTCCACCGACCTCGGGCTCGACCGCCCGCCCCGGTGGTGGCGCGCGGCGGGGCTGCTGCAGGCGCTGCTCGCCGTGCTCGCCGTCGCCGGTGGGGTGTGGCTGCTCGGCCTCTACCTGCTCACGCTCCTGCGCCTGCCCGAACCCCCGACGCCGATGATCGGCGCGGTGCCGTGGCCCACCGCGCTCCTGCTCGGCGGCCTGCTGGTCGGGCTCGTGCTCGCCGGGATCTCCCGGATCCTCGCGGGCATCGGGGCGCGGCGGCGCCGGGCGGCGGTGGAGCGGCGGCTCGACCGGGCGGTCGCGGAGGTGGCCGACGACCTCGTGCTCACCCCCGTCACCGCGGAGCTGCAGGCCTACTGGGACCTGCGCCAGGCCGTCACCGAGCTGTCGCGCTCTCCCGGGCGCCGGGGTGCGGGGTGACGGACAGCAGCGCCGGCAGGCGCGACACCGCTCCGGCGAGCATCGGGAACCGCGGGTAGGGCCCGGAGCCCGGCAGCGGGCCCACCGTGCAGGAGACCGGGCTCGCGGCCCGGTTGCCGGTCAGGGGGTTCCGGGACCCAGCACCCGCTCCAGCCACGTGAGCAGGTCGGCCTCGACCTCGTCGCGGTTGGTCTCGTTGAGCACCTCGTGCCGGGCGCCGGGGTAGGCGTGCAGCTCGACGTCGGCGACCCCGGCGGTGCGGTAGCGGTCGACGAGGGCGTGCACGGGCGCGAGCTGCCCGTTGACCGGGTCGGCGTCACCGACGGTGACGCAGATCGGCAGGTCGGAGCGGATGCCGGCGACGCGGGCGGGGTCGGCCGCGTCGCGGGCCCCCGCGAACCGGCCGTCCGCGCCGATCACCCCGCGGCCGTCGAACCGGAACTCCTGCATCGTGCTCATCGAGCCACCTCCGCGCACCGGTCCCCGTATCGGGCCCCCCGGGTATCGGGACCCCTGCGGCCGAAGATGGCCCATCAGGGGCCGTGCGCGAGGGTCCGATGGGGGTCCGGAGCGGTACGTTCGGCAGTCCGCAGGCACGCAGGACCCACCCCGAGGAGCACGCCCGAGTGGAACGCAACGTGGCGATCACCGGTACCCGCAGCATCGGCGACGCTCCCGTCGACGAGCTGGCCGAGGCGTTCGAGGCCTACCTCAGACCGTTCTCCGACGACGGTGCCCATTTCTACGTCGGCGGCGCGTCGGGCGTCGACACCGCCGCGCTGCAGTGGCTGGCGGCGAACTCGCAGGCCGCGCTGACCGTCGTCGTGCCCTGCCGGCTCGTCGACCAGCCCGCCGGCTCGACCGAGGTCATCGACCGACTGCGCGAGGCGGGACGCCTCGCCGACGTCGTCGAGATGGGCGCCACGCTGCTCGGCAAGGCCGCCTACCACGCGCGGGACCGGTGGATGGTCGACCGCGCCGGCCTCGTGATCGGGTTCCCGCGCGGCGCCGAGTCCGCGGGCGGCGGCACCTGGTACACCCTGAACTACGCCGCCGAGC
The DNA here is from genome assembly GCF_019263705.2 of Pseudonocardia abyssalis. NCBI lineage: Bacteria > Bacillati > Actinomycetota > Actinomycetes > Pseudonocardiales > Pseudonocardiaceae > Pseudonocardia > Pseudonocardia abyssalis. The sequence goes on from NZ_JADQDK010000001.1 coordinate 5,928,923, forward strand.
AGGGGAAGGTCCGGCTGGTGGTCCCCCTCTGACCGACCCGCGGCGGGGGGGCACGGCCAACTCGGACAATGTTCGGTACCCGTTCGAAACCTCGACGCCGTACGGTCCCCCCTCATGTCACATCCCGCAGCCGAGGAGACCTTCGGCCACAGCGAGCTCAAGCGGTCCATCACGGCCAAGCAGCTCTACTTCTACGTGGTCGGGGACGTGCTCGGATCGGGCATCTATGTTCTGATCGGCCTGGTCGCCGCAGCCGTCGGCGGCGCGTTCTGGATCGCGTTCCTGGCCGGCGTCACGGTGGCCACCGTCACCGGCCTCGCGTACGCCGAGCTGGTCACCAAGTACCCGCAGGCCGCGGGCGCCTCGCTCTACGTCAACAAGGCGTTCCGGTCGCCGATCCTGACGTTCTTCATCACGATCTGCATGCTGTCGGCCAACATGGCCGCCGTCGGGTCGCTGGCGTCGGGCTTCGTCCGGTACTTCGCCGGGGTCGTCGGGCTGCCCGAGGACGCGATCATCCCGACGCTGCTGATCGCGCTGGTGTTCGTCGCCGTCATCACGTTGATCAACCTGATCGGGATCAGCGAGTCGGTGGTGGTGAACGTGATCATGACGTTCATCGAGCTGAGCGGCCTGCTGATCATCATGGTCATCGGGCTCATCGCGCTGTTCACCGGCATCGGCGACCCGTCGGTGCTCACCCGGTTCAGCGCCGAGGGCAGCCCGGTGATCGCGGTGCTGGCCGGCGTCTCGCTCGCCTTCTTCGCCATGACCGGGTTCGAGAACGCGGCCAACGTGGCCGAGGAGACCATCGACCCGTCCCGGGCCTTCCCGCGGGCACTGATCGGCGGGATGCTCACCGCCGGTGTCGTCTACGTGCTGGTCTCCCTGGCCGCCGCGCTGGCCGTGCCGATCGACACCCTGGCCGGCAACACGCTGCTCGAGGTGATCCGCGCGGGGATCCTGCCCATCTCGGTGGGCGTCATGCTGGTCGTGTTCGGCCTCATCGCCATGATCGCGATCAGCAACACCGCCCTGGTCACGGTCGTCGCCCAGTCCCGGATCCTGTACGGGATGGCCCGCGAGGACGTGGTGCCGGGGGTCTTCGCCAAGGTCCACCCGACCCGCCGCAGCCCGTACGTCGCACTGCTGTTCGGTGCCGGGGTCGTCGGCCTGCTGCTGGCGATCGGCGCGGTGATCCAGCTGACCGGCTCCGACCTCGACATCGTCGACCGCCTCGCCACCATCACCGTGGTGTTCCTGCTGTTCATCTACGCGCTGGTCATCGTCGCCTGCCTCAGGCTGCGCGGGCAGGACGAGACGCCGCACACCTACCGTGCCAACACCCCGTTGCTGGTCCTCGGCATCGTCGGCAACCTGGCGGTGCTGGTCTACACCGTCGTCGACGACCCGGGCTCGCTGCTGTGGGTGGCCGGGCTGCTCGCCGTCGGCCTGGTCCTCTTCCTCGTCCAGCGCTACTCCGGCGGCAGGCGGACCCCCGCCGTCGCTCCCACGACCGACAAGGAACTCTGAGCCATGCACGTGATCGTCGCGACCGACGGGTCCCGGGCCTCATTGGTCGGGGCCGAGCAGTTCCAGTGGATCGCCGACTCCCGCGAGATCACCGACGTCACCGTGGTGGCGGTGGTGAGCCCCTACGCCGCGGTGCCGTTCGCCAACGAGCTCACCGACCGGCGCAACGCCGAGCCGACCGACTTCAGCTTCCAGGAGGAGGCCCAGGCCGCGGTCGACGTGGTGGCCGGCGTGTTCGACGGCTGGGGTCCGACGATCCACAAGCAGGTCCGCAGCGGCTCCCCGGCCTCGGAGATCGTGCGCGCCGCGGAGGAGGCCCGCGCCGACCTCATCTCGCTGGCCGCAGGCAGCCGCGGGCTCACGTCGACGATCCTGCTGGGCAGCACCGCCTCGAAGGTGCAGCACTCGGCGCCCTGCCCGGTGCTGGTGTGCCGGCCGAGGCGCCCGGCGGAGACGTGAGCCGACCCCGGCCCCGCGTGACGAGATCGGGTGACGGCTGTGCCGAGGCCCGGGCGGTGGGTACCGCAGTCCGAGGTGGAACGCGAGATCGACGAGAGACCGAGGTGGCCGACGATGACCGTGACTGACCGGGTCGAGGCCCTGATCGCCGAGTACGGGCGGGCGGACCTGTCGGTCGCGCACCTGGCCTGCGACCGGCACGACCCCGACGCGGTGGCGGTCACCGTCGTCGGTGACGACGAGGCGTCCGACCTGACCTACGGCGAGCTGCGGCGGCGCTCCGAGCGGGTCGCGGCGGGGCTGGCGGCACTCGGGGTCGGGCCCGGGACGCGGGTGGCGACGCTGCTGCCGAAGGGCGTCGAGCTCCCCGTCACGGTGATGGCGCTGTGGCGGCTCGGTGCGGTCCACGTGCCGCTGTTCACCGCGTTCGCCGCGCAGGGGATCGTCATGCGGCTGGAGGCGAGCGACGCGGCCGCGGTGGTCTGCCACGGCTCGCAGCGGGCGAAGCTCGACCCCGGTCCCGACGTCCCGGCCGACGCGCCCTGGCGGATCGTCACCGTCGGGGAGGGTGCGCGCCCGGGCGACGTCGGGTTCGACGACCTCGCGGCCGCGGACCCGACCGGCGCGGCACCCGCCGTCCAGGGCCCGGACGGCGCGTTCCTGCAGCTCTACACCTCGGGGACGACCGGCAGGCCGAAGGGCGTGGTCGTGCCGGCGCGGGCGCTGGCGTCGTTCGTGGCCTACCTGGAGTTCGGTCTCGACGTCCGAGACGGCGACGTCTACTGGAACGCCGCGGACCCCGGCTGGGCCTACGGGCTGTACTACGCGCTGTGCGCACCGCTCGCGGCCGGACGCCGCACGGTGCTGCTGGAGGCGAACTTCACCCCGGCGGTGTTCTGGCGGGTGTTGGCGCAGCAGCGGGTCACGAACGTGGCCGCGGCGCCGACGGTGTTCCGGGCCCTGCGTACCTCCGGGCTGCCGGTGCCCGACGGGCTGGTGCTGCGGGCGGCGTCGAGCGCGGGGGAGCCGCTGACCCCGGACGTCGTCGCGTGGGCGGAGGGCGCCCTGGGCGTCCCGGTGCTGGACCACTACGGACAGACCGAGCTGGGGATGGTCGCGATCAACGGCCACCACGCCGACGTGCGGGCCGAGGTCAAGGCGTCGTCGATGGGGCGGGCGATGCCGGGCTACGTGCTCGCCGTGCTCGAGCAGGACGGCGACGGGCCGGCGCCGGTGGGCGAGGTCGGCCGCGTCACGGTGGACACCGAGCGCAGCCCGCTGCTGTGGTTCACCGGCTACGAGGGTGCGCCGGAGAGGTCCGCGGAGCGGTTCACCGCCGACCGCAGCCACTACCTCAGCGGCGACAGCGGCTCGATGGACCCCGACGGGTACCTCTTCTTCACCGGCCGCGACGACGACGTGATCCTGATGGCGGGCTACCGGATCGGCCCGTTCGACATCGAGTCGGTGCTGGTCCTGCACCCCGACGTGGCCGAGTGCGCCGTGATCGGGGTGCCGGACGAGGTGCGCGGGGAGGTCGCGGAGGCGTTCGTCGTGCTGAACGGCCGCGCGGGCGACGACGAGCTGGCGACGGAGCTGCAGCAGTTGGTCCGCACCCGCTACGCCGCGCACGCCTACCCGCGCCGCGTCCACTTCGTCGAGCGACTGCCCAAGACGCCCAGCGGGAAGGTGCAGCGCTTCCTGCTGCGCCGCGGGAGAAGTGTGTCCGAGGACCGAGTTGGACCATAACCCCACCGTCTCGCACGCTGCTGACCTGCGGCTTTAGTGAACCCGCCGCTACCTGACTTCTTCGTCCCGAAGGAATGCTGACCGGAGCCCTGCCTGGTGTTCGTGCCGCTCAGCGCCTTGCCGACGTCCGGCGTCGTCCCACTACAGAGCCGGGTGGGTGTATTCGCGTAGTGGTGGCCCCTCAGCCGGGCTCTCACAGCGCGTGGGCCGGGCCGGTCGAGCTCCCCGACCCTTATCCGGGTCGTGATCCGTGAACAACGGCGAGGATGCGGTCGGCGAGCAATAGTCAAGACCTGTGGATGAAGATCTTTTAGGCGGCTGCTGGTTGGTGGTGGTCGTCGGGTCGTTCGACGAGCTTGCCGTTGACGAACAGGGCGCCTGCGCGGACGAGGGCGACCAGGTGCGGGCCGTTCACCGCGCGCCAGCGGTCCTGGGCGGCCTCGATGAGCTTGAACGCCATCGCCAGCCCGGCCGCCCGCGACCCGGGCCCGCGGGTGATCTTCGTGCGGTGCCGGACGGTGGCGAAGGTCGACTCGATCGGGTTGGTCGTGCGCAGGTGGATCCAGTGCTCGGCCGGGAAGTCGTAGACCGCCAACAACACCTCGACATCGTCGGTGATCTTTGCGACCGCCTTGGGGAACTTGGCCCCGTAGGCGGCCTCGAACGCCTTCACCGCGTCGAGGGCGTGGCGTCGGTCCTCGGCGTTCCAGATCTCCGCAAGCGCCTTCTTCGCCCCGGGATGCGCGCTCTTGGGTAGAGCACCCAGCACATTGGCGATCTTGTGGAACCAGCAGCGCTGCTCCCGTGTCGTGGGGAACACCTCGCGTAGCGCGCCCCAGAACCCCAGGGCGCCGTCGCCGACCGCGAGCACGGGGGCGCGCATCCCGCGCCGCGCGCAGTCACGCAGCAGGTCCGCCCAGGACTCGGTCGACTCCCGGTAGCCGTCGGCCAGGGCGACGAGTTCCTTGCGCCCGTCCGCGCGGACCCCGATCAGCACCAGCAGGCACAGCTTGTGCTCCTCCAAGCGGATGTTGACGTGGATCCCGTCGGCCCACAGGTAGACGTAGTCCGCGCCGGACAGGTCACGGGCGGCGAAGGTGCGCTGCTCGGCCTTCCAGGTCTCGGTCAGCTTCGTGATCACCGGCGCGGACAGCCCGGCGGTCGAGCCGAGGAACTGGCCCAGGGCGGGCACGAAGTCGCTGGTGGACAGGCCGTGCAGGTAGAGAAGCGGCAACACCTCGGTGATCTTCGGGGTCTTGCGGCACCACGGCGGCAGGATCGCCGAGGAGAACCGCCGACGCTCGCCCGTCTCGGGGTCGGTGCGCCGGTCGTTGACCCGCGGCACGACCACCTCGACCGCTCCGGCGCTGGTCAGGACCTCGCGGGGCTGGTGGGTGCCGTTGCGCACCACCAGCCGCCGGCCGTGCTCGTCGCGCTCGGCGGCGAATCGGGCGATGTAGTCGTCGACCTCGGCCTGCAAGGCTTCGGCCAGCATCCGGCGGGCGCCCTCGCGGACGAGCTCGTCGATCAGACCCGAACCGCCGCCTTCGCGGCGGGGGTCATCGGCGTCGGCAGCTCCAGGAACTACGGTGAGCACGGGTCGTACCCTTCCGACCGGCGTTGGCGCGCCGATCTTGCTTGATGGCCTCAAGATCACCGGAAGGGTACGGCCCCTCCAGGTCATCCACAGGTTTCAAGCATTGCTCCGGTCGGCCGGGCCCGCAGCGTGGAGGTCAGGGGTTACGCGGCCGTCGCGCTGCTCGTCGACGCCCAGCGGTCGACCGGGTAGATCGGCTTCGATGTCGAGGCGTTGGCCCAACTCTCATACGAGAGTACGGATCAGCAGCCGCTTCCAGCGCGCCAGCAACGGCTCTGTGGTCGGATCTCGGTCGTGCAGTGCGTAGGTGAGCCCCACGCCGCGCATGCTGGTGAAGACCAGGTCGCGCACCTCGGCGAAATCAGGGTGGCTCGACAGCACCGGTCCGTACATCGCGTCCACGACGGTCTCGATCGTGCCGAGCAGCCTGCTCTCGGCGTGGAAGAGTGCCATGCGGAGTTCCGGTTCGGTACGTGCTGCCGTCCACAACTCCATCGCTGCCCAGAAGTAGGGCTGGCGAAACGTCTCCCACAACAGGTCGGTGGCATGTTCGATGCGCTCGGCACCGCTGGCGCGTCCATGCGGAGAGCGGGCGATCCAGTCATCCATCTCCGTCAGACGCTCTCGTGCCAGATGCTGAGCGGCCGCGATCAACAACTCCTCACGGGAGGGGAAGTGGTGCAGCAAGCGACCGCGTGTTACACCGGCGCGGGCCTGGATCGTGACGGTGGTGGTACAGCGGTAGCCGTCGCTGACCAGGCCCTCGATCGCTGCGTCGAGGATGAGGGAACGGCTGTCGGCGGTGCGTTGTCCTTGGGTACGCGGCAGACGTCGTTCTGGTGCGGCCACGACGAGACGATAGCCGACGGTGTGCGAGAGACGGGTCGGGTGCGGAGCTGAGACCGCACGCCCTGACTTGGGCGAACCCCTAGTCCTGATCACGCTGCGTCGTAGATCCGCATCGCAGAGGGCCGGTTGGCGGACCGACTACGGACCGAGCGGTCCCCCCGCCGCGCGCATCGCGAGCACGACGGCGAGGACGGCGGCGAAAGCGATCAGCGCCATGATGACGAGTTGCGGGTCGAAGGTCAGCTCTCGGAATCGGCCTCCCGACCGTTCGATCTCCGGCATCGGCGGTCCCATCCAGTCCAGCACGTGGAACCTCCGGTCGAACTCCTCGGCGTCGTCGACCCCCGCCAGGAGTTCGCGGGTGGGGCCGTTCGCCACGATCCGCCCGTTCGCCAGGACCGCGAGCCGGCCGTCGAGGGCCTTCGCCAGGTCGATGTCGTGGGTGGTGATGAGCATCGTCGCGCCGCTGCGCCGTTGGCTGGTCAGGATGGCCTCGACGGTGCGCGCGGTGGTGGGGGCGTCCAGGCCGAGGTCGACATCGTCGAGGACGATGAGCGGCCTGTCTCCCACCATCGCGGCGCCCAGGGCGACCCGTCGCCGCATGCGGGCCGAGAGCTGTTCGGGTAGCTGGTCGGCAACCGTGTCGAGGCCCAGTGTCTGCAGCCACCAGACCGTGGTGGCGTAGATCGACTCCTCGTCCACGTTCCGCAGGTGCAGTGGCAGGGCGAGGTTCTCGCGCACCGTCTGCGACCCGAACACGGACGGCTCGAACAGGGTGGCCCCGCCCAGCAGCACCCCCATCTCCGCGCGCAGCGCCTTCAACGACTTCGGGTCGAGATCCCACACCGATCGTCCGCCGACCAGGACCCGCCCGGTGTCGGGGGGGACCAGGCCGACCAGATGACGGACCAGCGTGGTCTTGCCCCCTCCGGAGGGGCCCATCAGTACGGTGATCTGGCCGGCCGGTATCTCCGCCCGCAACCTCTGGTGGACGACCTCGCCACCGAGCGAGGTCGAGATGTTCTCGAACCGGATGTCGGGCGCTGCGCTGTCGGGCACGGGATGACCTCCGATGGCTCGCACAGCCGACCGGCCCGTACGGACGGACGGATGGGCGCATCCTGCCCTACCCCGAATGGCGCAGTCGACCGGTCCACGAACCCGAGTCTCGACTGTTCAGGCCTGTCGTGACGGCATGTAACCTCCGCGCACGGACGGTCACCAGACGGTCCGACGGATTCGGGAGGCACACATGTCCGCCTATCGGTCGATCGTCGTCGGCACGGACGGCTCCACCACCGCCCTGCGCGCGGTGCAGCGTGCGGCGCAGGTCGCGCGGGACGCGCAGGCCCGTCTGGTGATCGTGTCGGCCTACACGCCCGCGAGTCGCGAGGACGTCGACGTTGCCGAGGACGCTCTGGGCGACGAGTCGTTCCTCGTCCGCGGATCCACGCCGGCGGAGGAGAACCTGCGCGTCGCCGCGACCGCGGCGAAGGAGCTGGGTGTCGAGGAGATCTTCACCCAGGCGGTGGACGGTGCCCCCGTCGACGTCCTGCGCAAGGCGGTCCTCGACCATCGCGCAGACCTTCTGGTCGTGGGGAACCGCGGTCTGAACACCCTCACCGGTCGCGTCCTGGGATCGGTCCCGTCGGCCGCGGCCCGCACCGCCGGTGCGGACGTCCTCATCGTGCACACGACGAGCTGACGGTCCGCGGCAGAGCTGTCGACATCGGCCCGCCCGGGCCACCGATGGCCCGCGGCGCCCGTCCACGTCACCGTCCGTCTCGTGCACACTCCGTTGCGTTGTAGTCCCGGTCACAGTGCAGTGAGGAGAACCCGACGATGACTTCCGCGGTGTCCGAGGCGATCGACGGCGTCCGCGACGTCCTCTCCCGAGCGGGGGAGAGCATCGTCATCGGGGGCAAGCCGGCCCCGGCCTCCGACGGCCGCCTCATCGAGACCTGCGACCCGGCCACCGGGGAGGCCATCGCGTCCATCGCCGCGGGAAGCGCGGCCGACGTGGACCGCGCCGTCGCCGCGGCGACCCGGGCCATGGGCCCGTGGGGCGACCTCAGTGCCGCCGGTCGGGCCCGGGTGCTCTTCGACATCGCGTCGCTGATCGAGGCCCACGCCGAGGAGCTGGCAACCCTCGAGACGCTCGACAACGGCAAGCCGCTCACCGAGTCGATGTTCCTCGATGTGGGCATCGCCGCCGAGGTGTGGCGGTACTACGCGGGCTGGTGCACGAAGATCGGTGGGCAGACGCTGCCGGTGTCACCGCCGGTCGGCACCTCGTTCGCCTACACCCGCCGCGAGCCGCTCGGCGTCGTCGGGCTGATCGTGCCGTGGAACTTCCCGCTGCTCATCGCGTCCTGGAAGATGGCTCCCGCGCTGGCGGCCGGCAACACCGTGGTGCTCAAGCCCTCGGAGATGACCTCGCTCAGCGCGCTGAGGCTGGTGGAGCTGGCGAACGAGGCCGGTATTCCCCCCGGCGTGGTCAACCTGGTCACCGGTTACGGGCACGAGGCCGGGCAGGCCCTGATCGAGCACCGGGGCGTCGCGAAGATCTCCTTCACCGGCTCGACCGCGACCGGGCAGAAGATCGTCACAGCGAGTGCGGCGAGCCTCAAGAAGCTCACCCTCGAGCTGGGCGGCAAGTCCGCCAACATCGTGTTCCCGGATGCGGACCTGCAGGGCGCCGCCCAGGGCGCGCTCACCGGGATCTTCCTGAACCAGGGCCAGGTGTGCTGCGCCGGTTCACGGCTGTTCGTGCACCGCAGCGTGCATGACGAGTTGCTCGGTGAGCTCGAGTCCGCGGCGCGGGAGATCCAGCTCGGGCACGGTCTCGCCGACGGCACCGAGATGGGCCCGCTGATCTCACCCGCCCAGCGCGAGCGGGTGGAGGGCTACCTGCGGTCGGGTTCCGAGGAGGGCGCCACCCTCGTGTGCGGTGGACAGCGGCCCGACGGCGACCTCGCGAGCGGCAACTTCCTGACCCCCGCGATCTTCAGCGACGTCCGGGACGACATGCGGATCTCCCGGGAGGAGATCTTCGGCCCGGTCCTGACCGTGCTGCCCTTCGACGACGAGGCCGAGGTGGTCCGCCGGGCCAACGACAGCGAGTACGGCCTCGCCGCGGGCCTGTGGACCTCGGACGTCACCCGGGCCCACCGGGTCGCCCACCGGCTGCAGGCGGGCACGGTGTGGATCAACCAGTACAACATGCTCGACCCGGCAGCCCCGTTCGGCGGCTACAAGGCCTCGGGCTACGGCCGCGACCTCGGCGAGGAGTCGCTGCTCGGCTTCACCCAGACCAAGTCGGTGTGGGTCAGCCTCGACTGAGGCCGACCCATCCCGGCGCCGCACACCGTTCCACCACAGAAGGAGAAGACACATGGGCGTGTTCACCGACGAGTCCGAGGTCTACACCTACCTCGGCGGCATCTTCGAGCTGGCGACCAAGAAGGACGGGCTGTCCGACAAGCTCGCCGGGTCCGGGGTGGTCCTGCGGATCCACTACACCGATCCCGACGCAACCATCACGGTCGACATGCCGAACAAGGAGGTCGAGACCGGCGCCGGCAGCACCAAGGAGCCCAACGTCGAGCTGTTCATGACCGCCGACACCGGCAACAGGTTCTGGCTCGGCAAGGTCAACCTCTCGGTGGCGATGGCACGCGGCACGGTGCGTGCCAAGGGGCCGGTGCCGAAGCTGCTCAAGCTGATCCCCACGGCCAAGGAGCTCTTCCCGGAGTACGAGAAGATGCTCACCGAAGCCGGCCGTGACGATCTCGTCAACGCCTGACCGCCGCGTGCCCGTCGAGATTGGAGTGCCGCCGTGCTGAGCACGATGCAGAACAGCCCGCTCACCGTCGGATCGGTGCTGCGGCACGCGTCCACCGTGCACGGTGCCCGCGAGACGATCACCGCCGTCGCGCCGGGGTCGACCCGGCGGACCAGCTACGCCGAGCTCGGTGAGCGGGCGGCGCGGCTGGCGAACGCGCTGCGCGGGTTCGGTGTCACCGGCGACCAGCGAGTGGCCACGTTCCAGTGGAGCAACCAGGAGCATCTCGACGGGTACGCGGCCATCCCGTCGATGGGCGCGGTGCTGCACACCCTCAACCTGAGGCTGCCCCCGCACCAGCTGTCCTACATCGCCGACCACGCCGAGGACGGCGTGCTGATCGTCGACGACTCGCTGGCACCGCTGCTGGCCCGCGCTCTGCCCGACATGACGACGGTGCACACGGTCCTGGTCACCGGCGGCGGAGACCTCGCGCCGTTGGAGGGCCACGGCAAGCAGGTGCTGCGCTACGACGAGGTCCTCGCGGCGCAGTCCCCGGTGTTCGACTGGCCCGAGGTGGACGAGAACTCGGCTGCCGCGATGTGCTACACCTCGGGCACCACCGGCAACCCGAAGGGGGTCGTGTATAGCCACCGTTCCATGTGGCTGCACTCCCAGGCGGCCTGTACGGCGAACGCGTTGGGCGTCGGTTACGACGACACGATCCTGGCGATCGTCCCGATGTTCCACGCCAACGCCTGGGGCCTGCCCTATGCGGCCATGATGGCGGGTGCCCAACTGCTGCTGCCGGGCCCGTTCCTGCAGGCCGCACCGCTGGTGGCGATGATCGAGTCGGAGCGGCCCACGATGTCGGGTGCGGTGCCGACGATCTGGAACGACATCCTCAACCACGTCCGGGAGAACCCCGGGCACGATCTGAGCTCGCTGAAGTTCGTGGCCTGCGGTGGCTCCGCGGTGCCGCGCTCGCTGATGCAGGCCTTCGACGAGCTCGGGGTCCGGATGGTGCAGGCCTGGGGGATGACCGAGACCTCGCCGCTGGCCTCGGTCGCGCTCCCGCCCGCCACTGCGACCCCCGAGGAGGAGATGCACCTGCGCGGTACGCAGGGTCGTGTCGTCGCCGGGGTGGAGGCGCGCATCGTCGACGACGAGGGCACGCCGCTGCCGCACGACGGCAAGTCGGTGGGGGAGCTCGAGGTCCGCGGGCCCTGGGTCACCGCCTCCTACTACGGGGACGAGGACCCCGAGAAGTTCCATGAGGGCTGGCTGCGCACCGGCGACGTCGGGCTGATCGATCCGGCCCAGTTCATCACCCTGACCGACCGGGCCAAGGACGTGATCAAGTCCGGCGGCGAGTGGATCTCCTCGGTCGAACTGGAGAACGAGCTGATCGGCCACCCGGACGTCCTGTCGGCGGCGGTGATCGCGGTGCCGGACGAGAAGTGGCAGGAACGCCCACTGGCCGCGGTCGTGCGCCGCCCCGGGTCGTCCGTCACGCCCGGCGAGCTGAACGATTATCTCGCCGACAAGGTCGCGAAATGGTGGCTCCCGGAGCGATGGAGTTTCATCGACGAGGTGCCGCTGACCGGAACCGGGAAGTACGACAAGAAGGTGCTCCGTAAGCGTTACAGCGACGGGGAGCTTTCTGTGGAGAACGTATCCGGCTGATCTACAACCGGTTTCCGCCGTCACGATGGATGCCCCGGAGTCGATGAGGACTCCGGGGCAACATCGCATTTCGACGGTTTACTTTTCGCCGCGTCCGAACGGGTCAGCCAACCTCGTCGCGGCGCCGCCCGGCTACGTGTCCGGCGAGCGCTCCGACCACCAGGGCCGCTCCGGCCGCGGAGACGATCTGCGCGAAGTCGAGACCGGCCCCGGCGGGCGGAAACCAGAAGACGAGCGGGAGTACGAGCAGGAAGCTGCCGAGTGCTGCGCAGGCTCCGTGCACAGGGGCGAGTTCCGCATCGCCCACCTGGCTGCCCGCCGCGGCGAAGGCGACCACCGAGACCAGTAGCAGCCAGAACTGGCCCACCACCGGCAGGTAGGCCTGCGCGATTGGGGTCATCAGCCCGCCGAGGAGTAGGACCGTCAGACCCGTCGACGCCGCTCTGACGGCCGCTGCCACGTCCACGGGGACGGGGGCTGGACCTCGCGCCGACGCGCGGCCTGCTGAGTTGCTCATCACAAGAAGTCTACAGTGGGCGATCCCCAGTTCCCGCCGGGCCGGCCACCGGACGGCACCACGGTTCGGAGGAACAGATGGCTCCTCGCCACCCGGCCGACAAGCAGGCGCCACCCGACCCGGCCGTGAGCGTCGACCGTGTCGAGCTCGCCCGGCTGTTCCTGTCGGCGACCGAACCGACCGAGGTCCTCGACGCGGTGGCCCGGGCGGTGTGTGAGCGAACCGCGTTCCGACGGTCGGTGATCATGGCTGTCGACCCGGTCCGGGGGGTTGTGCATGGTCGTGCGGGCTTCGGCGTCGACCCCACGAAGGTCGTCGCCGCCGGCGGACCGGTGGGGGACTACCGGGTGATCTCGAAGCTCAGTGGTTCGGCTGTGCCCCTGGTGGTACCCACCTCCGACGTGGCCGACATGGTGCCCGGCCAGTGTCTGCGGCTCTTCGACGTGCACGGCCCGATCGCCGTCCAGCTGCTGCGCAGTGACCGGCTGGGGCTGCTCGGGGTCGTGTTCTGTGATCACGGTGCGACGTCGGGCTTCCGGCCGAGTGCGGCGGACCTCGCGACGCTCACCGAGCTGTCCGAGGTTGCTGCCCTGGCGTTCCAGCAGGCGCTGCTGCTCCGACGATCGGTCTCGTTGCAGGAGCTGCGCGAGCGGTCCCGGATCGCTGCCGCGCTGCACGACGGGGTCACCCAGCAGTTGTTCGCCGCCACTCTGGAGGTCGAGGAGCTTCGCGCCGGCGGGGCACTGGACGAGCAGGCGACCGTCGGTCTGGAGCGGCTGGCGGACCGTCTCGGTACCGCCCTGCAGCAACTGCGGGTGGCGTTGGTCGAGATCGCCAGCGGGGGAGTGCCCTACGACCGCGGGACGCAGGAAGGCGACCAGGCGGTGGCGTCCAGGATCCGCAGCGTGCTCGCCCGGGTCGGGGCCGGTGGCGGGCCGACCCCGGACCTGGACGTCACCGGCGAAGGGCCCGAGCCCGACGCCGTGTCGGCCGACCTGCTCGTCCGGGCGGTGCGGGAGGGCGCGGCGAACGCCGGGCACCACGGGCACGCCACCCAGATCGCGGTGCACCTGCGCCGGGGCGGATCGTGGTGGACCGTCGAGATCGACGATGACGGGTCGGGCGATGCCGTCGATGTTCGACGGGTTCTGAGCGGGCACGAGAACAACTCGTTCGGCCTGCCGAGCCTGGCGAAGGAATGCGCGCGGGTCGGCGGACGCATCTGGGTGAGTGACGCGCCGCGCCTACACGGCCTGCGACTGGGCGTTGCGGTTCCCTTGACCGCCCGCTGACGGCGGTCGACCGGTCGACCCCCCGATCGGGGGGACTTCTTCCCCCCCAGTTGTCGGCGTATCCCCCCCATTCCTCGCGCGTTACCCAGATAACGCGATCGTAAGCTGCATCACGCGGGCGATTTCATCGCACACGACTGACGGTTGCCACTGTCGACAGTTGCTGCCCCGGCGCCGCTCGATGTGAGCCGACTTCGATCGATCAGGAAGGAACCGACCGTGAGTTCGCCGACGACAGTCTCGATCCCCAAGGACTCGACCAGACGTCTACCCCGGGTGTCCAACCCGCTCAAGGGTCTTGAAGGACCGCTGGTCCAGGCCGGCGAGATGACCCGGCTCATGTTCCAGGTCCTCTGGATGGCGGTGCGCCACCCACTGGGCTACTGGTCCGACGTCCGGGACCAGATGTTCGACATCCTGAAGCTCTGCTGGATCCCGATGGCGGTGTCGACCACCGCCTTCGGGCTGGGTGCGCCGGGCCTGCAGGGCGGCAACCTCTTCGCCCTCTTCGGCATCCCCGAGCGGCTCGGTTCGTTCTTCGTCATGGCGAGTGTCCGGGAGTTCGCTCCCTGGGTGAACGCCATGGTCGTCGCCGGCGTGGTGGGTACGGCGATCACCGCCGACCTCGGCGCCCGGCGCATCCGCGAGGAGATCGACGCCATGGAGGTCCTCGGCGTCGACCCCATCCGGACCCTCGTGCTCCCTCGGGTCGTCGCGCTGTTCATCATGACCGGCCTGCTCGACCTGGTGGCCATCATGTTCGGCCTGCTCGGCGGCTACATCGCGGCGGTGCCCATCCTCGGTGCCAACCCGGCTGCCTTCGCCGACAGTCTCTTCGCGAACCTCTCCGCCACCGACGTGTGGGGCAGCGTGGTCAAGACCGCGTTGTTCGGCCTGATCATCGGGGTCGTCTGCTGCTACAAGGGCCTCAAGGCGAGCGGTGGCCCGATCGGTGTCGGCAGCGCGGTCAACCAGGCGGTCGTCATCGCGTTCGCGGCGATCTGGATCTTCAACATGGTGTTCACGACGATCCTGCTCGGTCTGAACCCCGACATCCAGGTCTACAAGTAGAGGAGCGCGTGACATGACCAGCACGATGGATCGTCCCGGTCCCGCGGGCCCGCCTCCCGGACCTCCGAAGAAGCTCGGACCGAAGATCACCTTCGGTGAGCAGAAGGTCAAGGAGGCCTTCACCACCGGCGGCGAGATCGCCAAGTTCTCCACGCGGATCATCCGGGACCTGCCCGACGTCCGGCACTACGCGTCCGAGGTCTTCCGGCAGTCCGGCGTCCTCATCCTCTCCAGTGGCCTGATCATCTGGCTGATGATGTTCGTCATCGGCTACCAGTGCGGCCTGGAGGCTAACTACACCCTCAAGCAGATCGGCGCACCGCTCTACTCGGGCATCTTCTCCGCCTGGTGCGCCATCCGTGAGATGGGCCCCTACATGTGGGGCTACATCCTGGCGGCGAAGGTCGGATGCGGGCTGGTCGCCGAGCTCGGCTCGATGCGGATCTCCGACGAGATCGACGCCATGGAGGTCATGGGGGTCCGCTCGCGAAGCTACCTCGTGGGCACCCGCATCATCGCCACCTGGATCGCGATGCCGTTCCTCTACGTCGTCGGCCTCGGCATCATGTACATCGCCGAGTACCTGACCGTCGTCATCCAGCTCGGCGGCGTCTCGGCGGGCGGCTACTCCTTCATCTTCTGGCTCTACCAGAACCCACTCGACTTCGTCTACTCGCTCTCGAAAGTCATGGCGATGGGCACGGTCATCATCTTCGTCGGCTGCTACTACGGCTACAACGCCAGCGGTGGCCCGGTCGGCGTGGGACGAAACACCGCGAAGTCGATGATGCTCAACATGGTCCTGATCCACGTCGTCGGCGTTCTCGGCACCCAGCTGTTCTGGGGTCTCGCCGCCAACGCGCCGATCGCCAACTAGTCCACCACGTCGGGGCGACGCCGCCCCATCCCCGGAGGTCTCCGATGTCCCCGAGAGCCGAACCAGTCGGTGCCCATCCTCCAGCAGGCCTTCACGGGCAACGTGGACGGGACGTCGGCAGTGCCGCCGGACCGCCTCCCATGTCGGTGCGCAACCTGCACAAGGCCTTCGGGTCGTTCAAGATCCTCAGGGGGCTCGACCTGGAGTTCCAGGACAACGCGATCACGACGATCCTCGGGCCGTCCGGTACCGGCAAGAGCGTCCTCATCAAGCACCTGGTCGGGCTCCTGGAGCCCGACCAGGGCGAGGTGGTGATCTTCGGCCAGGACATGTGGCGGATCACCGAACGTGAACGTTACGAGCTGCGCAAGCGGTTCGGGGTCCTGTTCCAGGACGGCGCCCTGTTCGGCTCCATGAACGTCTACGACAACACGGCCTTCCCGCTGCGCAAGCACACTGACATGTCCGAGGGCGACATCCGCGAGATCGTGATGTCGAACCTCGTGGAGGTGGGCCTGGAGGCGGCCGTCGGGAAGTTCCCCAGCGAGGTCTCGGGTGGCATGCGCAAGCGCGCCGGGTTCGCCCGCGCACTGGTCATGAACCCCGACATCGTGCTCTTCGACGAGCCGGACTCCGGCCTCGACCCGGTCCGCACCAGCCTGCTCTGCGACCTGATCCTCAAGATCCACGCGGAGCACGGCGGCTGCTACATGATCGTCACCCACGACATCAGATCGGCCAGGAAGGTCAGCGACTACGTCGGCCTGATCTGGCAGGGCAACGTCGTGCACTACGGCGACGCCGCGGGGGCTTTCGGATCCGACGACCCGTTCGTCCGCCAGTTCCTCGCGGGCGAGTCCGCCGGACCCCTGGGGATGGACTGACGTGCAACGCATACTGACCGCGGTGGTGGTTGCAGTACTGGTCCTGGCCACCACCGCAGCCGGCGTCATGTCCTTCAGCGGCCCGTACCGGGTCACCGTCGTGCTCGACAACGCGGCCAACCTCATCGAGGGCACCCTGATCAAGGTCAACGGTTTCGACGCCGGCCAGATCGAGGATCTGGAAGTGGTCGACGGCCGGGCCCAGTTGACGCTCGTCCTCGACCGAGAGTTCGCGCCGCTGCACGACGGCGCCACCGCGAGCGTGGTCTGGAAGGCCCTGCTCGGCGAGCGGCTCGTCAACCTGACCGACGGGCCCGCCGACAACGCGGAGATCCCCTCGGGCGGGATGCTGACTGGGGACCAGCCCTCCCCGGTCGAGCTCGACACCGTGCTCGCCGCGCTCGACCCGCCGACCCGGGAGAAGCTCAACTCGTTGACCCGCAACCTGGACGAGACGCTGGCGGGCAGCGAGGGCGACCTCAACGCCACGCTGAAGACCGCGGGCCCGGCGATCGGCGCACTGGGTGACGTGCTGCGCGGCCTCGGCACCGACGGGGAGGCCGTGCGCCAGCTGGTCACCCGGCTCAACGAGACGATGACGATCCTGGCCCGCCGCGACGGTGACGTGTCGCGCGTGGTCGACCAGCTCGGCGGGGCCGTCGACCAGATCGTCGCGCAGCGTGAGGCACTCGGCGGCACCCTCCGGGAGCTGCCCCCCACACTCCGGCAGGCCCGTACCACGCTCGACAGCGTGCCCGGCACGGTCGAGGAGGTGACCCCACTGCTCGAGGCGCTCGAACCGGCGACCGCGCGGCTGCCGGGCGTCGCCGCCGACCTGCGCCCGCTGCTCAGCGATCTCCGCCCGGCCATCGCCGACCTGCGGCCCACCCTCGACTCCGCGTCGGAGCTGCTGCAGTTCACCCCCGGGCTGCTCGACAGCGGTACCGCGACGGTTCCGGCAATCGAGGAGACCGTCGCCGGGATCACCCCGGCGCTGGCCTTCCTGCGGCCGTACACACCCGAGCTGGCGGGCTTCCTGACCAACTGGAACTCGGCGAACGCCAACTTCGACCGCAACGGTCACTACGCCCGCATCTACGTCACTGCGGGCGCGGAGAACGTCAACGTGAACCCGGGCGTCCTGCCCCCGGGCACGACGAAGAACCTGGCGCCGCTGCCCGGTGAGCTGGTCGACCAGCCCTGGACGGACGCCTTCGGAGAGGGAATGCGATGAAGCTCTCGACGCCCCGCGCGCTCGCGGTGGGACTCGTCGCCGCGATCGGGGCCACCGGCGCGATGAGCGGCCTGGCCGCGGAGAACCCATCGGCGCAGGGCATGGTCGTGGTGGCCGAGTTCGACTCGGCCGGCCCGCTGCTGACGCGCAACGAGGTCAAGGTCGACGGTGTCGTCGTCGGTGAGGTTGGCGACATCGTCGTCGACGGCGACCACGCCGACGTCCTCCTCGACCTCGATCCCTCGGCACTGCCCCTCTACCAGGATGCGACGGCCACCATCCGGCCCATCAGCCTCCTCGGTGAGCGCTACGTGGACATCGAACGCGGCACGCCCGGCACGGCCACGATGGCCACCGGCGGTACGATCCCGCGGGACCGGACCGGTACCAACGTGGACCTCGACGAGATCCTCAACACCGTCGACGAGCCGACCGGCGAGTCGCTGGCGTTCCTGGTCACCACGCTCGGCGACGGGCTGCGCGACAACGGCGGCAACGTCGACGCCGCGCTGAAGGCATTGGCCCCGGCGCTGCGCGACACGGAGGGCCTGACGGCCGTCCTGGAGGACCAGAACGTCCTGCTCGGGTCGCTGGTCGACCGGGTCGAGCCGGTGGCCGGTGCGCTGGCCACCGACGGCGGCGCGTCGCTCGACCGGCTGGTGGCGTCCGCCGATCGGCTGCTGGCGGCGAGCAGCCGCCAGCAGGAGGCACTCGACCAGACCCTGGCCGAGCTGCCCGGTGCGCTGCGCTCCGCGCGGACCACGCTGGGCGAGCTCGCCGGCACCGCCCAGGAGACGACCCCGACGCTGCGCACGCTGCGGCCGGTCACGGAGGACCTCTCGGAGATCTCCGGCGAGCTGCGGACCTTCGCCGACTCGCTCGACCCCGCCCTGGCCCAGGCCGAGCCGGTGCTCCAGGAGGCGCGCAAACTCCTGGAGGAGGCGCAGCCGGTGGCGGCCGACCTGCGCACGGCCTCACCCGACCTGCGCACGGCGTCGGCCGACGCCCGCCCGCTCGTCGAAGACCTCACCGCCAACCTCGACAACGTGCTGAACTTCGTCCGGTACTGGGCGCTGACCACCAACGGCTACGACGGGCTGTCGCACTACTTCCGGGCCCACATCATCGTCAACCAGGACTCGGCGACGAACTTCCTGCCCCAGGCCGTGCCCGTTCCCCCGCTGTTCGGCACTCCGCCGCTGATCGGTGGCGAGCAGCCCGGCAGCGACGTCCCCGGCACACCCACCAGCCCCCCGGTCGGCGGCTCGTTGCTGCAGGCGCCCGGCCCCGACGACGACGGTGCCACCGGACTGACCCCCGAACAGGAGAGCGGCATGCTCGGTTCGCTGCTGGGAGGCGGCTCGTGAGGCTCCTCCAGAAGGCCTTCAACTCCCGCTCCTCGGCCCTGTTCATCGGCATCACGGTCGTGGTCCTGTTCGTCGCCTCCGTCGTGTTCGCCTTCCAGGCGCAGTACGGCATCCCCGGCGCGACCGTGACGATGGTCCGAGCCTCCTTCGACGACGTCGGCGCACTGCGCCGTGGTGACGACGTCCGGATCGCCAGTGCCCGCGTCGGCACCGTCGACGCCATCGAGTACTCCGAGGCACAGGGCGCGGTCGCCGTGCTCAAGCTCGACGGGGACCGCCCGATCTACCGCAACTCCAGCGCGGCGACGGCGTCGGTCGGCGCCCGCTCGGCGTTGGGCCAGAAGTTCGTCGACCTCGACCCCGGCAGCGAGGACGCCGGCCTGCTCGGCGAGGACGAGGTCATCCAGAAGCGGATCACCCGCGGCGCGCAGGAGGTCAGCGACCTGTTCAACGTGTTCGACCAGCCGACCCGCACCGCGCTGGGATCGACGCTGCGTGAGCTCGGCGGCGGGCTCGCCGGCCGGTCCGAGGACCTGGCGGACGCGTTCCGGACCTCCCCGGAACTGCTTCCCGACCTGGGCACGGTGTCCCGGTCCCTGAGCGCCGGTGACGGCGCCGACCTGGTCGGCCTGCTGCAGTCGGCCGACACCCTCGCCGGCCGCTTCGAGGGCCGGGAACAGGAGATCGCCTCCCTCATGACGAGCCTCAGCAACACTCTCGACGCGGTGGCGGTGGACGACACCGGGCCGTTCGAGCAGACCCTCGAGCGGGCCCCGGGCACCCTGCGGGACGTGCGGTCCGCCCTGGACACGCTCAACGGCCCGCTCGCCGACACACGGGTGGCGGTCACCGAGCTGCGCCCGGGCGCGGAGGCCCTCGGGCGGGCCACCCCGGACGTCCGGGGCGTGCTGCGCGAGGGCGTGGGGCCGCTCGACCGGGTGCCGGGCGTCGCCGACGTCGCCGAGCCCGCGGTGGTGGACCTGACCGAGCTGATGGCCGACGCGCGGCCGCTGACCCCCAGGCTCGTGCAGACGCTGCGGGAGGCCGCGCCGCTGCTGGCCGACGCCGCGCCGTTCTCCCCGGAGATCTCGCAGTTCTTCACCAACGCGACGAGCGCGCTCAGCAACGGTGACGCGGCGGGACACTGGCTGCGCTTCTTCCCGATCGTCTCGGCGGAGTCGGCGTCCGGGGTGCTGCCGGTCGAGGATCCGACGGTCGCCCGAAACGGTGACCCGGAGCCCGGCGAGCTCGAGACCGACCGCCAGCCGCTGCCGCTGCTGGGGGGGCGCAACTGATGGCCACCCCTACGTTCCGTCAACGCAAGCCGCTGTCACCGGTCGGCATCGGCATCCTGGTCACGATCGTCCTGCTGCTGCTGGGGGTGGCGCTGTTCAGCAAGGCGCAGATCCTCACCTGGCTCAGCCCCGGGGACACGATCCGGGCGAATTTCAGTCAGGACTACCGGATGCGCGCCTACCAGACGCCGGTCAAGATCGCCGGTGTCCCGGTTGGCGTCGTCACCGGAGTCGAGCGCGCGGACGACGGCTCCGCCCTGGTCGAGATGAAGCTCGACCCGGGTGAGAAGGACAAGCTCGGCTCCGCGCCGAGCGCGGCGATCCGCGCCACGACCCTGCTCGGCGGCAGCTACTACCTGGAACTCGAACCCGGCGGCGACCGGGGCGAGGTGCAGGACGACATCCCGGTCGACCGCGCCTCGGTGCCGGTCGAGCTGGACCGGGTGGCGGCGGCGCTGCAGCCGGACGCTCTCCTCGGGCTGCAGCGCAGCACCGGCCACCTCGACGACACCCTGTCCCGAGGTGGGTCCGAGGCCCTGCAGGATCTGGCGCGGACCGCCCCGGGCACCCTCGGGCCGGCCGGCGGTGTGCTGCAGGCCGCGCGTGGCACCCGGCCGGAGGTCGATCTGACCGAGCTGGTCCAGGGACTGGAGTCCGCGTCGCGCGCGCTGTCGGAGAACAACGGCCAGCTCGACGACGTCGTCACCGGACTCGACTCGCTCTCCGGCGTGCTCGACCGGCGCGGCGGTGACATCGCCGCGTCGCTGCGCAACGCACCCGAGACACTGCGCATCGCCAACACCGGCCTGCACAACCTCGACGGGACCCTCGCCGAGCTGCGGGACACCGCGGGACCGGCGCTGCCGGTCGTCGAGGAGCTCGACGAACTGCTCGACACGGCCGAGCCCGTCCTGGAGGAGGCCCGACCGGTGGTCGCCGACCTGCGCGGTCTGCTCGTCGACGCTCGCCCGCTGGTCGACGACCTCGTCCCGGCCACCCAGGGCCTCACCACCGTGCTGGACAACCTGGAGGGCCCGGTCCTCGACCGGGTGAACGGACCGGTGCTCGACACCATCAACTCCGGGTTCGACGGGACCGGTCCCTACGAGGGCGGTGGCGGTGACAACCCGTTCTACACCGAGCTGGCCTACATGGTCACCAACCTCGACAGCGTCTCGGCTCTCACCGACGAGAACGGTGCGGTCATCGGGTTCAACCCGGGCGTCAACGGCGGCAGCGTCGCGGGGCTGCCCGGGGTCAGCGTCGAGCAGCTGTTCGCCAACCTCGCCCAGTTCCAGGAGATCCAGCGATGAGCGCCACGACCCACAAACAGGGTTGGCTGCCCCGCATGTGGGCCCACGCCCGCAGCGAGCCGGGCCTGTTCCGCAACATCGTGGTCATGGCCGCGCTGATCGTGCTCGGCCTCGGGGTGGGTGGCTACATCCTGAGTCAGCAACGGTTCAACCCGCCGTGGGAGAACGTGCTGATCTTCGAGGCCACCTTCGACGCCACACCGGCGATCAGCCCCGGCAACGGGCAGGAGGTGCGGATCGCCGGCGTGGCGGTCGGCGACATCCGCGAGGCGCGGGTCTCCGACGAGGGCGACGCGGTGCTCACCCTCGCGGTGGCGGCCGAGTACCCGGTCTACGACAACGCCCGGGTCGTGTTGCGGCCCAAGAGCCCGCTCAACGAGATGTACGTCGAGGTCAGCCCGGGAGGCCCGCCCGGCATCCCGCTGGAGGACGGTGCGGTACTGCCCGTGGGGCAGTCCTCGGAGCCCATCCAGATCGACGAGGTGACGGGTTACCTGGACGAGAACGCCCGCTACGCCCTGACCAGCCTGCTGTCGGAGTCCGACACGGCGCTGGCCAACGCGCCCGCGACGCTGCCCGATGGGCTGCGGGGCGCGGACGCGGTGCTCACCGACCTGCAGCCGGTCGTGGCCGAGCTGGACGTGCGGCGGGACAAGATCGCCCGACTGGTGACTGCGCTGAGCCGGATCTCCTCCGCGCTGGGCCGCGACGACGAGCGGATCTCGCGGCTGGCTGCCAGCCTGCAGACGACCTTGACCACCGTGGCCGGGCAGAGCCAGCCGTTGGACGACGCGCTCGCCCAGCTGCCGGACCTCGACGCCCAGCTGCGTGCGGCCACGCAGGGCGTCACGGAGCTGGCCGGTGAGCTCGACCCCGCGCTGGTCAACCTCCGGGAGGCCACTGACGTGCTGCCGGGGGCGCTCTCCCGCACGAACGACTCCGTCCAGCGGCTGGACACGACCCTGGACACGCTCACCCCGGTGATCGCCGCGGCGCGCCCGGTGGTCGGTGACCTGCGGCCCGTGGTCGGCGACCTGAACGCCAGCCTCGACGACCTGGTGCCGATCTCCGAGCGGCTCGAACCGGTCACCGCGGGCCTCGTCCCGTACCTGACCGACCTGCAGGCATTCGTCTACAACACGAACTCCGTGACCAGCCTGCGCGACGCCAACCGGGGGATCCTGCGCGGCCTGCTGCAGGTGACACCGACCTCGCTCCCGCTTCCGCTCCAGGGTCTCGCGACCCCGACCCCTCGATAGGTGCCGGACATGCGCATACCACTGTTCCTGGTGCCGATCCTGCGGACCCTCGTGGTCCTGGCGTTCGTCGGCCTGTCGGCAGCCATCTTCGGATTCCTCTGGCTCAACTCCGGTGGCACCATCCCGCTCATCTCGCAGGCCGGCTACCGCGTGACGCTGGCGATGGACGACGTGGACAACCTGGTGCCGCAGTCCGATGTGCGGCAGGCCGGTGTCGTGGTCGGCCGGGTGCAGGACGTGCAGGTGGAGGGAGGCTCCGCGGTCGTCACCCTGGATCTAGACAAGGACGCCGGGCCGCTGCACGAGGGCGTCACGGTGACGATCCGCAACAAGACACTGGTGGAGGAGACCTACGCCGACATCGACGACGGCTCCGGCGCGGAGATCGCCACCGAAGCGATCCTGCCGCGCAGCGCCGCCCGGTCGAGCGTCCAGCTCGACGACGTGCTGACCAGCCTCGACCAGCCCACCCGGGACGCTCTGGGCAGCACCATCCGGTCCGCGGCGCTGGTCACCGACGGGTCCCGCGAGGACATCGCCGACGCCGTGGCCGGGCTCGGTGCGCTGGGTCGCGAGGGCGGCAGCGCCCTCGACGCGCTGGCCGCCCAGTCGGAGGACCTCGTGGAGGTCACCGGCAACACGACCGCCCTGTTGCGGGCGCTCGACACCGGCCAGGGCCGGATCACCGACCTGGTCCGCGACGCGGACCGGATCACCCAGGTGGTCACCGACAACCGGACCGATCTGGAGGCCGTGCTGCGTGAGCTGCCGGGCGTGCTGGACACCGCGCGGGACGCCAGCGGAAGCCTGAAGACGCTCGCCGGCTCGCTCGCCCCGGTGGCGGCGAACCTGGAGGCCGCCGCGCCCGACCTGTCCGCCGCGCTGCGCGAACTGCCCGAGACGTCGGCGGACCTCAGGGGCCTCCTGCCGTCGCTCGACACCACTCTCGAACGCGCGCCGGACACCCTGACGCGGGTGGGCGGCTTCACCGACGTGACCCGGGACCTCGTCCCGACGTTGCAGGTCAACCTGTCGGACCTGAACCCGGCGCTGGCCTACCTGCGCCCCTACGGCAAGGACACCGCGCTGTGGTTCGCAGGCCTGTCCCAGACCCTCGGAGTCTCGGCTGACGGGAACGGGACGGCGCTGCGCGCCTTCGTCGTCGTCAACGAGAAATCGGTGAACCAGCCGCTAAACACCCAGTTCGGCCCGCTGGAGAAGTACAACCCGTACCCCGAGGCGGGCGACAACTCCGACCCACGCCGGTCCTTCGACGGCGAGTACCCGCGGGTCGAGCGGGATCCAGTCCCCGAGAACTGAGGGGAAGGAGCCCACTGGCGGTGACCCGGCCCCCGGGTCACCGCCATCACGTGATGAGGATGATGGTGCGATGACGGTGACGAGGCCGGCAGGGTGACGGGCCCACGCGAGCAGGAATTCGGGGACGGCCCGCCCCGCCGTCTCGGGTCGCCGCGTTCGCCCGCCCGGTGGGTGGCACGGCTCGGATGGCGCCGATGGGTGGCCGGGCTCCTGGTGGCCGGCCTGGTCGGTGCGGTGCTGATGGGCCTGCTGAAACTCCGGGTCGACACCGGCGTGAACTCCGTCGTCGTGCCCGACGACCCCGCCGCCATCGCGCTCGCCGAGGTCGGGTCGTCGTTCGGTGGTGACCCCGTCGTGGTGCTGCTGGAGTCTGTGCAGCCTCGGCAGCTGCTGTCCGCCGACACATTGCCCGCCCTGCTGAAGCTGGAGGGGCAGCTCGCCCGCACCCCGGACGTGGCCGCGGTCTACGGCCCGGCCACGGTGCTGAACCAGGTGGCCGGGCGGGCGCAGGAGCTCCTCGCCGAACTGTCGGGTTACCGCGACGGGGTGCGTGCCGCCGCGGCCGAGCGGGTCATCGCCGAGGGCGGGTCCGAGGCTGCGGCCCAGGATGCCGCGGCGGCCGCCGTGGCCGAGTTCGACCAGCGCTACGGGGCGTTCATCGTGCAGGGGTTGCCGGGCGGGCTGCCCACGCTGCGCAACGACGAGTTCGTCAGCTCGGTGATCTTCGGAGGCGGCGGCGAGCCGCGCCCGCAGTGGAGATTCGTGGTGCCGGAGGCCTCGGCGGTCGCGGTGCTCGTCAGGCCCCGTCAGGATCTGGATCAGGCCGGCGTGGAACGACTGGTCGCCGACGTCCGGGGCGCGGTCGCGGTGGCGGGACTGGACGCCGAGCGGGTCACGGTGTCCGGGGTGCCGGCCGTCGCGGCCGCACTGGGCGACCGGGTCCGCACGGAGGTCCCGTTGCTCGGGGGCATCGCCCTGCTGGCGGTCGGGGCCTGGTTCCTCGCCGTGCGCTGGGCGGACCGGCGGCACCGGGTGCTGCCGCTGGCGGCCACCGCGGTGGGCACGGTGATCACCCTGGGGGTCTTCGGCTGGGTCGACCGCCCGCTGTCGTTGGGGGTCATCGCCTTCCTCCCGGTACTGATCGGTGTCGGCAGCGACTTCACCACCTACCTCGCCACCGGTGCGTCGCGGAGGCTGGTGCTGGTCGTCGGCGCAGCGACCGCCGCGAGCTTCGGCGCCCTGACGGTCAGCCCGATCCCGACCGTGCGTGACCTCGGGGTCACCCTGGCTGTGGGCATCGCCGTCGCCGTGCTGACCGGGGTGGCGGTGACCTGGCGGCGGGGCGCCCCCGTCGCGGCGGGACCGGAGCCGGAGCCGGCGCGCACGCCGGCGCCGCGGGGCTCGACGCGGACGCGGATCGCCGCAGCAGCCGCGGCCGTGGTGCTCGCCGGGGCGGGCTGGTTCGCGCTGGTCGATCTGCCCTTGCGCGCGGACCTGCAGGGGTTCGCCGGAGGTCTGTCCGTGGTCGACGACGCCGAGTACGTCGAGGACGTGCTGGGGTCGAGCGGGGAGTTCACGATCCTGCTCTCCGGCGGCGGCGCGGCGACGCCGGAGGCGCTGGAGTGGATGCGTGCCGCGGAGCAGGCGGTGATCACCGCCGAGGGGGACCGGCTGCGGCCGATCATCTCGCCACCCGGCCTGCTGGGCTTCCTCGGCGAGACGCCGACCGACGGCCAGCTCGCCTCCGCGCTGCGGCTGCTGCCCCGTTACCTGACCGGTAGCGTGATCAACTCCGATCGCTCGCTCGCGGTCATCACCTTCGGAACCCGGCTCGACGATGCGGAGCAGTTGCTGGACCTGCGGGAGTCCGTGCGCTCGGTGCTCCCGCCGCCTCCCGCGGGCATGCAGGTCGAGCTGACCGGCCTGCCGATGGTGGCCGTGGGGTCCTACGAGACGATCTCCGCGGACCGGTACCTGGCGAACGTGCTGGGCATCGTCGTCGCCGGACTGGTCCTCGCGGTCGGTCTACGAAAGCGCTCCGACGCCGTTCTCGCCGTGGTCGCAGCCGCGCTGGCCACCGGATGGGGCCTGGCGGCGATCTGGGTCGCCGGGATCGGGCTGACCCCGGTCACGATCGCGATCGGGTCGCTTACCGCGGCCGTCGGCTGCGAGTTCACGGTGCTGGCCGCGGAGGCGGCGCGCCGCAACGACCGATCGCTGCACCGTGCGGTGCTGCTCGCGGCCGCCGCGTCGGCCACCGGTTACGCCGTCCTGATGTTCTCCAGGTTGTCGGTGGTGGCCCAGTTCGGGTTGCTCCTCGCGGTGTCGGTGGGTGTCGCGATGGGTGCGGCGGTGTTCGCCGTATGGCTGGCTCGCATCTCGGGGCCGGCCGAGCCGTTAGACACCATGGACCGTGACCGCCGTCTCGTGGGAGTGCAGTGATGAGCCAGCAGGGCACGGAAGGTGTCGACATCGACGACGCCACCGGAGTTCAGACAGCGGACGTGGACGCCGCACCGGAGTCACCGGTGGCCGCGGCGAACGGCTCATCGGGTTCTCCCGACGTGGCCGGCGAGGGCGGGTCCGCACCGGAGGGCGGGGCCGGTGCCGAACCGGTGCCGGGTGATTCCGCGGACGGTGGTGATCCCGTCCCCGACGCCGGCGATCCCGCTTCCGACGGCGCCGAGCAGCCGGCCGGCACGGAGAGTGCCGACGCCGGCGAGGCGGAGGGTCCCGAGTCGGCGGAGGACGCCGAGTCCGCGGAGTCCGCGGGGACCGGGCCGAATCGGCGCGGGCTCCGGCTGCCCACCACATGGGCCGGTCGCGCGGCCGCCGCAGCCGTGGTCGTGGTGGTGGCGGCCGCCGCTGCGGGTGCGGTGTGGTGGCAGGCTTCCGCGTTGCCCGCCGATGCCGCCTACCGGCTCGACGGCCGCACCGTCACGGTCGAACAACTCGACCAGCGCGTCGTCGCGCTCCAAGCGCTCTACGGGGTGCAGGCCCCCGAGGACCCTGCGGCCGCGGACGGTTTCCGGCGCGACGTGGCCAAGTCGGTCGTGCTCAGCGACATACTCGACCGTGAGGCCCTGGAGCGTGGGGTGGTCGTCGCCGACAAACAGGTCACCGACACCCGCGATCGCTACATCGAGGAGCAGTTCGGCCCCGGCGGCCGCGACGCGTTCGTGCGGGCGTTGGGCAACGTCGGTACGTCGGAGGAGTCGGTGCTCGACGAGATCCGGCGGCAGATGACGGTCGGGCTGCTGATGCAGGACGTCGTCGGCACCGTCACGGTGACCGACGAGGAGTTGCGCGCCGCCTACGCCGATCGACAGGACACTCTCGGCACCCCCGAACGACGAACGCTGCGCAACATCGTCGTGGAGTCCGAGGAGCAGGCCCGGGCCGCCTTCGACGAGATCCGGGGTGGCGTCGCCTTCGAGCAGGTTGCCGCCGACCGCAGCCGGGACGAGAGCACCCGTGGCACCGGGGGGCTGTTGGGCGACCTCGCGCGCGACGAGCTGGAGGCTCCCGTGGGCGACGCCGCGTTCGCCGTGGCGCCCGGAGAGCTGTACGGGCCGGTGCAGGGACAGTTCGGATGGAACGTCGGGCGGGTGGATGCGGTGATCCCCTTCGTCCCCGCATCCTTCGACCAGGTCGCCGACGGGCTGCGGCAGGCCCTGCAGGTCGAGCGCAGCCTGGCGATCTGGCAGGACTGGATCGCCCAGCAGGTGCGGGACGCCGACGTGGTCTACGCCGAACACTTCCGCCCGGCCGATCCGGACGCTGCGCCGTCGTTCGGGTCGCCGGCGCCCGCCGAGGGCACGCAGGCGCCACGGTGAGCGTCGTGATCGTCAACCTGGTGGGGTCGGTGGTGCTGGGAACCGCCGTGCTCCTCGTCGGGGTGTGGGGACGCCGCAACGCCGCGAGCCTGCTGCCGGCGACCTTGCCCACCGAGCACCGCCGGCGCAAGGTGGTCGTGTATCGCCGTGGGGCGCTGGCGTGCCAGATCGCCGGGGTACTCCTGATCTCCGTCGGTGTCGTCTCCACCCTCTTGTGAGCGAACCGTGCACGACGCGCGTGCGAACATCCCTCCGAGCCGTTCGGCGGCCGTTGGGTCGGCCCGAGGGGAGACGGCGGTGATCAGACCGGGGCAGCGGCAGGCGACGGACCCCGCACGGATGCATTTCGAGGAGGGCCGGCTCACCGCCGTACTGGTCGACGACCACGAGTTGGTGTTGGAGGGGCTGCAGCGAGCGCTTGCCCGAGACGCCATCGACGTCGTGGGGGCATTCCTCGACGGGGAGGGCGCACTGGAGTTCCTGGCCGGGAAGATGGCCGCACACACCCGGCTCGACCTGGTGGTCGTCGATCTCCGGCTGAGTGGCCGCTCCGGGATCGGCCTGGTCGAGGACGTGGTCCGGCTGCGCCCGGACGTCCGGGTCGCGATGCTGACCAGCTTCGAGGATCGGGTCGCGGCGGTGGCCGCCGTCCAGTCCGGCGCGAAGGGCTTCTTCCTCAAGGACTCCTCGTGCGGCGAGTTGTCCGCGGGTCTACGCCGGGTCGCCGAGGGCCATCTCGTGATCGACTCGCGGCTGGCCCAGGCGGTGCTGGGCGGTGACCCGAGCTGCCGGTTCACCGCGCACGAGCTGTCGATCGTGTCGCTGGTCGCCGACGGCATGACCAACCGGCAGATCGGGGAGGAGCTGCACCTGTCGTCCTACACGGTCAAGGAGTACCTCTCGCGGGTGATGCGCAAGCTCGGCACGGCGACCCGCGCGGAGACCGTGGTGCGTGCGGTCCGCGAGGGTCTGCTGCCCGAGAAGTACCCGGGACAGAACTGGGAGAGCTGAACCGGCGTCGGCCGCGTCTCACGCCCGGACGGGCAGGGCCAGCCGGGCGACGAGCCCGCCCCCAGGACGTGCGGACAGGGTCAGCGTCCCGCCCATCGACGTCGTCAGCTCGCTGACGATCCACAACCCCAGACCCGCGGTGCCCCGCTTGTCCCCGAGACTCACGTACTTCTGGGTGACCTGGCCGAGCTGGTCCACCGAAAGGCCGGGCCCACGGTCGCGGACCTCGACGACGAGGTCGTCGCGCTCCCGGGCGAGGTACACCTCGACCGGTTCGCTCCCGCTGTACCGGGCGGCGTTCCCGGCCAGGTTGCCGATCATGCGGTGCAGCCGCTGAGGGTCGCACCGCACCGTCGCGTCAGGAGGGCGGACGACGATCGAGCGGCGTTCCTCGGGCAGCCCCGCGCCGGCGAGAGCGGCCAGGGCAAGGTCCTGCAGGCGGACGGACCGTTCACGGACCCTGCCGACCGCCCCGCCCTCTGTCACCGCCACCTCGGCGAGCCCGTCGAGCATGTCCTGGAGATGCTCGGCATTCGCGGTGATCAGATCCAGCATCGGATCGGGTGCCGACCGGGTGGCGGCCCGGGCGAGCGCGGTCAGCGCGGAGACCGGTGCGCGGAACTCGTGCAGGATCACGCGCAGGCCGTCGAGCCGTGCCTGCTGGGAGTCGAGCAGCCTGCTACGCAGGTCGCGTTCCTCGACGACGGCCTGGTGCTCGGCGATCACCTCGGCGCGGGATTCGGCCACCGCACGGTACTGCCTGTCGAGCCGCCGCACGAACACCCCGGTCAGGGTGGCCACCGCCACCAGGTAGAAGGTCCACCACAGCCCCGCGGAGATCTGCGCATCGACCGTCGTGGTGGACGGGCTGCCGACGATGCAGGCTCCGAGGTACGCACCGCCCACGAGCAGCGCGAACAGCTCGCCGCGGCGGCTCTCGGTGCGCAAACCGTTGGCGATGACCACGAGTGGGAGCACGGCGACCGCGAGGCTCACCACGCCTCCGGTCAGTGTGACGGCCAGCAGCGCGAGGACGGCGTCGGTACCCGACACCACGATCGGTCTCGGTCCGCTCCCGCGGGCCAGCCGGGCGAGGGCGAGCAGCACCGCGTAGCCGGCGGCGACGGCGACCAGGGCGAACACCACCGCCAGCGACGCGCGGACTGCCGGGTCGGTCAGCACGGCCAGCGCGCCCAGGGACGCGACCACGCCGATCCGGACCGCGATGACGATCAGGTCGTCAGGCCCGGATCGTGGGGTGTCGCGGTCAGCGAGCATCCGGCACGGCGAGGAAGCGGTGCGCGCTCGGCAGGACCATCGCGAACGCGCCCAGCGTCACCAGGACGAACGCCGCGACGGCATGCCAGGTGCCGCCCGCGGCGAAGACCACCGCGACGAACAGCCCGAGCCCGACGAGGACGAACCGGGGCCACGCACGACCCGACAACAGCGCCGCGGTCAGCACCACGGTCGACACCGCGGCCAGGATCGCGATCACCGCGGTCGAGGCGACGGCGGGCGGCCCGCTCACGGCGTCGGGGCCCAGCTGGGTGGCGACCCGGTCGGCCTCCGAGTCGAGACGGTTGGCTGCGAGTGAGTCGGCTGCGGCGTAGAGCTCGACGAGTGCGAGTCCGATCCATGCGACGGCGGCGAACCAGAGGGTTCCGGGGATCCGCATGGCGCCGCGGGAGCGGTGCGGGACGGGCCCGCTG